>NZ_OY781925.1:2977818-3325637 GCF_963677305.1 uncultured Holophaga sp.
TGGGCGAACCGGACCAATGGCGCCAGGTTGCTTGACTTGGCGCGTTCCAACCAATCATTCCAGGCCCGGCGAGCCCAGCCCTCGCGTCGGTAGCGCCAGAGTTCCTTGAGGTCGTCCTTGAGCACATAGGCCGTCATCAGAGCCTGATTGGCGTCCAGCAACTCCTTGAGGCGCACCCTGGCCTCACCCTCCAGATTCCTGGGGTTCCTTAGCAGCAGCCACTTGGCGCTCTTCACCACCTTGCGGGCCGACTTGTCTCCCCTCAACCGGTTGGCCTCGTCAACCCGGACCCGATCAATCACCTCGTGGCCATAGCGTTGCACCACATGGAAGAGGTCATAGACGATCTCCGCTTTGGGGCAGTGCTTCCGGACCTCCAGCTCGAAGGCTGCGGACATATCCATACCTACCGCCTTGATTTGGGCGCAGCCCCTCTTCCCAAGCAGTTCAAAGAAAGGGCGGATGTCTGCACGGCCTCGCCCTTGCCCTACCCAGAGGACCCGCTTTCTGGCGGCATCCAGCACCACCGTGGCATATCGGTGTCCTTTGCGAAGGGCGAACTCATCCATGAGCAGTGTTTCGGCTCCCCGCAGTTCTGGGGGCCCCAGTTCCCGGTCCAGGTGGGCTTTGTCGATGGCCTTGACGGTGTCCCAGTGCAGGTGAAAATGCTCGGCAACCTGCTTGATGGGCAGGACTTTGCACATCCTGGCCACCGATTCGGCCAGCCGATTGGTGACCCGGGCTCGGGGCTCCAGCCAGTTCAGGGACTCCACCTTGGGTCCACACCTCGGACAGTCCAGTCGAAACCGCCAGACCAGCAGGTGGACTTCGTATTCAAAGATCGGGAGGTCCCTTACCCAGCGCTGGGTCGCATCGTGGATTCGATCCACATGATGGCCACAGCCGCTGCATCGTCGAGGTCGTTCATTACCAAGGAGTTCAATCCATACCTCGGCACGAGGCCCCTTTCGTCCGGCCTCGTACACGCCGATCAATCCGGCCTTGTATCCTTCCCACCCGCCCATCTGGGCCATAAGCTCGTTCATAGGCAGCAGTGCCTCCCGGGTCTGGTGTTGTCGCAAACCCAGGATCCCAGGAGTCTCTGCTGCCTACCTCATTTCCCCGCCATTCCGGGAAGAACCAAAAAATGTTTGCCGGGCTGAGCAGTGGAAATTTGTTAGCGTCGGCAATATCACGACAATCGGTCTCTTTTGGCGGAATATCCAAGTGGTCAGATCCAATGCTTGCTACCTCCAGCTTATTTTTTGGATTAGTTAAAAATCATGCTTTTCTCGATGGAAACAAAAGAATAGCCTTGCTGATGTTACTAAAA
This sequence comes from uncultured Holophaga sp., assembly GCF_963677305.1. GTDB lineage: Bacteria > Acidobacteriota > Holophagae > Holophagales > Holophagaceae > Holophaga. The sequence continues at coordinate 2,979,152 of NZ_OY781925.1, forward strand.
TCACTTCTGCGACAAAAACGAATAGTAACGAAAAATCAAACTGTTTTTGAAAACTTTACAGTCGCAACCGCAGCAAGCACCCTTAAAGAGTCATATCCAGACCTTTATTCGAAATATAGAAATAAGGATGATATGGAAATTTATATCATTCGAGATTTCATAAAAAGACATACACGAACATTAAATTCTGGTTATTACAGCATTACATTCAGAGAGTTGAAAACAATTTTAGGCAAGCATGGTTTTGAAATGGGGGACCAGGATGGCAACTCAATAAATATTTACAAATATGAAATGAAAAGCACTTGGTTTGGCCTAGGAAAACCACGCACCGTAAGATCGCGCGTGTGTAAAATCGGATTCCCATCCTGGACAAAGCAAGTTTCAAAGCGTGATCTCGATATTCTCAGAGAAGCAACCGGTCTTACTCCTGAAAATGGGTATGACAATACAGTCTTATTCGAAGGCAGCGAGCCACTATACAAACTAATTCACGATTTCGAAGGACCGCTAAAAAGGCTAAAGGACAGGTGATATCGTATTTTATTTAATAAAATTGCCTCAATAACTATTCTCAATATCGACAGTACCAGACCCAACTATCGCATCAAAACCGAACGCCTTACCGGAATATAAAGCCAACGCTAATTGCACCAGCGGCCCAACCTTGCGCTCAACCCGGATGACACAGCCACGATCCGCCACCTCCCCCATGCCTACCGCCTTCCCGTCTCCTCTCAGCATCCGACTGGCTGTGACGACGGTTAAAATTTTTCCGTTAATCCCATGCCCACCCCCCCCGCTTCCTCCTCACCTCCCTGATCGTCGTCCTCATCCCCGGCACGGGTGTCCTCTACACCCTCTCCGTCGGCCTGCGGCTGGGGCGGCGGGCGAGTGTGGGGGCTTCGCTGGGATGCACGGCGGGGATCAGCACGCTGGGACAGGCGGCTCTGCTGCATGCCAGACTCTGAACGAAGGGGACCGCCCGCTCGCTTTGCTCGCTCTGCGTCCCCCTCGTGTTCCGCACGTGCCATCCAGGCAAAGCCCGGATAGCACGTCACCGCCCTGGCCTTCCAGTTCCCGAAGCACGCCGGGGCGGCCTACCTGCTCTACCTGGCCTGGGCGATGTGGCGGGACAAGGGGGGCCTGCGCCTGGAGGGCGCGAGCGCCGAGCAGCGGCCGGGGCAGATCGCCTTCAAGGCATTCCTGATGAACATCCTCAACCCCAAGCTCTCACTCTTCTTCCTGGCCTTCCTGCCCCAATTCATCCACCCCGGCCCCCTGGGGCCGCTGGCCCAGATGCTCGTCCTGAGCGCCGTCTTCATGGCCATGACCCTGGCGGTCTTCCTGGTCTACGGCTTCCTCGCCCACAGCTTCCGCCGCTTCATCCTGGATTCCCCCAGGGTCCAGTCCCACCTCCAGCGCGCCTTCGCCGCCACCTTCGCATTCCTGGGATTGGAGCTGGCTCTTTCGGATCGCTGAGCCCGACCCCGGGCCTCTCTCCCCAGCGTCCTCCTAAACCGGGGCGCTCCTGGTCCGGTAGCCCCCTCATCCGCGGCTCCCCCTGAGGTCCATCATGAAACGACTCCGGTTCAAGAAGATCGACGCCTTCGCGGCCAGGAACTCTGCAGGGAACCCGGCCGCAGTCGTCTACCTCGAGCGCCAGGACGAGCTGAGCGACGCCGAGAAGCTCCAGATCGCCAGGGAGCTGAAGGGCTTCGTGAGCGAGGTGGGATACGTCAGCCCGGGAACGGAGACGGACTACGAGCTGTGCTACTTCTCGGCCGAGCGGGAGGTCGCCTTCTGCGGACACGCCACCATCGCCATCCTGAACGATCTCGTCGCGAGCCACGAAGCCCTGCAGACGAGGGAGACCCTGACGATCGCCACCCGGAGTTCCCGCCTCGAGATCCAGAACCGCTACCGGAGCGAGAAGTGCGTCTACATCTCCGCCCCGGCCCCGACCTTCTCCCGGAAAACCATCGGCCAGCCGGAGGTGGCGCGAGCCCTGGGCACCCCTACGGATGCCCTGGAACCCTCGCGACCCATCCGGATCATCAACGCAGGACTGGAGACGCTCGTGGTCCCGATGGCGGGGCTCTCGCCCCTCCTGGCAAGCAGCCCGGATCTGGAGGAACTCAAGGCATTCTGCCTGCAGATCGGCGTCGATATCGTACTGCTGTACTCCCCCGAGGTGACTTTCCAGGAAAGCCGCTACCGGACTCGCGTCTTCGCCCCGACCTTCGGATACCTGGAAGACCCCGCCACCGGATCCGGGAACTCGGCCTTCGGACACTACCTTCTCGACCAGGGCCTGTGGGGCGGTGAGAAACTCCAGATTGAGCAGAACGGGCTACGCCATCAGCCGAACTTCGTCCATCTCTTCTCCTCCCCGACCGGGAGGGGCGGGACCCGCGTATGGTTCGGCGGCGGCGCGCAGGTGAAGATCTCCGGAACATACGATCTGGCCTAGCTGACACTGCTGGTCGTGACCAAGAAGGCGTAACGGAAGCCCTTTACGCCACAGATTCATCAAATACATCCATCACCAGAGTCCCAGTATCTGATCCCAAATACCCAAGTGAATGCCGTTGGCTTCCACTACTTATCGCAATACAAATATATTGTGATACCTCAATAATGAAAACCAGTTAAAAATAGATCAAAATTATTATAGAATTACCATTTTACACATTCCAGGAAGCATCATGCGTCTCAATCAGTGGTACAAGAACCTGAAACTCAAGTACAAGATCAGCCTTTCCATAGGCATTCTGGCATTCGCCTTCATTCTTGTCCTGTGCCTGGCCCTGAACGACACCTTCAGTGGTCTTGCCCGCTTCAATGCCCTCTACCAGCACAGCCTGATCCCGCAGGAGCACTTGGCAACATGCCGGGCCCAGATCATCAAGTCGACCTACTTCGGAGCCTTGCACGGCCATGCCAACGCCGCGGAACAAAAAGCGCTGGAACAGGGAATCCAGGAGAGCAACCAGGCTTTCGACAACGCTTGGCAGTCCTACGAAGCCAGTTCTGACTCCGAGACGGAGCGTCAACTGGCCCCTGCCTATCATGCCAATGCCCTGGAAGTGCGGGCCCTGATTGACCGTGCGGTGGTCTTTTCGCGTCAAGGCGACGCTGCCCAAGCCTGGGCCATCATGAACAAAGAGGCCAACCCGCTCCTGCTCAAGGGTGGCGACATATACGATGGTCTCATCAAATCCGAGCGAGAGAAGGCCTCAGGCCTGGTCGATGCCCATCGTGCCCAGATCCGCAAGAACGTGACCGGCGGGATCACCCTCACCGTCCTCTCCCTGATCGCCACCCTCCTCCTGGCGGCCTACCTGCTGCGCCTCCTCACCCGCTCCCTGGACTCCTTCAGCCAGGCTCTGGCGGCGGTGGCCGCAGGGGACCTGCAGGCCAACTCAGCCGTAGACACCCGGGACGAGTTGGGGGAGATGAGCCGCACCCTGAACCGGATGACCGGACAGCTGCGAGGGACCATCCTGGGGGTCCACCAGACCATCGAGGGCGTGGCCAGCGGGGCCACCCAACTCTCCTCCTCGGCGGAGGAAATGGCGGCCACCTCTTCCGAGATCGCCCGGAGCACCGAGACCCAGCAGCAGGCTTCCGAGCAGATGGTGGCAGCCGTGGCCGAGCTCTCGGCATCCATTGAAGAGGTCAACCGGGGCGCACAGAGCGCCCTCAGCCAACTGGAGGACGCCCTGAGAGCCACCCGCGAGGGAGACCAGGCAGGCCAGGACAGCCAGGCGGCCATGGATGGCATCAACCAGACAGCAGAGCAGATCGGGAAGGCCGTAGGGGTCATCCAGGAGATCGCCCAGCAGACCAACCTGCTCTCTCTCAACGCAGCCATCGAGGCCGCCAAGGCCGGTGAGCACGGCAAGGGCTTTGCCGTAGTGGCCGAAGAGGTCCGCAAGCTGGCAGAGCGCAGCTCCGTCTCCGCCAAGGAGATCGGCTTGGCCATCAGTGAAGCGGGAGAAGCCACCTCCCGCGGGAGCGAAGCCGTGGAGACGGCGGTGACCACCCTCCAGCGCATCCGCACCCTGCTGGAGTCCTTCGCCGCCCTCACCCGCCAGTCGGCCTCCGCCACCGAGGAACAGGCCCGAGCCGGAGCCGATGTCGCCAGACAGGTGGAGACCAGTGCCCAGGAATCCAGCGCCATCGCCTCCGCCATCACCCAGATGTCAGCCACCACCACGGAAGTAGCCCGCACCTGCAACGACCTGCACCGACTCTCAACCAGCCTCCAGGCCCAGATCGCCACATTCCGCTGTTAGCGCATGTCGTTACGAGTTGTGATCTGACTGCGATCCCTTGAGGGTGCCATTGATAAATAATATAAAATTCATCAATGGCACCCTGTAAGTTCTGAGAACCGGGGCGCCTTGGATTGATCTACCGACGGCCTATGGCAACTGCGAGAGCCGAGCCGAACTCCAGGCCGCTCTCGAGGTCTGGCGCCAGGACTCCGGGACACTTCGCATCTTGGTTACCCGAAATCAGTTCGATGGAACCTATGGTATTCCTAGTTTGGCGCAAGGATGACCTGGGGCCGATTGAAAGAGCAAGCCATGCAGCCCCAACCGCCATCTCCCGATCCCTTGGCAGAGATTCCGTCGCCTTCACCCGAGCTCCCCAGGATTGCGGGGATCATTCAGTGCAGGAATGAATGGGGCCTGATCGCCCTCTCCATCGGATTCGCCCTGACCCATCATGTGGACGAGGTCTTCGTCCTCAACGATCGCAGCACCGATGAAACGCACCGGGGACTGGAGCTCCTGCAAGGCATCTGGCCAGGAAGGATCCATGTCTTCAACCAAAGTGGGGGCCGTTTCCTGCAGGAAGCGCAGATCAACACCCTCGTCCATCTGGCCCAGCAAACCCATCCAGACTGGATCTACATTTTCGACGCCGACGAATTTCTCATCCCGAAGCATGGGCAGAGCCTGAAGACATACCTGAAGGCCCTGCCCCGAGCCTGCAAGGGTGTCCGATATGAATTGAAGAACTTCATCTCCCACCGGGAGTTCAACGATCAATCCCTGTCGGATTTCCTCACCATGGACCGCCAGGGCGTCACCGACGAGTCCAAGCAGAGGGATGCCCTTCAGAACTTCGATGATATCTACCACGGCAGACTCAACTTCTTCCATATTCCCTTCCCCTCCAAGGTCATCTTTCGGAATGAGGGGTTGAAACGCGTGGCAGCCGGCTGCCATCGCGTCGAGTTCCAGAAGCACACACCCCTTCACCTTGCAGACGACATCTACGCTGCCCACCTTTCCTGGCTCTCCCTGGAACGATTGAGGCGCAAGGCCGAACAAGGTCAGCAGCATGTGGCCAATGGATTCCACCGGAAACATGGATGGCAGAACCAGCTCATTTTCCAGATGGCCAACGAGAAGCGTCTGGATCAGTTGTGGGAAAGGCACTCACTGCCCGAACCCGGTTGTCCCCCGGGCGATTCCCCCACCAATGTCCAGGTGAACCTCGACTTCCGATCAGCCATCCAGACGACGGTCCAAACGCTTGTTCAAGCGGGATTCGACCCTCAGAACCTTTGCGTGTTCAAGTCGGAAACCATCCCAGCCATGGAGGCTCCCCCCACTCTCTTCCCCCTCCATATCCTCATCGCGCTCACAAGCCAGCACCACCAGGCCCTGGCTTCGACCGCTGCCCCGAACCCGGCAACCCGTTTTCTCCAGCGCCTTCGCCAAAGCATCGCGAAGCGCCTACCGGGAGGCCGAAGAGGTCTGGCCTAAACCAGATCGAAGGTGACACCCAGCGATGCCCCGGCCCACCCAATCTCCCGGGGGGGCGGGAGATCCCGCGCCAAGCACCGAATCTGAACCGCTACGAGCACTGAGGCCAGGTGCTTGGCAGGGCCCATAGCGGGTCACAGGGCCTCTCCACTGCTTGCGGTGGAGGAATGCCTTCTCGACAAGATGTCGGTGGCAGTAGGGATACGCGTCGACGGTGCGCAATGCCTTGCGGTTCTTCCGAGATGGGATTTGAGCCTGCACGCCCTGGAGATGATGGTCACCCAATCATTGCACCCTTTCCCCTTGGCCCCCCCGGCAAGTATGAATAAACTTCTCTGATATCGGATGTTTCCCACCCGGAAAGATTCATTTAATTACCGTTACAAACAGGGAGAAACATCATGTTCAACCGCCTGAGCTGGGGGACCCGGGTCATTCTCCTGGTGGCGCTGGTGAGCGCCATCGGCTTCGTGGCCACCATCACTACCGTCTCCCTCAGGGCCTCCGCCGCCCAGAAGGAGACGGCCTTCGCCCATGCGGAGGAGCTGGCCAACAGCGCCGGGGCCAAGATCGCCGCGGAGATCCAGGCCAATCTCTATACTGTCCGCGCCGAGGCAGCGGCCATCAAGGGCATGAAGCTCCACGGCGGGGCCAGTCGGGTGGCGGCGAACACCCTGCTCCGGGGGGTGATTGAGGGCTCCCCCTTCCTGGTGGGCACCGCCACCTGCTGGGAGCCCAACGCCTTTGATGGCAGCGATGCCGCGTGGGCCGGCAAGCCCGCCCACGATGGCACCGGACGTTTCATCCCCTACTGGTATCGCGCCGGGTCCAAGATCGGGGTGGACCCCCTGGTGGACTATGAGAAGCCCGGGGCCGGGGATTGGTACCTGGTCCCCCGCAGCACCAGACGGGAGGCCCTGGCCGAGCCCTACTTCTACCCCATCGACGGCAAGCAGGTCTTCATGACCACCATCAGCGTGCCCATCCTGATGAACGGGACCTTCGTAGGGGTCACCACCGGGGACATGCCCATCACCCAGTTCAATGAGATGGCCGCGAAGATCAAGCCTTACGGCACCGGCTACGCCACGGTGATCAGCAACGCCGGGGTCCTGGTGGCCCACCCCGATGCGGGGCGCCTCAACACCGACCTGGGCTCGGATGAAAGCGCCCGGAAGGCCAAGGCTGCCATCCAGGGGGGCCGCACCCTCACCTACACCGGCTGGGATCCCCACCTGAAGACCGAGGTCTTCCGAGTCTACGTCCCCCTGGTCATCGGCGAGACCGGCACCCCCTGGGCCTTCGCCATCACCGTGCCCCTGGACAGCATCCTGGCCAGCGCCCATCGCACCCGCAACATCGCCATCGGGCTGGGTATCCTCTTCATCCTGGCCACCAGCGGCGTGCTCTGGTGGATCGTCCAGCGCAAGGTGGTGGATCCCCTGGGGGGTGAACCGGACTACGCCGTGGCCATCACCCGCACCATCGCCGGGGGCGACCTCACAGTGGCGGTGGAGCGCAGGCCCCATGACAGCACCAGCCTCCTGGCCTCCATGAATGCCATGAGGGAGCAGCTGCAGGGCATCCTGCGCCAGGTCTGCCTGGGGGCCTCCCAGGCCGCCAGCGGCAGCACCGAACTCTCCGCCACGGCGGAGCAGATGGCCGCCACCACCCGATCCCTGAATGAGAATGCCCGCCACCAGAAAGCCGGGGCCGAGGACATGGCCGCCAGCATGGCCCAGCTGAGCGCCTCCATCACCGAGGTGGCCTCCCACGTCCACAGCGTGGAGCGCCGCATCGAGGAGGTGGTGAAGCTCACGCTGCGGGGCGAGGAGGCCGAGAGAGCCGCCCAGACCGCCATGGAGGACATCCGGGATCGGACCGAGCACATGGTCCGGGCCATCCAGGTCATTGGTGAGATCGCCCGCCAGACGAACCTGCTCAGCCTCAACGCCGCCATCGAGGCCGCCAAGGCCGGGGTCCACGGCAAGGGCTTCGCCGTGGTGGCCGAGGAGGTCCGCAAGCTGGCGGAGCGCTCCAGCAGCTCCTCCAAGGAGATCGGCCAACTCATCGAGCAGAGCAATGCCAGCGTTGAGCAGGGGACCCGGGCCTTCCGGGCCTCGGGCCAGGCCCTGACGGACATCGCCGAAGAGATCCGCCGCATCTCCGGCATGGTCAAGGAGATCGGTGTGGCTGCCGGGGAGCAGGCCCGCACGGGGGATGCGGTCACCCACCGGGTGGAGGAGGGCACCAGCGGCGCAGCCCAGCTGGCCCACGCCACCCACGAGCTGACCACCGTGGTGGAGGAGGTGGCCCGCACTGCCAGCGATCTGGCCACTGTAGCCGAGTCCCTGTCCGAGACCTCCTCACGGTTCCGGTACTAGACGCCATCCAGCCCCCTGCCTGGGGCCAAGCGGAGAGAGGATCCGGTTGGCCCCTTGCCCAGGTAACCGAGCTGCAGTCCAGGGCATCCCCGCCGGTCAAGAAGACGGAGCGGCTGCTTGTTGATACCTTGGTCAGGAATCCAATCCTCATGCCCAGACTCCTCTCCAGCATCCTCTGCCTCTGCACGGGCCTTCTCCAAGCCCAGGTCCAGGTGGAGCTCGTCTGTGACGAACCGAAGGCCATCCTGGACATCCTGGCCAAGCGTCCTGCGCCCCCCAGCCAGGAGGACTGGGCAAGGCTTTTCCGCAGCGAGGGCTACATTCAGTGGGTCCGCCGGGAAGCCGCCTTCAGACACCCCATCCGGGAAGGCGACATCCAGCGCTTCGTCATGGATTTGGGGTCCCAGGCCTCCGGCCCCGAGTGGACCAGGACCTTGGCGGCCTGGCAGGCCATGGACCTCGGTGGCTGTGCGAGGAGGGCCCTGGCCTACCTCCCGGAGGGAGCCTCCATCCGGGCCCGGGTCTATCCCATGATCAAACCGGGTTCGAACAGTTTCGTCTTCGAGGACCATGAGCTCTTCCTCTGGCTGGACCCGGGGAAATCCACCGTCCAGGTGGAGCACACCCTGGTGCATGAATTCCACCACATCGGGCTCTCCAGCCTCAGGCCCTCCCCTGCCCTGGCGGCCGAGCTGGAAGCCCTGGCTCCAGGCCCCCGGGAGGCGGCGGACTGGTGCGGCGCCTTCGGAGAGGGCTTCGCCATGCTGGCGGCGGCCGGCGCCCCCGACACCCATCCCCATGCGACCAGCTCCGCCGAGGCGCGGCAACGCTGGGACCAGGACTTGGCCCGCTTTGACCAGGACCTACGCGCCGTGGACCAGTTCCTCCTCCAGGTGGCCGAAGGACGCCTGAGCGGTGCTGCAGCCCAAGAACAGGGGGCAGCCTTCTTCGGCTTCCAGGGCCCCTGGTACACCGTGGGCTGGCGCATGGCCAGCACCATCGAGCGGGAGCTGGGCCGGGGAGTGCTGTTCGAGTGCATGAGGGACCCGCGCCTCCTCCTGCTCCGGTACAACCAGGCGACGTCCATGAGGGGGCTGCCGGGCGCCCGGTGGTCCCCAGAGCTGCTGAAGACCCTCAAGGTGAGCTGAGCGCAGCTCCCAATCCGGCTCAGTCCCGCAGCTGTCGGCAGATCTCCTCGAAGCGCCCCTCATGGGCCAGGAAGGCATCCACCACCTGCGGGTCGAACTGGGTGCCCCGGCCCTGCAGCACCAGCTCCCGGGCCGCGGCGTGGGGCATGGCCGGACGGTAGACCCGGTCGCAGGTCAGGGCGTCGTAGACATCGGCCAGGGCCATGATGCGCGCGGCCATGGGGATCTGCTCACCCTTCAGGCCATCGGGGTAGCCCTGTCCATCCCAGCGCTCATGGTGGTGCATGGTGAGGTCATAGGCCAGGCTGAGGCTGCGGGAGCCGGTCTTGCGGAGAATGCGCCCGATGAGCTCCCCGCCCACCCGCGCGTGCTCCTTCATGGCCTCGAACTCCTCTGCGCTCAGGCGTCCAGGCTTGTTGAGAATGGCATCGGCCACGGCCACCTTGCCGATGTCGTGCAGGGGGCTGTAACGCCCGATCTCATGCACCATCCCCTCGGTCAGGCCCCAGGTCGGATGCGTCGCCAGCAGCTCCTGGGCCAGAAGACGGCAGTAGTTCTGGACCCGCTCCAGGTGCCTCCCGGTCTCAGGGCTCCGGCAGTCCACCAGGTTGGCCATGGCGAAGATCAGCTCGTCCTGGCTCTCCAGGCGGATCAGGTTCATGCCGTTCCGGACCCTCAGCTTCAGCTCCTCGGGATAGATGGGCTTGGTGAGATAGTCGTTGGCACCAAGGTGGAAGGCCCGCACCAGGGTCTCCTTGTCCGTGGCCTCGGTGACCACGAGGATATAGACGGAGTTCAGGTTCCTGGCGCGGATGCCCTGGATGAGGTCGAAGCCGGAACCTTCGGTCATCGACAGGTCGGTCACCACCAGGTGCAGATCGTGGCTGGACTCCGCGAGGGCCAGCGCCTCCCTCCCCCCGGAGGCCTCCAGCACGGAATAGCCCTCCGACTCCAGGCAGCGACGGAGGAAGAGGCGATCCAGGAGAGAGTCCTCCGCCAGCAGCACCGTGGGTTTCAGGGTCAGGAGCCGGAGCCGCTCCACAAAGGCCTCCCAGGTCTCCCGGGGGCGGTAGCCCAGACGGCTGAAGGTGGCCATGTCCGTCTCCAGGATATGGTTCCGGAGCCAGGAGCTGAGGTAGCGCAGCAGTCTGGCCAGCTCACCGGCGGCCTCCAGGGACTGCTCCGCGCTGAAGGAGGTCATGAAACTCTCGAAGGCCCGGTGCTCTTCACCATGGCCCTCAGCCTCCGGGTCCTCCCGGAATAGGGCCTCCTCCACACGGAAGTGCATGCGGGCATAGTCGACCACGGCATCGAAGACGGACTGGATACTCTGCCCCCCCTGCCGGCTCTCCGCCGCCAGGATGAGCTCGTTGATCAGGACGAAGAGCCGCCGGTGGTGGTCATCAACCAGCTTGACGCCCACGCTGTAACTGTCATGCCAGTGCATCAGTTCCATCAGCCCCCCAGTCCCGCCCCGTCCACCTGAGCAGGGTTCCGCGCCTGGACCAGCCCTCTGGGGCCGCCCGCAAGGCCATTCATGATAGCCCGCAGCGAAGCAATGCCCAGGCGGAAAGGAAGCCAGGGTGAGCGATGGCAGAGGAGCCGCGCGGTGCCTGCCCCCGTGGGGCGAAGGACCCGAAGGGAACCCGCGAGCCGTCAGGGAAAGATGGGGAGGGTCTCAGCGCCCCATGATGGCGTTCAGCCGCGCCTCGTATCGCTGGACCGTGGCCCGGTAGCCTGGGCTGCGCTTGCAGTCCTCCAGGGCCAGACGCAGCCGCCGGACATCCTCCTGGGGCGTCCGGGGGGAGACGACCATCCAGAGGGGCAGCTCGGCCATCGCGGTCTTGCGGAACCGGGGGACCCGGTCCCTGAACGCCGGGTCATCCATGAGTGGGCGCAGCGCACTATGGACCTCCATCCCCTGGAGGCAGAGCACATCGATGCGCCCCAGAAGCAGCTTCCTGAAGTTGGCCGTCATGCCCAGGACAGCATCCACCCTGACGCCCCGTCCCCGGAGTATGGACTCGGAGGCGCTGCCCAGCTTGGCCCCCACCCGGGGATGATCCCGGGCAAGGGCATCGTAGCTCCCCCAGGAAGGCTGGTCCCCCAGGGTGAAGGCATAGACCTTGTCGGTGTACATCACACTGAGCCAGATCCACTTCGGATCCCGCTGGGGTGTGCGGGCCAGCACCACCAGAAGTCCGCCAGGCTCCTGCATGGCGTCCTCCTGGGCCCGGGTCCAGAGGACTTCCGGGGCCATGGCAATGGGAATGTGGGCCCTGCGGGCCGCAAGGGCAGCCAGTTCGATCATCAGACCGCGTGAGCTCTCCAGGCTCGGCCCGATCTCCGTCATGTACTCCCCGATCACGGAACCATGGAGGGTGAAGGAACCAGGAGGGGCCGCCAGCAGCCCGCCCAGGGGGAAGAGCACCCATCCGAGCCTGTGCCCGATACCAGCCAAGGGGGCCTCCTCTCCACCAGGAGCCCTCTCATCGGCGTCCAGCGGGCCCCAGGATGAGTCCGCGCAGTCCTCCTGGGGAGGCATGGAGGGAAGACGGAGGGGCGTCCGGGATCCTTCAGCGACCTCAATCAGCCGCCCCCTGTCTACAATGGGAGGCCTGGAGGTCCGACATGAACCAGGAATGGATACCCAGCCCCACCCCCGACCCGACCCCCGCCGCACCGCCGCCCAGGAAGTCCAAGACCCTCTGGTGGGTTCTGGGCGGCTGCGGCGTGGTGGTGCTCCTCGCGATCATCGCCATTGTGATCATCGCGGCTCTGGTGGGACGCAAGATCGCCGCGGCAGGGAAGAACCCGGCGGTCGCCGCTGCGGAACTGGCCATCCGGGCCAATCCGGACCTCGACCTGGTGGGTACGGACTACGACAAGGGCACGATCACCATCCGGGACCGCAAGTCGGGCGAGGTGATCACGCTGGACGCCTCGGAGGCCCAGAAGGGGCAGGTCCGCTTCCGCAATGCGAAGGGGGAGGGGCTGAAGCTCTCAGGAGCGGAGGGCAAGGTGCATCTCCAGACCGAGAAGGGCGAGGCAACCCTCGGGGCGGGCGCGGTGACCCCTGCCCCCGACTGGGTCCCCAGCTATCCAGGAGCCAGCGCCGAGGGACTCATGGACGCCACCGTGAACAAGGTCCGGCAACGGAGCGTGGTCCAGAAGACCGGGGACAGCGTGCAGACGGTGCAGGACTTCTTCGAGGCGGGGCTCAAGGCACAGGGATTCAGCGTCAGCAGCGCACGGATCGGAGAGGGGGGGCTGGTCACCGGGAAGGATAGGGCCCACCAACGGGCCGTCACGGTGCTGATCAGGCGCCAGGACAAGGAGACCACGGTTTCGGTCTCCAGCCGGGAAGGCGGGGACTGACCCTTCAGGCCACAGGCACCGTCACCCGCCTCCACCGCTCCGCGAGCCGCAGGCCGAAGGCCTTGCCGAACTCGTAGGCCGCCTTGAGCTCGTCCCGGTCCGGGACGAAGCAGACCCTGAAGCCCTCGTCCTGGACCTCGAATTTCAGGCTCCGCAGCCGCTCCAGCAGCATGGGGACCGCCTCCCCGCTCCATCCGAAGGAGCCGAAGGCCGTGGCCAGCTTGCCCCGGGTGTTGAGGGCGTCCACTCCCGCCAGGAGCCGCCAGAGGGGAGCGGTGGCGTCCCGGTTGATCGTAGGGGAACCCACCAGGAGGGCATCACTCTCGGCCAGGAGATCCTGGTAGACCTTCCAGTCGTACCGGGTGTCGTTGAGGTCGTAGACCGTGACATGCCCTCCCCCCAGGGTGGCCCGGATCCCCTGGGCGATCTGGTCGCCCAGGGCGGCGGTGCAGCGGTAGGCTGAGGTGTAGAAGACCCCCACCACCGGATCCCGGTGGAGGTCGGGGGTGCTCCAGGCGCGGTAGCGGGCCAGGGCCCTGCCGATGGCATCCCCCACCAGCACGGGCCCATGGCTGGGGCAGACGTAGCGCAGGTCCAGGTCCCGGATCCGGTGCAGCCCGGCTTGCACATGCTCGGCGAAGGGGGCCATCACGGCCCGGTAGAAGAGCTCCAGGCAGGCCTCGTACTCCAGGTTGAACTGGATCCGGTCCGAGAGGATCCGGGGCTCGCAGAAGTGGGCCGCCAGGAAGTCGCAGGGGAAGAGGGCCCTCTCCTCGGGGCACCAGGTCATCTGGGTGTCGGCCCAGTGGAGGAAGGGGGTGTGGAGGAAGCGCAGCGTCCTGCCCCCCAGGTCCAGCTCCTCGCCGTCCCGGGTCTGGTGGATGTCCAGGGGCCGGTTCAGGATCTTCTTCAGGTAACGGGCGGCGGTGGGGGTGGCCATGACCTGGGCCCCGGGGAAGCGCTCCACGAGACGCAGGAGGGAACCCGAGTGATCCGGCTCGGTGTGGTTCAGGATGATGCAGTCCACAGTGAGATCCGGCAGCTCCCGCAGGTTGTCGCGGCATTGATCCACCGTGTCGATCAGCGTGGTGTCGATGAGGGCCGTCTTCCGGTCGCCCCGGACGATGTAGGCGTTGAGGCTGGTCCCATAAGGCAGGTCCACCACCACATCGGCGGTGCGCAGGGCCGGAAGCAGAGCCCCAGCCCAGTGGATGGCATCGGTGATCCGGACAGCGCTCATGGTCCACCTCCGCCCGAAGGGTGACCCCGGGCCCGGGGCCCGGCCTTGATGGGCATCAAGGATGGCGAAAGGGCTGATACCCGATCAGACCCGGCTGGCCCGGGCTGCCAGGGCGTCCAGCCCCGCAAGGACCTGACCGGAGCTCCGCCGGATGATCTCCAGCTCGGCCTCGGCTTCGCCCCTCGCGCCCTCCTTGAGCCTCTCCAGGAGCCTCCGGCCAGCCTGGTGGAGCTCCGCGTGGGGCGGGTCAATCGCCCGGAATTCCGGGAGGTGCCGCAGATCGCCAGTCCGGGCCGCATCGTCGTACCAGCCGCCGAAACGGCAGCCGTGGTGGTCGGTGAGGGAGGAGGGATCCAGGTGGAGCTCGCCCCGCATGACCGCCTCCATGCGGTTCCGCCAGGCGATATGGTCCGACTTGGCGATGTAGAGCATGGGGGGCACCCCCTCAGGCACCAGGACCAGATCCGTCGTCAGCCCAGCAGCCTCATCATTGAAGGCCTTGGCCTCATGGAGGGTCCTCCCGGTCTCCTCCACGGTGGCCAGGAGCTGGTGCCCAGCCGAGGCATGAGCGGCGGCGATGTCCGCCAGCGCCTGGGCAGAGGCATGCAGACCATCCTGCTGAGCCAGGAGGTCCAGGGCCAGGGCGCCGACCTCCTGGGTGGACTCATGGACCAGCGCCAGGCTCCTCCCAGCCTCGGCCAGGCCGGACTCCAGGTCCCGGGCGGTCGCCTGCCCGATGGCGACACTGCTGCGGTTCTCCTCGATGAGACCTGCAATGTCCCTGGCGGCCTGCTGGCTGCGCTCGGCCAGCTTCCTGACCTCATCGGCCACGACGGCGAAGCCCTTGCCGGCAGCCCCGGCCTTGGCCGCCTCAATGGCCGCATTGAGGCTGAGCAGGTTGGTCTGCCGGGCGATGTCGGAGATCAGGCGCAGGGTCATCTCGATACGGGCGGAGACCTGCTCGATGGACTCCATGGCCGCGGCGTTGCGGTGCGCGGTGCCTGCGGCCCCCTGGAGCCCATCCCCGAGCTGCAGGGCATGCCCCCTCATGCCCTGCAAGCTGGCCTGGGCCCTGCCCACCAGGGAGGTGGAGGTCTCCACCGAGCCGAGGAGACCCCGGGATGCCTCCTGGAGGCTCTCGGAACCCCTCAGCACTTCGCCGGCGGCCCGCTCCGTCTCCTGATTCGAGGCCGCCAGAAGCTGGTGCCGCTCCCCCAGCCGCCGCGCATGGGTCTGGAAGATGACAAAACGGACCTGCACCATGTCCAGCAGAGCATTGAAGCCCCACCGATCGGCAGCGAGCCTCCGGGTGAAGTCGAGACGCCCCTTTCCATCCCGGAGCCCGGCCGAGAAGGCAGATGCAGCAGACCAGGCCGCCAGGCAGGGCCGGAGGGATCGCCAGATCCATCCCACCACCGCTCCCAGGGCGATGATGACCAGCAGCACGGACCCCACTCCCATGATGGACCTCCCAACAAGACGAAAGTCCTGCAGTCACGGGACCGCAGGACCTCCAGATGCAGCTAACCCATTGCCCCGGTGGGGCGTCAAACATGGGATGCCATGACCCTTCCGGATGTTCCGTGATTTCACGCACAGCCTTCAGGGGGGGCCGCCTCCGACCGCGTGGGGATGCCTTCTCGAGATGATCGGTCTAAAATACTCCCATGCCCCCTCTCCCCTGCCTCCCCCGCCGTCGCGGCCGCCCCCCCAAGGCTGCCAAGGGCCCCGGCGAGACCCGGGAGGCCCTCATCCAGGCCGGACTGGAGCTGCTGACGGAAAAGGGCTTCTCCGCCTCGGGCCTCGACGAGATCCTCCGGCGGGTCTCGGTGCCCAAGGGCTCCTTCTACCATTACTTCCCCAGCAAGGAGGCCTTCGGGCTCGAGCTGCTGGACCGCTATGCAGCCTACTTCGCAGAGCGTCTAGACCGCTTCCTGAAGGACGAGTCGCGACCACCCCGAGCCCGCCTGGAGACCTTTGGAGCCCACGCCGCCGAGGCCATGGCCTGGCACGACTGGCGCCGGGGATGCCTGGCGGGCAATCTGGGCCAGGAGATGGGGGCGCTGCCCGAGAGCTTCCGGGGGCGGCTTCTGGCCGTCTTCCAGGACTGGCAGGACCGGGTGGCGGCCTGCCTCCGGGAGGAGCCCGCCTTGGCAGCCGAGGCGGACCGTCTCGCCCGGGTCTTCTGGACAGGCTGGGAGGGGGCGGTGCTCCGGGCCCGGCTGGAGCGGGGGCCGGAACCCCTGCGGCTCTTCATGGACTTCTTCCTCGGCGGACTGCCCCGCTGAATTTTTTTCGCAGCCGGTAGACGATCGGTCTAATTGAAAGGAGACATGCATGTTCAAGGGGATCCTCATCGAGAAGGACGAGGCGGGCTACCGGAGCACCCTACGGGAACTGGAGGAAGCCGCCCTGCCGGAGGGGGACGTGACAGTGCAGGTGGTCTGCTCCACCCTCAACTACAAGGACGCCTTGGCCATCACCGGGAAGTCCCCCGTGGTGCGGCGCTTTCCCATGGTCCCTGGCATCGACCTGACGGGCACGGTGGAGACCAGCACCCACCCGGACTTCAAGGCGGGGGATGCAGTGCTCCTCAACGGCTGGGGGGTGGGGGAAGTCCACTGGGGCGGCCTGGCCCAGAAGGCCCGCCTCAAGGGGGACTGGCTCATCCCCCTGCCCTCCGCCTTCAGCCCGGAGCAGGCCATGGCCATCGGCACCGCCGGGTACACCGCCATGCTCTGCATCCTGGCCCTGGAGCGGCACGGACTCACACCCGAAAAGGGGGAGGTCCTGGTGACGGGAGCCACTGGAGGGGTGGGGAGCGTGGCGCTGAGTCTGCTCTCCCACCTGGGCTACGACGTGGTGGCCCTGAGCGGCAAGCCCAGTGAGGAGGCCTATCTGAAGGCCCTGGGGGCCCGGGAGGTCCTGCCCCGCGAGACCCTCTCCGCGCCGGGCAAGCCGCTGGCGAGGGAGCGCTGGGCCGGGGCGGTGGACGCGGTGGGGAGCCAGGTCCTGGCCAATGTCTGCGCCGCCATGAGGTACGGAGGCGCGGTGGCCGCCTGCGGTCTGGCCGGGGGCATGGACTTCCCCGCCACCGTGGCCCCCTTCATCCTGCGGGGGGTGACCCTGGCAGGCATCGACAGCGTGATGGCCCCCAAGGCCCTGCGCCTGGAGGCCTGGGGCCGCCTCGCCAGGGATCTTGACTCCACAAAGCTGGATGCCATCGCCAGGACCATCTCCCTGGCCGAAGCCATCCCGGCCGCCGCCGAGATGGTGGCGGGACGCCTGAGGGGGCGTCTGGTGGTGCGGGTCCAGGACTGAACCGGAAGACCTCGCCCAACCCTCGGGATGAGGACTGGACCCCGACCCCACCGAGATCACCCAGACGATCTGAGCCAGCCCACATGCCCTCCAGGTGGGGAGGGGCTATCCTGGACCCGGTCCCTGCAACCGGAGTTCCCCTGCGCCTCCCCCTCTTCATGCCCCTCCTGCTCTGCCTCCCCCTGGCCGCCCAGGTCACGGGGCACTGGCGGCTCAGCTCCAGACCGGATCTTCCCCGCCTCTTCCATCAGGCCGGGGGGGGAGCCGGGGCGAAGGTGGAGCTGTTGCGGCACAACCGCATCCCCCAGGAGCTCCGGATCAGCCAGGAGGGCGGGCGCATCCTCTTCAGCGGCGAGGGCATCCCCTCTCAGTCTCTGCCCCTGGATGGTCGGGCCGTGCCGGTAGAGGGGGACGCCGGAGGCGCCTGCATGGCCGCGGCCCGTCAGCAGGGGCCCAGACTCGTCCACACCCTTCTGGGCGAGGCAGGGATGCGGGAGACGGTCATCCAGGAAGCGGGAGGGGTGCTCACCCTGCGGGTGACCGTGAAGTCTCTGGGTCTGGATCGCCCGGTGCGCTACACCCTCACCTACCGGCGCCAGACGCCATGAAGGCCTGCCTCCTCTTCCTGCTCCTGGCCGCCCTGGGCAATGCCACCTACCACCTGGGTCAGAAGACCCTGCCCCAGGGAAGCAACCCCATGGCCGTGCTCATGGCGGTCTACGCCCTGGCCTTCCTCATGTCCGCCCTGGCTCTGCCCCTCTTCGCCGGGGGCGCGGGCGTCCCCCTGCTGCGCCAAGTGGCTTCCTGGCCGGTCCTGGCCCTGGCCGTGGGGGTCTTCCTCATCGAACTGGGCTTCCTGCTCGCCTACCGCAGCGGAGCTTCGCTCCAGTGGTCCGGCTCCGCTGTCAATGGGGTCTCCGCCCTCCTGCTGGTGCCCATCGCCCTCCTGGTCTTCAAGGAGGCGTGGGCCCCGGGGCGCCTCCTGGGCATCCTCCTGACCCTGGGGGGACTCTTCCTGATGGCGCGGCACTGAGGACAGATGCCACGCCTCCACACCACCAGGCGCTCCACAGGGCTCCGGGCTTCAGGCTATCCTGGAGCCTGACTGGCAAACGACACATGTAGTGCGGGGCGCACGTAAAGCTGATCACGGCACCAGTCCTCTTCGAGAGGAGCCGTCATGCCGCACACCCGCCTTCAGATCCTGGCCTTCATGGGCCTCACGGTCCTGCTTTCCGTGGTCTGCTTCACCACCTACAACGTGGCTCTGGCCCATGGAGGGCTCTCCAACCGGACCTTCGCCCTGGCCCTGCGCGAAGTGCCTGCCGAGTTCGCCCTGGCATTTCTGCTGGAGGCCCTGGTGGTCTACCGCCTGGCTCAGCGCATGGCCTTCCGCTACGTCAACCCCAGCACAGACCGGCCCATCGTGATCGTCCTGGCTCTCACCGGATGCACCATCACCCTCATGTGCCCGTCCATGAGCCTGGCCTCCGTCCTGCTGCACCAGGGCCCCGGACCCGACCTGATCGCCCGGTGGCTGCGGGCCGTGGTCTGGAACTTCCCCTTCGCCTTCTTCACCCAGGTCTTCTTCATCGGCCCCACGGTGAGAACCCTCTGCCGGGGTCTGTTCCCCGTGCGGGCGGGCCAGCCCCTATCATCGTAAGACGAGGCTTGCCTCCCCCCCCAGGACCCCCAATGCGCTTCCGCCCGCTCCTCCCAATCCTCACCCTCCTCCTCAGCACCGGGGCCATCCGGGCCGAGGAGGGCATGTGGACCTTCGAGAACCTCCCCTTGAAAGCCCTGCAAACCCGCTATGGTTTCGCCCCGGATGCCACCTGGCTGGGCCGACTGCAGCAGGCCACCCTGCGCTTCCCAGGGGGGACCGGCTCCTTCGTGAGCCCCGACGGCCTGGTGATCACCAACCATCATGTGGGGCGAGGCGCCATTCAGCAGGTCTCTTCCGCCGCCTCGGACTTCATCCGGGACGGCTTCACGGCCCAGGACCGGACCCACGAGCTGAAGGTGCCCGGACTGGAGCTCATGATGCTGGTCTCCACCGAGGAGGTCACCACCCGGGTCAATGGGGAGGTGAAGCCAGGGATGTCGGCTGCGGAGGCCCTGAAGGCGCGGAGGGCGGCCCTCAGCAGCCTGCGACAGGCAGAGGAGACCCGTACCGGCCTGACCTGCGAGCCCGTGACCCTCTACCAGGGCGGGGAATATTGGCTCTACCGCTACCGGAAGTTCAGGGATGTGCGCCTGGTGGCCGCGCCGGAGGCCGGGGTCGCCAGCTTCGGCGGGGACGCTGACAATTACACCTATCCCCGCTGGAACCTGGACTTCGCCCTCTTCCGGGTCTACGAGGAGGGCCATCCCTACCACCCCGCGGGCTTCCTCCCCTTCAGCAACACCCCTCTGAAGGCCGGGGACCTGACCTTCATCGCAGGCCACCCCGGGACCACCTACCGGGGACAGACCTGGGCCCAGATGGCCTTCGCCCGGGACACCGCCATCCCTTTCCAGCTGGCGGCGCTGGGGCGCCAGCGCTCAGCCATCGAGGCCTATGCCCAGACCTCTCCGGAGGCCACCCGCACCTCGGCCGATGCCCTCTCAGGCATCGCCAACCAGTCCAAGCGCCTGGAAGGCCAGCTCCGGGGGCTTCTCAGACCCGGCGCCCTGGAGGGTGTCGCGCAGATGGAGACCGAACTGCGCCGGAGCCTGGAGGCCCGCCCGGACCTTCGGGAGACATCTGCCAGCTGGGAGCGCATCCGGGAGGCGGTGTCGGCCGAGAAGGAACAGCTGGGAACCTACACCTGCATCTCCCCACGCTCCTGCACTCTGCTGGACCATGCCCTCACCCTGGTCCGGATCCATGCTGAAGAGGCCCTCCCCTCCCCAGAGCGGCTTCCGGCCTATGCCGACGGCAGCCTCAAAGCCACCCGAGAGCGCCTCCTGAATCCCCGCCCCCTCAGCCCGGGCCTTGATGAGGCCCGCCTGGGTTGGATGCTCGCGGAGGCACGGGACCTCCTGGGTCCGGAGCACCCTTTTGTGAAGGCGGCTCTGGCGGGCCGCCCCCCCGCAGTGGCCGCCCGGGCTGCCTTCGCCGGCACCCGGCTCCAGGATCCTGCCTACCGCAGGCAGCTCCTGGTGGGGGGTGCTGCAGCGGTGCAGACCAGCGGAGACAGCCTCCTGGCCCTGGCCCGGATCCTGGACCCCTTCCAGCGGGAGGTCCAGAAGCGCTGGGAAGCAGAGGTCCAGGGCGTCCTGGCGGAACACGGGGGCCGCATCGCCCGGGCGCGCTTCGCCCTCCAGGGCCACGCCCGGTACCCCGATGCCACCTTCACCCTGCGTCTGAGTTACGGCACAGTCGGGACCTACCCCACAGGGAGCGGCACCCTGGCTCAGCCCTTCACCACCTTCCTGGGGCTGTATGACCGCCACGCAGGCTGGGGGGGCCAGGGGGACTGGGCCCTCCCCCCACGCTGGCAGGGGGCCCGGAGCAGCCTGGACCTGACCACCCCCTACAACTTCATCTACAGCTGCGACACCGTGGGGGGCAACTCGGGGAGCCCGGTGGTGAACCGCTCCGGCGCCTTCGTCGGCATCAACTTCGACAGCGTCTTCGAAGGCCAGGGGGGGTACTACGTCTATGACTCCGAGACCAAGCGGGCGGTGGCTGTGGACGCCCGGGCGATCCTGGCCTCCCTCCGCCAGGTGATGGGGGGGGCCTGGATCGCCTCGGAGCTCAGAGAACGCTGAGGTTCCGGGGTGGCCCCCCAGGTAGCCAGCCTGGCGCTTCGCCCGCGGCCGGCTTGAGCTCCTCCAGGAACGGCTTCGTGCTGAGCTCCGCCCGCATGGAGCCCTGGGACGGACCACGATCAGGCGCTCGTTATCGCCGCACTCGATGACCTCAAGGCACTGGGTGTTTTCGAGCTTCTCGCGGAAGGCGGTGAATTTACGGCTCACCAGCTCCAGGAAGCCATGGAAGAGCTGCTGGAATACCAGGAAATCGAATCAGTCCATAAGGGGTTCAGGCCGTGCGGAAGCGCTGCACCGACTCGGCCAGAGATTGGGCGGTTTCCCGGACCCCCTGGGAGGCCCGATTCACGAGATCAGTGGCCTCCAGGTTCTGCTCCACCACACCCGCCACCCGGCCCATGTCCCCCTGGAGCCGATCCGACACGCTGCGCTGTTCGTGGAGTGCCTGGGTGATCTCGGAGACATCCCGGATCAGGATCTCCAGAGAGGCCAGAGTCGCCTCCAGTGAGCTGCTGGCTTCATCCACCTGGGCCACGGAGTCCAAAGAGAGACTGCGACTCTCATCAAAACCCTCCATCACAGTCCGGGTACGCTCCTGGATCTCGGCCACCATGCTGCTGATCTCACCGGTGGAGCTGGCAGTCCGCTCCGCCAACTTCCGGACTTCATCGGCCACCACCGCGAAGCCCTTGCCGAACTCCCCGGCCTTGGCGGCCTCGATGGAGGCGTTGAGGGCCAAGAGGTTGGTCTGCTCGGCAATCTCCTGAATGACGGCGACGATGCCGCTGATCCGCTCCCCGGTGCGCCGGAGGTGCTGCATCTCGCCCGTGCTGGACTCGATGCGCTCGCTCACCCTCCGGATGCAGCTCACCGTCGACTCCATGGCCCTGCGACCGGCCGCAGAGCTCTGGTCGGCCCTCCGCGCCACTTGCTGGGCCTGCTCGGCGGCCTGACTGATCTGGAGGATGCTGGTCCCCAGGGAACTCACCGAGGCCTCCATGGAGCGGGCAGCCTCTCCCTGGTCCGCCGCCCCTTCGCGGAGCTGTCCAGAAGTCTGGGCCATGGCATCCGAGGAGTGAGTCAGGCAGGTCATGCCCGCGGCAATCTCCCCCACCAGCCCCCCCAGGGCCCCCCGGGTCCGCTCCAGGGCCTCGGCCATGGCACCCATCTCATCCCGGCGACGGAGGACGACCGCCTGAGTCAGGTCCCCACTGGCAAAGCGCCCCAACGCCCCCTCCAGGACCCTGACGGCCCGCGCCAGGGGCAGCGTGACCCCCAGGAAGAGAAGGAAGCCGATCCCGAGGGTGAAGCCGAAGACAGTCCAGAGCCGCCTGCGCGAGGCCTGGAGACCGGCGGCGGCACCCTGCTCCGTGATGAGGTTGGACTGGTTGGCGAGCAGGACCACCTGATCGATGGCCCGGCGGTGGAGCTCATAGGCCTGCCCCATCTCGCCCAGAACCCTGGCCGCAGCGGCCCGATCACCCCGCTCAAGGGCAGGAAGGTACTGGTTCAGGGCCAGATCGAAGAAGTGCGGCACCGGTTGGTGGGCATCCTGGAGGAAGGCCCGGGCGATGGAAGGTTCCAGGGACTGCCCCTGCCAGAAGGCATGGCGGGTGTCGTAGTCCTGCTTCAAGGCGGCCAGGCGCTTTCCCAGGGCTTGACGCTCGCCGATGCTCTCGGCCCGGAAGAGTTCCAGGGAGACCAGGTAGGACTCGATGATGTAGTTCGGAGGGGGCAGGATGTCGGCCACGAGGTCCTTGCCCTGCACGATGTGCTCGTACGTGGGTCCACCAACCCGAAGGGCTTCCAGGGTCCGGAAGGAGCGGACTCCGAAGATGACGAAGCCAGCAAATACGACCAGGAGCACCATGGCCAACTGGGTCCGGAGCTTCAATCGGGAAAAAAGAACCATTTCACTTCCAAACAATCGGACATCACCAAGGCTAGGCGGGACCCAGTCCTTTTCAATGGCAAAAGGTCATTCTGTCCACGCAATTGAGCTTGTCAATTATTTTAATAATAAATCAACATAGGCTCGAATCCCGCCCCAAACGGCAACCGCCCGCACCCCAGAAGGGTGCGGGCGGTTACCGCGGGATGTGGAGGTGTCTATCCGATGACGCGACGGATGGACTGGACGACCATGAGTTTGCAGATGCTCAGGACCAGGTTGATCATCTTTGGCCTCCTTCCCTGCGTGGAATTTGATGCCTGTGAATGGTTTGGGTTAACCCCGGCTTGGTACCAGATAACGATACGCCAGTACCGCCATGCAGTCAATAGCAAGACCATCTTTTTCTCCGCCCTCTGCCCATTGGCCCTTGAAAACCAAGCCTTTCACCGACTTCAGGCCCGCAGCCCCACCCTTCAGGCTCCACTTCTACTGAGATGGAACGCCCTCAAGGGGACTCACTGAACCGGACCTGACTTTTTTTTCGCCGGGGACACAATATGTCCTGGCCTTCTCCGTCCACAGAGATGAAAGGAGGAGTCCATGAGATTCCATAACATGCACAAAGAAGGCCCCCAGCCCCACCACCTTGACCCTCGCGGTTCCCAGAAGGGGCACCCGGAGACGGGCGAGGGTCCCCAGCTCCACCCTCACGGGAGGCATCACCACCGCAACTACCACGGCCTCCACGGCGAACCCTCGGAGAGCGGCGAGGGCCGGCATCCCCATTCCCCCGGAGGACACCACCATCCAGGCCATCACGACGCTCAGGGCGGGCACCCGGGGACCGGCGAGGACCCCCACCACCACCGCGACCGCCACGGTTTTCGGGTTCAGCGCCCGGAGAGGGGTTGGGATTCCCAGGGTTCCCCCCACGCCGAACAACCCAAAGACCTCGCCCCGGAGACATGCACGGGCCACTGCCGAACCTGCCAGGAGCGGCCTTGCCTGAAGGCCCGGGGAAGGGAGGCCTTTGGACCCGGTCGGTGAAACCCTCGCCCGAGAGCTGGGCCGCCTCAAGGGCTTCATCCGGAGCCGGGTCTGGCAGGAGAGCGATGCCGAGGATATCGTCCAGGAGGTTCTCTACGAGTTCGTCAGGGCTCAAGAGGCCATGGAACCCATCCGCGAAGCTGGGGCTTGGCTCTTCCAGGTGGCCCGCCACCGCATCACAGACCTCTTCCGGCGCAGGAGCACCGAAGTCAGACGCCTGCATATCGAAGAGGATGAGGGAGACCTGAGTCTGGAGGACTGGCTCCCCTCGCCCGAGGCCGGTCCCGATGCCCTTTATGCTCGTCAACTCCTCCTTGAAGAGCTGGACCAAGCCCTGGATGAGCTCCCCGAGCTGCAGCGCCAGGTCTTCATCGCCCATGCCATCGAAGGACACAGCTTCAAGGAGCTCTCGGAGGCATGGGCGGTCCCCATCAACACCCTGCTCTCCCGCAAACACAACGCAGTCAAGTTCCTCCGGCGACGCTTGGAGGGCATTTACCAGGAGTACCCCCATGCATGAGCATCCCTTCCCTCCTCACCGGCCCTGGCGCCGTGGCCTGCCCTTCCTGTTGCTCCTGCTGGCAGCGCTGCTCGTGATGGGCCTGGCTGTCCACCTGCTCTGGAACGCCCTGATGCCCTCCATCCTGGGCGTCCGCCCCCTCCACTACGGCCAAGCCCTGGGGCTCCTCATTCTGACCCGGCTTCTCGTGGGTGGCTGGAGCCGGGGCCCTCTCCCCCTCCTGCACCGTCGCCACCGCCCCTTCCAGCGCTGGGACCGGATGGGCCCGGAGGAGCGGGAGCGCTTCCGCCAGGGACTCCGGCATCGCGGCCACGGCGCCCCGCCCCATGAACACCCATGAAGCCGTCACACCCAAGGCTCCGGGCTATCCAAGAACAACAGGCAAGGAGCGGATTTCACGCAAGGAGGCATGCCATGTCCTTGGAAGGCAAGGAGATCGTCATCATTGGAGGAAGCTCTGGGTTCGGTCTGGAAATCGCAGCCCAGGCGGCCCTGCAGGGAGCCCGGCTCATCATCACCGGCCGGGATGCCTCGAAGCTGGAAGCAGCCCTGGCTGCGCTCAGGGAGAGGGGGGCCGAGGTCCGGGGTGAATGCCTGGATGTGGCAGACCACCAGGCCCTGGAGCGTTTCCTGGCCAGTACGGGTGGCTATGACCATCTGGTATCCATGGCTGGCGGCTTCATGGGGGGCGGTTTTCTGGGGGCTCCCGAAGAAGTCATCAGGCAAGCCGTGGAGGAGAAGTTCTTCGCCAATCTGACGGTTGCCAGAGCCGCAGCCCCTGGCCTGAGGCCGGGTGGAAGCATGGTCTTCACATCAGGCTCCGGAGGGCACCCCCATGACGCTTCGGGCGCCATCATCGGCAATGAAGCGATCCGGACCATGGTGCGGGGCCTTGGGGTCGAGCTGGCTCCGAGCCGCCGGGTCAATGCAGTGGCACCCACCTGGACCCCCACCCCCCTATGGCGCCACCTCAATCCAGAACAGCTGGAAGGGAGCAGAGCCAGCTTTGCCGGGCGCATACCCCTGGGTCGGACCGCAGAGGTCCGGGAGGTGGCGGCAGCCTATCTCTTCCTGATGTCCAACGCTTTCATCACCGGGCAGACCCTGACCCTTGATGGCGGGCTGACCCTAGTGGAATAGGGCAACAACGGGCTCAAGCTCGACAGGGCATAGATCCATGCCGAGCAGCAAACGCCGAGAGCAAGTCGGACTCTCACCTTGCCCGAGGACACCCGCCGCTGTAACTTCCAGGGGAGTCCGGTCATCACAGACACCTACAGAGGAGCTATCCATGACCCAGAAGAAGTCGGTCTACAAGTGCGATAAGTGCGGGAGCCTCGTGGAGGCTCTCTGGAACGGGCCGACCACCCCTTCCTGCTGCGGCCAGTTGATGCGTGAGCTTGCCCCCAACACCACCGACGCCGCCACGGAGAAGCATGTCCCGGTGATCGAGCGCGAGGGCAATCAGGTCAAGGTCAAGGTCGGTTCCGTGGCCCACCCCATGACCCCCGAGCACTACATCCTCTTCGTCGAGGTTCTCCACGGCCAGGACGTCTACCGTCATGACTTCCAGGAGGGTGACACCATCGCCGAGGCCACCTTCCTCATCCCCGACGACGGTCAGCCGCTCGTGGCGCGGGAATACTGCAACCTGCACGGCTTCTGGGCGAGCAAGTAGGCGCTCCCAGCCCCTCCAGGCGCGGACCTTTAGGGGTCCGCGTTCTGTTTTCGCCCCAAGAGGACGAGATCCCCTGCAATTTCAACTGGGTCCATGGGCCGAGCTCCGATAGCATGTCCTGGTATCAGCCCACTTGGAGTTCAGGATGTTCGTCCCAGCCTTCCCCCAGCAGGCCCGATCCGTCCCGAGTTACCGGCCTTTCGGGCGACCCGGTGCCCGGTCAACGGGGTGGCCCGCCCGGAGGCAGGGCTGCATGGCGGCTGGAGGGACCCGACCCGGGGGCATCCATGGGCTCACCGATGACCCGGACTACCTGAAGTTGTTCCGGGCTGCGCCCACCACCATGCTCCTCATCCACGCCGAGTCGGGACGGATCGTGGACGCCAATGACGCCGCCTCCCACTACTACGGATTCACCCGGCTCGAGATGGCCGCCATGGCGATCACCGACCTGAACACGCTGCCGCCCGTGGAGGTCCACCAGGAACGCATGAAGGCTGTTCAGGGCCAGCAGAACCGCTTCGACTTCCGCCACCGCCTCAGCTCGGGCGAGACCCGGCGGGTGGAGGTCCACTCCACCCCCATCCGGCATCAGGGCGTGGAGTATCTCCTCAGCTCGGTGCTGGACGTGACCCAGCTCAAGGAGGCCGAGGAGGAACAGCACCGGTTGGAAGCCCAGTTGGCCGTCTCCCAGCGCATGGAGAGCCTGGGTCGGCTCACCGGCGGGGTGGCTCACGACATGAACAATGTGTTGGCAGCCATTCTCGCCATTTCATCGCTTCATCTGGAGGAACAGCCGGAGGGCTCCCGCAACCGCCGGGCCTTCGAAGTCATCACAAGCGCCGCCCAACGGGGAGCCGATCTCATGCGGACACTCCTTCGGATGGCCCGGCATGACCCCGCGGTATCCAAGCCGCTGGATCTGAACGCCCTGCTCCAGGAGGAGGCCGGCATCCTTGAGCGGACCATGCCCCCGGGCATCACTCTCCACCTCGAACTCCACCCGGGACTCTGCCCGGTTCTGGGTGACTGGAGCGCCCTCGCGAACGCCGTCATGAACGTCTGCATCAACGCCATCGATGCCATGGGTACCCACGGCATCCTGACGCTCTGCACCCTGGAACCGGGTCCCGGGAAATCAGCAATACTCGTCTCTGATACCGGGCATGGCATGACTGAGGAGGTGCTGAGGCAGGCCCAATCCCCCTTCTTCACCACCAAGGCCCCCGACAAGGGCACAGGGCTGGGACTCGCCCTGGTGACCAGCACCGTCCGCAGCCACCAGGGGAAGCTGGAGATCACCAGCCAGCCCGGGTCGGGCACCCAGGTGCTCCTTAGCTTCCCCAGCTGTCTGCCCGCGGAGCGGTCCCGGACGTCCGGCACACCGGTGGACCTGGGGGTGCGGGGCCTCGAGGTGCTTCAGGTGGACGATGATCCCCTCCTTCATCTCTCCCTGGCCGCCCTGGCTGAAGCCCTGGGGCACCACCTCACCTCCGTGGAGAGGGGTGAGGAGGCCTTGGCCCGGGTCCAGTCCGGGTTGCGGCCGGATGTCATCCTGCTGGACATGGGCATGCCGGGTCTGGGGGGAGCAGCCACTCTCCCGGAACTCCGCCGCCTCCTGCCTGGGACCCCGATCCTCCTCTGCACGGGCAGGGCCGATGACTCCGCCCGCTTCCTGGCCTCCAGCACCCCCCTCACGGGCATTCTGGCCAAACCCTTTTCTCTGCAGGAGTTCCAGACAGCACTGGCCCCTTTTGAACCCCGGGGGAAGGCATGACCCTCTCGAGCCTCTGTGTCTACTGCGGGTCTTCGAGCGGGCGCTCCCCCGCCTTCACCCGGTCGGCCCGGGAACTGGGGGACCTCCTGGGACGCTCTGGCATCACCCTGGTCTACGGTGGGGCCCGCGTCGGACTCATGGGAACCGTCGCCGATGCGGCCCTGGCCGCGGGCGGCCAGGTCATCGGCGTCATCCCCAGGGGCCTGGTCTCCCGCGAAGTCGCCCATGAAGGCCTCACCAAGTGCCATGTGGTAGCCTCCATGCACGAGCGCAAAGCCCTCATGGCCCAGCTGTCCGAGGCCTTCATCGCCCTCCCGGGAGGACTGGGCACCTTCGAAGAGCTCTTTGAGATCTGGACCTGGGCCCAGCTGGGCATCCATGCGAAACCCATGGAGCTCCTGAACACAGGCGGCTACTATGACCAGCTTCTGGGTTTCCTTGACCGATCCGCGGCGGAGGGCTTCGTGCGGGAGGACAAGCGGAGCCTGCTGGAAGTGGCGGACACGCCCGCTGGGCTGCTGGCCCGCCTCGCCGCCAAACCGGCCGCCTCCACCGAAGCCTGGCTGAGCCCAGAGGAGAGCTGAATCCGACCGCCCTGTCCCGGTATCATCAGGC
This sequence comes from uncultured Holophaga sp., assembly GCF_963677305.1. GTDB lineage: Bacteria > Acidobacteriota > Holophagae > Holophagales > Holophagaceae > Holophaga. Next base: position 3,007,696 of record NZ_OY781925.1, read on the forward strand.
ATGTTGGGTGTCTTCTTCCTCTTCCTCCTCCCGGTCGGCGGCGGAATCCCTGCCGGGGTGCTCCTGGCCAAGTCCAGAGGGATCGAGTGGCCTCTGGTGGCCCTGCTCTACTTCCTCTCGGACCTTGCCCTGGCCCTGGTCTTCGAACCCCTCCTGCGCCTCGCGGTAGCCCTGGCCAGACGTCACCCCGCCCTGGAGCGGCTGGGACAGGCCTTTCGCGAAGCCAGCCTCAGGAGTGCCGGCAGGCTGGGCAAGGGGGGGCCCCTGGCCCTTGTCCTGGTGGCCTTCGGGGTCGACCCCATGACCGGTCGGACCGCCGCCCTGGCTGCGGGCTACGGCATCCTCGGAGGCTGGACCGTGGCCATCCTGGGAGACATGCTCTATTACGCCACCATCGCCCTGGCCACCCTGGAACTGAGCACCTGGATCCGGAATCCGGAATGGGTCGTGGGCATCGCCCTCTGTCTTATGGTCTTCGCGCCCCCTCTGGTCAAGAAGGGGCTCTCACGCTTGAAGTGGAGGCAGCTGCCTTCGGAGACCTGAAGCAGGGTCTCCAAGGCAGTGCACCACGCTACGCAGGGCGATGTAGCATGGCATCCGGCTCCTACCCTCGGCACCCCCCCATGAACGGCTGCACACACCCGTCCCCGAGATCGGCCCAGGGCCGGATCAAGCTGCGTGGGCGCCGGCAGCCGAAGTCCGCCCTTTGAGGTGATCCATGGCGTTCAGCGTGTTTGATCTCTTTCGCATCGGCATCGGACCGAGTTCCTCCCATACCGTGGGTCCCATGCGAGCCGCCAGGGGCTTCCTCCTGGACCTGGAGGCCCGTGGCCTGCTTGAGGGCATCCTGTCCGTGCAGGCGGAGCTTTTCGGCAGCCTCGCGGCGACGGGCCCGGGGCACGGCACAGACCGGGCGATATTCCTTGGCCTTGAGGGAGAGACACCCGAAGGAGTGGATGTGGATGGAATCAGTGCCAGGCTGGAGGCGGCCCGATCTTCGGGAACACTCCGGCTGCTCGGCAAGCGGGAGATCCCCTTCAGCCTGCATTCAGACTTGAGCCTGGTCCGGAAGTCCCTCCCCTTCCATCCCAACGGCCTGCGCTTCACGGCCTTGGACGGCTCGGGACAACTCCTGGCCAGGGAGACCTTCTACTCCATCGGCGGGGGCTTTGTGGTGAAGGAAGGGGAAAGGGCAGCCGACCCAGAGCAGGTCCCTGTCCCCCACCCCTTCAGCAGCGCTACAGAACTCCTGGAGCACTGTCGCCAGAGTTCCCTGGACATCAGTGGCCTGATGCTCGCCAACGAACAGACTTGGCGCTCCAAGGATGGAGTGGAAAAGGGCCTCCTCGACATCTGGGCTGCGATGGAGGCTTGCGTGCGTCGGGGCTGCCAGGCGGAGGGTGTCCTGCCGGGCGGCCTGGGCCTGCCCCGCCGGGCTCCCTCCCTCCTCCGCCGCCTCAGCTCCCACCCGGAAGCGGGCCTGAAGGACCCTCTGACGGCCATGGACTTCGTGAACCTCTACGCACTGGCGGTGAACGAGGAGAACGCCGCTGGCGGGCGGGTGGTCACTGCTCCCACCAACGGGGCGGCGGGCATCATTCCTGCGGTGCTGCACTACTACACCCGACTGGTACCGGGAGCCAACACGGGAGGGGTGGTCCGCTTCCTCCTCACGGCCGGAGCCATCGGCAGCCTGTACAAGGAGAACGCCTCCATCAGCGGCGCTGAAGTGGGATGCCAGGGTGAAGTGGGCGTGGCCTGCTCCATGGCCGCAGGCGCTCTCACAGAAGTCCTGGGCGGCAGCCCCGGCCAGGTGGAGAACGCTGCTGAGATCGGCATGGAGCACAATCTGGGGCTCACCTGCGACCCCATCCGGGGGCTGGTCCAGGTGCCATGCATTGAGAGGAATGCCATGGCAGCCGTGAAGGCGATCAATGCAGCCCGGATGGCCCTGGTGGGTGACGGCCATCACTATGTCAGCCTGGACCGGGTGATCCGCACCATGCGGGAGACCGGCCGCGACATGGCTTCAAAATACAAAGAGACGGCCAGGGGCGGGCTGGCCGTCCATGGCGTCAGTGTCGGCCTGGCGGAGTGCTGAGAGGGCTCAGGGTCTGGGCAGATCTTCCAGGGAGACCTCCGGATGGTGGTACCGCAAGTGTTGCGGGGTTTTCCGACCATATTGCAAGGCCGTCCGTGGACACCACTGGATGCAAGCCAGGCACTGCTGGCAGCGATGCTTCCACTCAGGCCGCCCTGCCACCATGGCGATATTACCGACTGGACATATCCGTGTGCACTGCCCGCAACCGGTACAGTGGCCATCCACCCAGAAGTGCCGGTCCAGCCCGGGCACCCTGGGGTAGGTCACCTTGTACAAAGGGCCGAAGAGCAACCGCTGCCAAAGAGGACCATGCTCTACAGGTGCATGCCGCCGTTCCCGGACCAGGGGCGCGATCGCCTGGAGCCTTTCCCCCGCCACATCCAAACGCCTCCGCTGGTTCGCCTCGGAGCCTGGACCACCCCAGGGGAGGTAGTTGGAAGGCATGACCAGAGACCAGCCTCCCGCCAGCGCCCAGCCGCGCCCGGCACAGAGCCGATCAAGCTGAAGCAGGGTCCCGCTCAACTGGCCGGCATTGACCGCAATTGCCCCCAGCCAATGCTCCGGAGTGAGTTCGAGGCGTGAAAGGAAGGCCACAACCGGTTCTGGCACCCCCCACATGTGGACCGGAAAGACCAGCAGGACAGCGCCTGGCTCGGGCCGGACCGGGCCCGGATGATGAATCATGGCCTCCACATCAGCCTCCCCCACCAGCTCTCCCAGGCGACGGGCCGCCCAGAGGGAGTTCCCGGTTCCGGTGCAGTAGTAGATCGTCGTGGCCATGGGGCTCCTGAGACAGATGCGTGCAGGTATGAAGTGCCGGGGCCCTCACAAAGGTTCATGAAAAAGCCCCTGGACCGTCCGGGGAACGGGCCAGGGGGCTCCTTCTGATCATGCGCCGGGAGGCGCAGGATCAGGCGTGCTTCTGCTTGAGGTTGTCCTTCTTGGGGAACCAGCGCTCCCAGTAGACCACCACCGGGCTGGCGATGTAGATGGAACTGTAGGTGCCGGTGATGACCCCGATGAAGATGGGGAAGCTCAGATCCCGCAGGGCCGGCCCACCCAAGGTCAGGAGGCAGAAGGCCACGAAGAGCACCGACAGGGAGGTCAGGATCGTCCGGGAGAGGGTCTGGTTGATGCTGTCGTTCACCAGCTTGGTGATGGTGGCGCGACGGTACTCGGGCTTGTGGCTGTTCTCCCGGATGCGGTCGAAGACCACGATGGTGTCCGACATGGAGTAGCCCATCAGGATCAGGAAGCTGGCCACCACCGGCACGGAAAACTCGAAGCCGAAGACGGTGAAGAGGGCCATGGCCATGAGGATGTCGTGGACCAGAGCGACGATGCCGCCGATGGCGAAGCTGGCGGTGAAGCGGAACATCACGTAGACGAGGATGGCGCCCATGGCCCAGGCCACGGCAGTGAGGGTCTTGCGGGTCCACTCGCCGGAGATGGAGGGCGAGAAGCTCTCATTCTTGACCACGGCCATGTTGCCCAGTCGGTATTCCTTCTGGACCTGATCCCGGAGGACCTTGGGCATGTCCTGGGGCAGCTGATCGTAGCTGGTGAGGGGTGCGAAGTGCTCCCGGGCATCAGTGAGTTTCTTGACCCAGGGGGCGTAGGCCCGGGTGAGGGTCATCTCATCGCCCTGGACCCCCAGCGGGTTGGACTTGACCCAGGAGCTGGTCAGGGTGCCCACGGACTCGGTGTTCAGGTCCGGGCGGGCGTCCCCGGCCCTGGCAGGATCCAGACCCCGGAGGATCTCGTGGATCTGGTTGATCTGGACCGTGGAGTCCTCCATGTCCTGGCCCTTGCGGGCCTTGACCTTGATGGAGTAGTCCCGGACCCCCTGGCCGCCTTCGTAGGCCACCACGGCGGCGTCACCGAAGCCTCCCTTGGAGAGGGCGGTCCGCACCGCATCCTGGCGGACATCCCCGCGGAAGCGCACCTGCATGTCGATGCCGCCGGTGAACTGCATGCCCAGCTTGACCCGGCTGCGGGTGTGGCTCCAGGGCTGGACCAGGAAGATGCACACCACGATGATCCCCCAGGAGATCGCCAGGGCGTGCAGCTTGTACTTCATGAAATCGAAATGGGGAAGCTTCTCGAAGATCTTCATCGTTCAGACCTTTACACGGAGAGAGTCTTGGTGCCGGGATGACGCTCCAGCACCCAGTCGTAGATGAAACGGCTGATGTAGATGCTGGTGAAGAGGGAGGCCACGACACCCACGGTGAGGGTCACGGCGAAGCCCTTCACCGGCCCGGTGCCGAAGATGAAGAGCAGGAGGGCGGCGAAGAGCTGGGTCACGTGGCTGTCCACGATGGTCCAGAAGACTCGGTCGAAGCCCGCCTGGATGGCCCCCGCCACACTCTTGCCCGCGGCCAGCTCCTCCCGGATGCGCTCGAAGATCAGGATATTGGCGTCCACCGCCATGCCCAGGGTGAGGGCGAAACCGGCGATGCCCGGCAGGGTGATGACCGCATGGAAGCTGCCCAGCAGACCCAGCATGACGATGAGGTTCACCGTCAGGGCCACGATGGCGTTCAGGCCCGACCAGCGGTAGTAGAAGACCATGAAGAGGATGATCACCCCGAAGCCCACCAGGGAGGCCAGGACCCCCTTGTGGATGGAGTCGGCACCCAGGCTCGGCCCCATGGACTTCTCCTCGAGGAACTTCATGGAGGCGCGCATGGCACCGCTCTTGAGCTTGAGGGCGAAGTCGGCGGCTTCGTCCTTGGTGAAGGAGCCCGTGATCGCCACGCTGCCTCCTACAATCTTCTCCCGGCAGGAGAGATTGCTCACCACCTTGCCATCCAGAAGGATGGAGATGAGCCGCCCCTGCTCGGCCGCCAGACCCGAAAGCGTGGCGAAGTCATCCCCTCCCTTGCGGTTCAGGGTGAAGCCGATCTCGTTGGCATCGGTCTGGCTGTTCACGCTGGGATGGGCGTCGACGATATCCCCGCCATCCACGTAGACCTTGTTCTCCACCAGATGCCAGGACTTGATGACCTCCTCCCCGCCGGTCTTCTTCGAACCATCAGCCTGGCCGCTGCGGCGGAGGTCACGGCTGCTCTCGGGCTCGGGCACCAGTTCAGTCCCGGGGGGGAGCTGGCCATGGAAGTAGTCCATGGCGGCCTCCCGGGTGGGGAAGCCCTGGTAGCCGGTGGGGTCCTCCTTGGCCTTGAGGCGCTGCTCCAGGCGGCCGGGGGTGGCCAGCAGGCCCTTGATGCGGTCCCGCTCGGCCTCGCCCACGCCGGGCAATTCCACTACGATGCGGCTGCCATCCGCACTGGGGGTGATCTCAGGCTCCGCCACGCCGAACTGGTTGATGCGGTTCTCGATGATCTGGAGCGCCCGCTTGTAGGCGTCATCCTTGACCGCCGCCTGATGGGAGGAGGTCTGGGTCACCACGGCCCCATCCCCCTGGTAGGAGATGGAGTAGTCGTGGGTGAAGCTCTCCAGCACCTTTTCCAGGGTCCCCTTCTGCTCGGCGGGAACCCCCGTGATCTTCAGGGCGCCCCCCTCGATCACGGCCTGGGCGTCCATCAGCCCCTTTTCTTTCAGCCGATCCTGGATCTTGTCGCGGGTGAAGCGCAGGTCGGCATCCAGGGCTTCATTGCCCTGGACAGCCAGCTCGAAGTGGATCCCGCCCTGCAGGTCGAGCCCGAGCTTGATCTTGGAGGTTGGAACGAAGAAGTACGCGCATGCACCACAGACCAGAAGGGTGATGATGAGGCGCAAGAGACTCCGCTTGCTCACGAAGGGCTCCCACAATGAAAGACGGGCGGGAATGCTCCCGCCCATAGCTTGAATGATCGATGGACCGGAGGGCGGACTAGTTCTGAGCCTCAGGGGCAGGCTCGCTGGAGAGGGCCACGACCGCAGTCTTGCGGGCCTTCACGATGTTGCCGCCGAGCTTGAGGTAGAGCACCTGGTCCTCGACCCTGTCCACCGTCGCATAGAAGCCGGAGGAGAGCAGGACCTCGTCACCGGCCTTGAGCTTGGAGAGGCGCTCCTGCATCTGCTTGCGCTGCTTGCTCTGGGGACGGATCAGCAGGAAGTAGAAGATCAGGGCCATGGCCACCAGGAGGCCCATCTGGGCCAGCATGGGGCTACCGGATTGAATCAGGAAGGCAAAGGACATTCAGGGCTCCTCGGTTTGCCAGTCGTTGCGGGTCTGCCTCGCAAAAGCGTCGAAGGTTCCATCCAGGATGGCCTGTCGGGCAGCTCTTGTCAGCCCCACAGTGTAGCTCAGGTTGTGGATGCTGTTGAGGGTACAGGCGAGCAGCTCCCCCGCTTTGAAGAGATGGTGCAGGTAGGCTCGCGTGAAGGTTCTGCAGGTATAACAGTTGCAGTTGGGATCCAAGGGCTCCCGGGACTCCCGGTGCCGGGCATTCTTGATGTTGAGGCGCCCCCGGGAGGTGAGGAGACGGCCATGACGGGCCTCCCGGGTGGGCAGGACGCAGTCGAAGAGGTCCACCCCGCACTCGATGCCGAAGAGGAGATCCTCCGGGGTCCCCACCCCCATGAGGTAGCGGGGACGCCCTGCGGGCAGGTCCCGCACGAACTCCGCCAGAGTCGCATTCATGGCCTCCTTGGGCTCCCCGACGCTGAGCCCCCCCACGGCGAAGCCCTGGAAGGGGGTCCGCCCATCGATCTCCAGGATCTGCTCCAGATGCTGGCGCCTCAGGTCCAGGTGAGTGCCGCCCTGGTTGATGGCGAAGAGCCCCTGGTGGGCTGCCAGGGGGTAGTCCCGACAGCGCTGCAGCCAGCGGATGGTCCGGGCCATGGAAGCCTCCAGCTTGCGGCGCTCCATCTGGCCGCTGGGGCACTCATCCAGGGCCATGACAATATCCGAGCCCAGGTTCCGCTGGATCTCCATGCTCCGCTCGGGGCTGAGGAACTGCCGGGAGCCATCCAGGTGGCTCTGGAACTTCACGCCCTCCTCGGTGATCTTGCGCAGAGAGGCGAGGGAGAAGACCTGGAAGCCGCCGGAGTCCGTAAGGATGGGCCCCGACCACCCCATGAAGGCATGGAGCCCTCCCATCCGGGCGATGAGGTCGTCCCCAGGGCGGAGCCCCAGGTGGTAGGTGTTCCCCAGGATGACCTGGGGGCCGATCTCGGTGAGCTGGGCCGGGGTGATGCCCTTGACCGTCCCCTGGGTGCCCACGGGCATGAAAGCCGGGGTCAGGACCTGCCCGTGGGCGGTCCCGAAGGCCCCGGCCCGGGCGCCGGAAGCCTGGACATGCTCCAGCTGCATAGAGAAGAATTCAGACATTTTTGTAGCCTATCCCTTTCAGGGCCGCGCATCTGTCACGGGGGGGTTACGGGGTGGCCCCGAAATGTCATGAAGATGCAAAAGGTTGTCCCATGGGAGCTTCCTCCGCCTGCGACACCTTGACGAAGGGGGGCCTCCCTGGCCATCTTACTGGATGGGCCATGCCCCAGTTCTTTATGATTTCGCACGAGGAGCCTGAGGGGGACCCACCCCCGGAAGGGCTCCGTTTTTTTTTAACTTCGGTCCACAGACGGGAGTCGCATGAGTAAAGACCCCACCAAGAACGGCCCACCGCCGCGCCCCCAGGAAAGCCTGGAGGAGGCGGTCTACAAAGCCAACCTCTCCGAGGGCAACGCCTCGGTCAGGCGGGCGAGCCCGGCGGTCACCATCCCCGCCACCATCGTGCTGTATGCCGCCCTCGGCCTCGGAGGCTGGTACGTCATCAAGACCTCCAAGACCGTCCAGAAGGCCCTCAAGAAGACCGTTGGCATCGACCTGAATGAGCAGAAAGAGGAGGATGTCCCTCCTCCCCCTCCCCCGCCCCCTCCGGCACCAGCCCCGGTGGCCCCCCCCAAGCCCGTGGAGAAGGATGCCCCCCCTCCACCTCCAGCCCAGGAGACCGTGCCTGAGTTGGCGCCCAAGGAGCTGCCCAAGCAGGACCTGAGCCTCAAGTACGCCCAGGCGGCCCCGGCGGCCAGTTCCGGTCCCACGGGCGTCACCGGACCCGCCGTCGCCGGTGCGGGCACCGGTAAGGTCCAGGACTTCGACTTCAGCCAGATCCGCATCAAGTACCAGCCCCCCGCGCCTCCCTACCCCGCCATCGCCAAGCTTGCCCGGATCCAGGGCACGGTGGTGGTGCAGATCACCATCGACACCGAGGGCGTCCCCACTGAGGCCCAGGCCATGTCCGGCCCCCCCCAGCTCCGGGCCACGGCCGAGGCCTATGCCAGGCGCTGGCGCTTCGAGCCCGCCACGGTGAACGGCACCCCTGTCATGGGACGCTTCACCCTGACCATGCCCTTCCGCCTCCACTAGTCCTCCACCGCCATCTGAATTTCTCCTCATAAGGAAAACCCATGAGCCTTCTTCCCACTTCCCTGCTCAACTTCGCCCTCATCGACGGCGGCTCCGGCGAGGGCTTCGGCCCGGCCTCCATCTGGCACTCCGCCTCCTGGCCCAACAAGGTCATCATCATCGTCCTGGTCGCCCTGCTGCTCCTCCAGATCTACCTGGTCATCGAGCGCGGCGTGATGTATGCCGCCAGCAGCTCCGCTTCCCAGAAGTTCCTCAAGCTCTTCATGGACACCCTGCGCCGTGGGGACTTCGAGGCCGCCAAGCGCGCTGCCACCACCCACCAGAAGAGCCACATCGCCCTGGTGCTGAAGCACGGCCTCGACATCTACCAGTACGAGAAGCAGCTCCAGGCCACCAATGAACACCACGATGTCATCAACCCCGTGGAGCGCGCCATCGAGCGCGGCACCGCCGAGGTCACCGAGCTCCTCAAGAAGGGCATGGGCACCCTGGCCACCATCGCCTCCGCCTCCCCCTTCATCGGCCTGCTGGGCACCGTGATCGGCATCATCAAGGTCTTCTCCGACCTGAAGACCAAGGGTGCCGGCGACATCAACGCCCTGGCCGGCTCCATCGGTGAGGCCCTGGCCACCACCGCCCTCGGCCTCGTGGTCGCCATCCCCGCGGTCTGGATCTACAACATCCTGACCAACAAGCAGGACCAGGTGATCACCTCCATCAACAACGCCGCCTCCCAGATGATCGACGAGTTCATCCGCCGCGAGAGCAAGGCCTGATCCTTTCCAACCCGGGGGGAGTCCCCTCCCCCCACCCTGACCAAAGGAGAAGCCTATGGGTATGGATGTAGGCGGCGGAAAGGGCGGAGCCAAGTCGGATATCAATGTCACGCCCCTGGTGGACATTGTGCTGGTGCTCCTGATCATCTTCATCGTCATCACACCCGCCGTGAACGACGCAGTGAAGCTGCCGCTGGCCAAGCACAGCTTCAAGCCCGATGTCGACAAGAGTGCCAAATACCTCACCCTGATGCTCCCCGCCAAGCGGGATCCCCAGGATGCCAGCAAGATCATCGGCCCCGGCCCGGTCATGCTGGACGATCAGGAGGCCAACGCCTCCAAGGAGACCCGGGGCTGGCACATGGACAACCCCGAGGGACGCAAGGCCCTGGTGGGATACATCAAGCGCTCCACCGACTTCCTGATGGACAAGCGCGTCTTCGTTAAGGCTGACGCGGACCTTCCCTTCAAGTACGTCAACGAGCTCTTCCAGATCTGCCGTGAGGGGGGTGCTGACGAGGCCTCCATCGTGACCAGCGAGGACAAGAGCGGGAAGGACAAGCCATGATGATCCGACGCCAGAAACACAAGAAGAAGGCGCTCCACGCCCCCCACGCCAAGTCGGACATCAACGTCACGCCCCTGATCGATATCGTTCTGGTGCTGCTGATCGTGTTCATCGTGATGGTCCCCGGCCTCAGCAAGGCCCTGCCGGTGGTGGTCCCCCAGATCATCAAGACCGACAAGCCCACCCCCCCCGATCCCAAGAACCCTCCCCTGGTCCTGACGATCATGCCCACCGGGGATGGTAAGACCTACGAGTTCACCCTCCAGAGCGACAAGATCGAGCTCGGCGACATCGCCAGCAAGCTCTGCCCGGTGGTCCAGCTGCAGCCTGCGGGCATGCGGAAGGTCTTCCTGAAGGTGGATGAGGACGCCCCCTATCAGGTGGTTGTCCGGGTGCTCGACCAGGTCCGCGTGGCCTCTGAGCGGGCCAAGAAGGAGACCGCCGCCAAGCCGGAGTGGGCCGGCTTCGACGGAGGCGACACCAAGGTCGCCGTCTCCCTGAAGAAGAAGAGCTGAGCCCCCTCAGCGGCAACGAAAAGGACCCGGTTCCGGCCGGGTCCTTTTCTGCTGCCTGCCCTGCCCGTAGAGCGATCAGGGGAAGGGGAGCGTCTTGGCGAAGAGGGTGACCATGATGAGTACCAGGGGGAAGCAGAAGAGGCAGAAGGTGAAGGTGTAGCCCATGATGTCCCGCGCCTTCAGGCCCAGGATGGCCAGGATGGGGAGCATCCAGAAGGGCTGGACCAGGTTGGCGCTGGCTTCGCCCAGGTCATAGACCACCACCATCCAGCCCTGGTTCACATGGAGCAGATTGGCCGCCCCGATGACATAGGGCGCCTCGATGACCCACTTGCTCCCCGCACTGGGCACGAAGATGCCCAGGATGAAGCTGTAGAGGGCGATCATGCCCGGATAGAGGGTCCCCGTGGCCATGTGGACGAGGAAGTGGGCGATGCGCTCGGAGAGCCCGGTGTAGACGATCATGCCGAAGATGCCCCCGTAGAGCGGGTACTGGAGCAGGACGCTGGCTGCCGACGGGGTGGCCTTCTTGACCGCCTCCGCCATGCGGTAGGGGCGCCAATGGAGCAGCAGCCCGAGCAGGATCAGGATCATGTTGATGGTGTTGAGATCCAGGCGGTCGAAGACGCTCCCCGCACCGTGGTGGAAGTGCCGCACCAGGTAGGCCATCCCCACCAGCACCACCAGAACGGTGACGACCGGACTGTGCTCGAGAAAGTCGCCGGGACGGGGCTTCTGCTGCCGGGCGGGTTCCTCCTCGACATAGACCGGGCTGAGATGGATCCCCAGGTCCTCGGCCGTCACGGCCTGCTCGGGAGTGGGGGCCATGAACCAGGCAAGGATCAGCACCACCACCGCCAGGATGCCCACACAGGCCACACTCTGCCAGAGGAAGAGCGTCTCGTGCAGGGGGATGAGCCCGGTGTGATCAGGCCGGGCCGAGGCGATCACCGATTGGATGGCGGCCGGGCTCGATACGCCATTGGCCACCTGGAGTGCCGCCGAGCCGGAGAGGCCCTGGGCCCAGACCGTTCCGAGTCCCACGAAGCCCATGGCACTGATGGTCCGGTAGTCCACCCGATCGACCACCCGGGCGATCTCCTTGGCGAGGATGGCCGTGAAGATGAGCGAGAAGGCCCAGTTCAGGTAGCTGGTGAACATCGAGATGAAGGCCGTCATGACCACGGCTTGGCGGGCATCCCCGGGCAGGGTGGCGATCCAGGCGATGAGACGGCTCAGGATCCTGGAGGTGGCCACCACATAGCCACCGATGATGATCATGGCCATCTGCAGGGTGAAGGGGATGAGGGACCAGAAGCCCTTGCCCCAGGAGTCGATCAGCTTGGCGGTACCCTCACCGGTGAGCATGCCCGCAGCCAGGATGACCAGGGTGCCCACGAGCACGAATCCGAAGGCATCCGGCATCCACTTCTCGGTCCATGCGGTGAACCGGAGCGCAATGCGCGAAAGGAGGTTCCCCTTCCCCCGGGTGGCGATCGAATCAACAGTGTCCATGGCATCCCTCAAGCAGTCCCGGCCCCTTCCCGAGCAGAGCCCCGGCAAGACATCCGGGAATGCTGCTCTTGGTGATGGAGACCTGGGGACATCCTAGCTGGGATGGCCGATTTTCACATCCTTGAGGCCAGATGACCCAGCAATTGGCCCAGGTTCTCCCCACCGGCCACCACTGGGCGCCCCAGGGACTGGGAGAGGGCACCCAGGGTATGGTCATCCAGGAAGAGGGAACCAGGATGGCCGGCACTCCCCCCCTGGAGGGTGTACTGGTCCGTGGGGCCGGTGCCCAGGCGGAGGGAGGCGCTGGGCACGGCGATGGCATCCACCCAGTCGGGGCTGCCCCCATGGGCCTCCCGGTCCGCCAGGGCAGCGGCCTCCAGATCATGCCCGCAGAGAAGTCCGGCCACCGTCACCATCTCCCCGAAGCTCCGGTTGGGGACGGCAACGGCCCGGAGATGGCTCCCCACCTCCCGGTTCAGCCGGGCCAGGACCCCGTTGAGCACCGGAGCGAAGCTGGCTCCCGTGAGGAGGAGGATGCGCCTTCCGGCAAAGCCCTCCGCCTTGGGGCTCTTGATGAAGCGCCGGCTGTGCTCCAGGAAACGGCGGATCATGCCCACCCCGTTCTCCAGCTGAGCCCAGGAGCGGGAGTAGAAGCTGCGCCCGGGCACCTCGACCCCGGCCCGGGTGAACCACTCGTCCGCCAAGAGCAGCCAGGGCTCCCCGTCGTTCTCCCTGGTGTAGCGACGGACCTCGGGCACCCAGCGGTCGACCCAGCTCCGGGCGTAGTCGCTCCCTACATCACTCAGCAGGGGCAGCCCCTCCCTGTGGGCGGTGAGCCCCACGGGAACGCAGGAGAGGCTCAGGATGCCCTCCCGGCGCTCCCAGAGCTCGCGGACGGTCTTCTCCCAGACCTCGCCATCGTTGTAGTCCGGCGCCACCACCACCTGGGTGTGCATCTGGACGCCTCCGGCGATCAGGCGGTCGAGCTTGCGGAGGATACCTCCCTCCCGCGGGTTGCCCACCACCCGCACCCGGGCCTCGGGGTCGGTGGCGTGGACGGAGACGTGGATGGGGCTGAGGCGCTCCCGGATCACCCGGTCCAGCTCGGCATCGTCACTGGATGAGAGGGTCGTGAAGTGCCCGTAGAGGAAGGAGAGGCGGATGTCCTCATCCTTGAGATAGAGGCTCTGCCGGAAACCCTTGGGCATCTGCTGGACGAAGCAGAAGACGCAGTTCTGGCGGCAGACCTTGACCTTGTCCTCCGCCAGGTCCACACCGAGTCCATCCCCCCCGTGCTCGAAGAGGGCGGAGTCCCGGCTGCCGTCCGGGCGCTCCCAGACCACCTCGGTCTCATCCGAGAGACTCACCAAGTACTGGTAGTTGAGCTGGTCCAGGACCGGCTCCCCACCGATGCTGAGCAGGCGATCCCCGGCCTCGATCCCGGCCTCCTCGGCCAGGGATTCGGGATACACCTCAATCACCAGGACTCCCTGTTTGCGTGCGCTCATGGCTGCCTCAGTAGACAAAAAGATCGTCCTGGAGGGGGCCTTCCGCCAGCCCCGGTATGCTGCTGTGCCCCCCGATGCCCGGACAGCGGCGGGCTGCCCCTTCAGGCATCCTTCTTCTCTGCCAGCTCCAGCCACTCCAGCTCGAGTTCCTCCAAGCGGCCCTTCAGGTCCTCCTGGGTCTTGAGGGCGGCATGGCCGGGACTGTCCGCGGCGATGAAGGCCTCTGGCGCATTCAGGATCGAATCCAGGGCCGCCAGCTCCGTCTGGAGTCCCTCCATGAGCTGCTCCACCTCGGCCAGGCGCCGCTGTTCCTTCTGGGAGAGACCGGGCTTCTTCGCCTTGGGGGCCTCCACCTTCGGAGCCGCCACCTTGGGAGCCGGTGCCTTGGCTGCCTGCTCAGCAGCCCGCCGCTCCTCCCGGAGTGCGCGGACCGTGCTGGGGTTGCCCTCGTAAAGCTCCCACTTGAGGGGACGCTCGGGGTTCCAGGCCAGGGTGTGGGTGGCCACCTGATCCAGGAAAAAGCGGTCGTGGCTCACCAACAGGAGAGTGCCCGGATAGTCGACAAGCGCCTCCTCCAGGTTCTGGAGGGTGGGGATGTCCAGATCGTTGGTGGGCTCATCCAGCACCAGGAGGTCGGAGGGATGGAGCATGGACTTGGCCAGGAGCAGCCGGTTCCGCTCCCCGCCGGAGAGTGTCGAGGCGGCCCGCTTCTGCTGTTCCACGGGGAAGCCGAAGCGGGTCAGGTAGACATGGGCCAGGATCTCGGATCCCCCCACCTTCACCACCGCCGCCCGCTCCGCCAGGTTGTCCAGGATGGAGGCCGAGCCGTCCACCTCGCCCCGTCCCTGGGAGATGGCGCAGACCGAGAGCTTCGGGTGACGTTCGATGGCTCCGGTGGAGGGTTCCAGATCCCCCAGGATCAGCTTCAGGAGGGTGCTCTTCCCGCAGCCGTTGGGGCCCAGGAGGGCCACCCGCATGCCCCGCTGGAGGACCAGGTCCAGGCCCCCCACCAGCTCCCGGCCATCGCCGTATCCGAAGCGGACCCCCTCGAGATTCAGCAGAGCATCGCTGCGGTTGTCCCCCCGCTGGAAGCTGAGGGACTGGCGCTGCTCCACCCGGGAACGGTCCGCCACCTCGTCCTTGAGATCCAGCACATCCTGGATCCGCAGCTTGCTCTTGCGGGTGCGGGCCTTGGCCCCCCGGCGGAGCCAGGCCATCTCCCGGCGCAGGCGGTTCTGCATGTGGTCGGTGAGGCGGGCCTCCCGGAACTCCTGATCGGCCTTGAGCAGGAGGTAGTCGCTGTAGCTGCCTTCGTAGGTGTTGACGCGCCCTCCCTCCAGCTCGAGCATCCGGTCCACCACGCTGTCCAACAGATGGCGGTCGTGGGTGATGAGCAGGAGCGCCCCCTGGAAGCCCTGAAGCCAAGCCTCCAGCCGCTCCACCTGCTCGGGGTCCAGGTGGTTGGTGGGCTCGTCCAGCACCAGCACATCGGGATCCTTGAGCCAGGCCTGAGCCAGGGCCACCCGCTTGCGCCAGCCTCCGGAGAGACTCTCGACCTTGACCTCGGGGTCTTTCAGTCCCCAGGCACTCATGGCCTCCTTGAGCCGCGGCTCCAGATCCCAGCCCATGCGATTGAGGTGGTGTTCCGTGCGCTCCAGCTCCTCGTGGAGGCGGGCCTCATCCGCAGCGGCAACCCCGTGCAGGCGTTCCAGCAGAGCGGCATGGAGGCAGATCAGGTCCCGATGATCCGCCAGTGCCGCCTCCAGGGCCTCCCGCACCGTGGCATCGGGCTCGAAGTGGGGATCCTGGGCCAGGCGGGCGATGCGGAGGCCCTGGGTGACGATGACCTCACCCGCGTCGGGGGTGTCCTCTCCGCTGAGCAGCTTGAAGAGGGTGCTCTTCCCGGCGCCATTGCGCCCGATGAGCCCCACCTTCTCCCCCTGCTGGAGGCCGAAGCTGAGCTCGTCCAGGATGGGATCGGCCCCGAAGCGCTTGGAAACCTTGACCAGACTGAGGGCGATGGGCATGACGACTCCGACCCTCCAGTCTGCCATGCCCAGGTCCCTTCGTCCCGACCTACATCCGATAGCTGAGCCCCAGGACGAAGTCGTCGCTGTCCCGGCTGTTGTGGGTGAGGACCCTGTTCCAGATCGCCCGCCCCCCCCAGGGCCCCAGGAAGCGATAGGCTGCGGTGAGAGAGACCAGTCCCCCCAGGTTGTCCCGTGAGACGCTGCCCGTGCGGGGCAGCTTCTCGTCCAGGAACACGTAGACACCCCCGCCCACCCCGAGGGTGAACTTCCCCGGCAGGTAGGTGCCCACCAACCAGACTTGAGAGCCCAGGCCGTTGCGGCGCACCACCTGGGGATCCCCTTCATAGAGCCAGGTGAAGGTCCAATCACAGTGCTCCATCAGGCTTTTGCGGATCTCGGCGCCGAAGGCCAAGCCCTTCTGGTCCTCGATGCTGTTGAGAACGGACTGTCCGGCGAAGATCGTGATCTCATCCGGAAGGAGACGCTCCAGCCCCTCCCCCTCCTCCCGGTCCCCGGGCGTGCTCCGCCCCAACCTGCAGCCCACCCCGAGCAGGGTCTGGTTGCTGTCCGGCCCTCCGTTCACATGGATGCGGTTGAGCTGGAGCCGTCCCAGGGTTGCCTCGCTGGGCCTGAAGGTGGTGCTCACGCTGAAGATGCGTCCGGTCCCCTGAGTGTTCTCATAGTGGCTATCGGTCCCGATGTCCGTGTCCGCAAAGCCGTAGAGGCCGGCACCGAAGTCCAGGGAGAGGTGGTGCCGGAGCAGCGGCAGGCTGAGCCAGCCCTGGAGGGCCAGTCCGTCCCGCTTGTGACCATCCAGGTGACCCTCGTTGACGTAGCCCCCTCCCAGGGATAAGCGGGGGGCGACCCGGACCCGGTAATCCACCTGCCAGGCCATGGCCCGGTCCGTGCGGTCGGGAGTCTGGGCGCTGCCCACCAGGAGCATGAGGTCCGAGGCGCGCCCGGCCTGCAGTCCGGCCAGCAGGAGCAGGGCAGAGAGAACCCTAGCGCCAGTCATCGAGCACCCAGGCTCCTGGATGGCAGAAGCCCTCCAGGTTCGGACGATGGAGCGAGATGCCGGTGAGTTGGATGCGGTAACCCCTCTCCAGCAGGGCCTCGTAAGCCCCAGTCCTCGCCGTGTTCACCCCGGCCACCACTTGGCAGGCCCCCCGGGAGGCAGCCAGGCCCTCGATCTGCTGAAGCAGGGCTCCGAAGCGCCCTGGGGCCCCCGCTCCACCCCGGACGGCGGCGGCTTTCACATAGCAGGCCCCACTCCCCCCCTCGCTTCCGGAGCCCAGGTGGCAGAGGGCATAGCCGACCAGCTCCGCGCCTTCATAGAGGCAGAGCAACTCCCCAAGTCCCGAGGTCAGGGCATGGCGTATCTCCCGGGTCAGGTCCAGTCCCGGCAGGAGGGTCCCGGCCAGCGCCCGGCACGCCTCCAGGCTGGCCTCCCTGGCTTCAGAGGGCAGCCCCGAGAGGAGCAGCGCCCCGTCGGGAGCCCCCTCGCCCACCTCCCGCCCCATGACGGCACACAGAAAGCGGGGACGAAAGCCGAAGTGCCCGTACAGGCCGAGGTGCAGGGGACTTTGGGAGAAGGTGTAGAGTCCGGCCTGGCTCACCCCCCAGGTCTCGAAGCAGTTCATGACAGCGCCCATGAGGCGCTTGGAGAGGCCCTGACCCCAATGGCGGGGATCCACCGAGAGCGGCCCGAAGAAGCCGAAGCTGCCCCAGTGGCTGGCGAAGACACTGCCGACGAGCCGCCCCTCCACCTCGACTCCGAAGGCCCCCTCCGGGAAGGCATGGAAGCGGGAGGCGACGACTGCTGCGTCGCCGGTGAAAGCCAGGGGGTCCGGAAGCCCGATGAAGGTGCC
Source organism: uncultured Holophaga sp. (assembly GCF_963677305.1). GTDB lineage: Bacteria > Acidobacteriota > Holophagae > Holophagales > Holophagaceae > Holophaga. The sequence goes on from NZ_OY781925.1 coordinate 3,024,893, forward strand.
GAAGGCAGTGCGGAAGATCCGGTCCGCCTCGGGCAGGTCGACCTGAGTGAGGGGACGGAGGAGAGGATTCATGGAGACTCCGGAGCCTCAGGCAGAGGGCGGCAAGAGGCCCCAGTCCCCCAGGGCCTCGAGCAGATGATGGAGCTGGGCGGCATCCGTGGTGTGGAAGCGGCTCACCAGCTTCCAGCCCTGGGAGACCCTCTGGTAGCGGTGGAGCCAGAGAAAGGGGCCCTCCCAGGGAGCCTCCCAGCCCTCCCTCGTCCTCACCAGAAAGGCCACAGTCGACCAGGGGCCGCTGGAGAGGATGCGGCGACCGACTTCCTCGAGGCCCCCCTCACCATCCTGTTCCAGGATCAGATCGTCGAGATCCGGGATGATCATGTCTTCCTGGGCTCGGCGAGCCAGGCCACGATGACCGAGACAAAGTACAGCGCGAAGAGGATCACGCTGAAGAAGACGGTGGTCACCACCACATCGCCGGGGGTGAGGAAGGCACTGGCGATGATGATGATCACGGTTGCGTGCCGCCAGTATTTGATCAGCCACCGGGCAGTCACGATCCTGAAGCGGGCCAGGAAGAAGGTGAGCACCGGCAACTCGAACATGATCCCCACCGTCAGCAGGGTGTAGAGAAAGAGATCGAGATAGGCGTCAATGTGGAGGTTGGCCCGGAGACCGGCCGCCTTGGCCTCCTGGAAGAGGATGTCCCCCAGGAACTTGAAGGCCTGGAAGTAGGCGAAGACCGCCCCCAGGACGAACATCCCGCTGGTGACAAGCACGAAGGGGACCACGTACTTCCGCTCGTTCATATGCAGCCCAGGGCGGATGAAGGCCCAGAGCTGATAGAAGATGAAGGGCGAGCTGATGAAGATGGCGGCCCAGAAGCTGAGGCGCATCAGACTGAAGAAGGGCTCGGCCAGGTCCGTGAAGGCCCAGGGCTGGAGGGCGGCCACCGGCTGCCCCATCTGGCGCGCCATCGCGTTCAGGAAGGGGACCTGGGCCCAGTGCCAGAGCAGGAAGCGCAGGGGGGGGATGCCCTTGAGAGGCGCAAGGTACGACTGGAGACCAAAAGGAAAGCTGTAGGTGACGGCGAAGGCCACCACCACGGCGAGGATGGCACGGGTCAGGCGCACCCGCAGCTCCTGCAGGTGCTCCCAGAAGCTCATCTGGTTCGGGGGCGTTTCCGGGATCGGCACGTTCGGGCTCGCCCCTGTCTACTTCTTGTCCTCGTCGTCCTTCAGAGGCGCTGTCAGCTCGCGGCTGGCCTTCTTGAACTCCTGGATGCCCTTGCCCAGGGACTTGCCCAGCTCCGGCAGCTTGGAGGGGCCGAAGAGCAGCAGCAGGACCAGCCCGATCAGCAGAATTTCGGTGACACCAAGATTGCCCATGGATAGCTCCTGTCCGCCTTGGAATTTAGGCTGGAGTCCGTCTCAATGCAATGGGAGAAACGCCTCAGACCGTGAGTCGGCCAATGGAGTGGTAGACCCAGCCCTTGGCCTTCATCTCCTCCGGGCGCCAAAGGTTCCGGCCATCGAAGATCACCTTGGCCTTCAGCCTCGCGGCCACCGCCTCCAGATCGGCCTTCTGATACTGGGGCCACTCGGTGGCCACCAGGAGGGCATCGGCCCCCTCGCAGGCCGCCATGGGATCCTCCACGTACTGGACGCGGTCCCCGATGCGGGCCTTCACATTGGGCATGGCCTCGAAGTCATGGACCACCAGCTCGGCCCCCTGGGAGAGGAGGTTCTCGATGAGCTCCAGGGCCATGGTCTCGCGGATGTCATCGGTGTGGGCCTTGAAGGCCAAGCCCCAGAGGGCGAAGCGCCGCCCGGTGAGGGGGGCGGGGTGGGCGGTGTCGCAGCCATAGTAGGCCCGCACCTTGCGGGCGAGCACCTGCTTCTGATGCCGGTTGACCTCAACGGTGGCCTCCAGGCAGCGCAGCCCCTGGCCGTTCTCCCGGCCCACCTTGAGGAGGGCCTGCAGGTCCTTGGGGAAGCAGCTGCCACCGAAGCCGGGGCCGGGATTCAGGAAGTAGCGGCCGATGCGGTGATCGCTGCCGATGCCGGCCTTCACGTAGTCCACATCGGCACCCACCCGCTCGCAGAGGGCTGCGATCTCGTTCATGAAGCTGATGCGGAGGGCCAGCATGGCATTGGCCGTGTACTTGGTCATTTCTGCACTGGGGGGGTCCATGCGGAACCACTTGCCGGCCTCGGGATTCCGGGCGATGGCGGCATCCAGGTGGGCCTGGTAGAGGGCCTTCATGGTGGCGGCGGCCTCATCGCTGCGGCAGCCGACGACAACCCGGTCGGGGAGGAGGAAGTCATCGATGGCCGAGCCCTCGCGGAGGAACTCGGGGTTGGAGACCACCTCGAAAGCCCTGTCGGTGCGGGCTGCGATGGTGGCGGTCACCTTTGCGGCGGTGCCCACGGGCACAGTGCTCTTGTCCACCACGATCAGGGGCCTGGCGTCCGCAGGGCGGAGCGCCATGGCCTCCCCGATGCCGCCGGCCACCGCCAGGACGTACTGCAGATCCGCGCTGCCGTCCTCGCTCTGGGGGGTGCCGACACAAATGAAGGCGACATCGGCGGTGGGGATGCCCTCCTTGAGGTCCAGGCCGAAGCGGAGGGCTCCACTGGCCTGATGTTTCTGCAGCAGCTCATCCAGGCCGGGCTCGTAGATGGGGGAGATGCCCTCGCGCAGCTTGGCGACCTTGGCGGCATCGACATCGACACCCAGCACCCGGTGGCCGGCATCGGCAAACCCCACGGCAGCGACGAGACCCACATAACCCGAACCGACAACCACGACTTCCATGTCTTCCACCTATCAAGCTGCAGTGAGAGTTTCCGCTGTTCCAAACCTGACAAGTCTACCGACCCGACCCGGGGCAGTCCATGATGGTGGAGTAGGATGAAGGGCTGGGAGGCCGAATTGCTGTACGCGATGCTGCTCGATGGAAAGGGCGTCAACCTCTGGGAGGTGGTGCTCCATGCTGGCTCCGTGGCCAAGGGTGTCATGCTGCTCCTGGCGGCCTTTTCGGTCGTCAGCTGGGTGATCATTTTCCAGAAGGGAACCATGCTTGGCCGCTCCCGGAGGATCACCGAAAAGTTCCGCTCGGCTTTCCGCAAGTCCACGTCCTGGAACGACTTTTACAAGCAGACAGCCAAATTCGAGATCTGCCCCATGGTCGGGCTGTTCAATGCGGGACACAGCGAGCTGAGCTACCAGCTCCGTCCCCTCCCCGGGGAGAAGCCCCAGATCCGCAGCATGGAAGCCGTGGAGCGCAGCCTGCAGCGGGCCTCGGTGGTGGAGATGGGCCGGATGGAGAAGGGCCTGGGCATCCTGGCCACCATCGCCGCCGTCAGCCCCTTCGTCGGCCTCTTCGGCACGGTCTGGGGCATCATCGACGCCTTCCGCGGCATCGGGACCACGGGCAGTGCCAGCTTGGCCACCGTGGCCATCCCCATCTCCGAGGCCCTGGTGGCTACGGCCCTCGGGCTGGTGGCGGCCATTCCCGCCCTCATGGCCTACAACTTCTTCCAGGGACAACTCAAGCAGTGGCAGACCGAACTGGATGACTTCGCCCTCGAGTTCATCAGCTTGACGGAGCGGAATTTCACCTGATCCTTCCCACCATGACCCCCTCCCTGTCCGCCCCCTGTGATGCCCGGCCAGTCTTCTGGCAGCGCCAGCCACGGATGCCGCTTCCGGTGATGCGCCTCCTCCGCAGCCGCCTGGCGGCGGCCATGAAGGAGGGGCGACGGAGATCCCTCCTTGCCTGGCCGACGATCCTGGGCGCTCCTCGACTGCTTGAGCAGCACCCGGAGGGGATCCCTTGGCCCCTCCTCATGGAGAAGGCCTCCAACCTCTTGTCACCCCTTGGGTTCCACCAGCCGGAAGACAGCTGGAGCAAGGACCTGGCCGCCTTCCCCGACAGCGCTACCCTGGGGGAGACGGGTTGGCTGCCCCATGGCTCCTGGGCCCCCATGAGCGCCCTCGTCAGCCTCCGATCCGGAGTCATGCTCCTGGCCCTGATGGGCAACCCCGAGGTGCCCGGCTTCGGACTGCAGGTCGCCGCCACCCTATTCAACTCCGCGCTCTACCATGAATGCCACGATGTGCTCGAGCCCCTCTGGGAGGCCAGCCGCGGGCACACCAAGGCGGGGCTCCAGGGACTGATCCTCCTTGCTGCCGGCTTCCACCATCAGCAGCTCCACAACCTGGACGGCATGTCGGGGCTCTGGGAGGACGCCTGCAGCCTCCTGGTCCCCCGGGCGGGAGAGCTGACGACCCCCTGGGGGGTTCTGGACTACTCGGCGGCCCTGGAGGCCGCCACGGCACGGCTGGAATGGCTGGCGGGAAAGGACCGGGACTCCAACCTGGCCCCCCTCTGGGAGATGCCGCGCCCCACCTGGGAGCTGCTGTGATTGCATGCGATGTTCTGGTTCTGGGTGGTGGCATCGCGGGCTGTACGGCAGCCCTCAGGGCAGCGGAGCTGGGCGCCGACGTGATCCTCACCGTCAAGGATGAGCTGGGAGAGACCAACACGGCTTACGCCCAGGGGGGTATCGTGGGTCCGGCCCATCCCGACGCCGGGGACTCCCCAGAGCTCCTGGCCCGGGACATCGAATCGGCAGGGGCCGGCCTGTGCAGGCCCAGTGCCGTGGCCCAGCTGGCCAACCAGGGGCCCAGCCTTTGCTGTGACTTCCTGTGGCGTCAGCTGGGGGTCCCCTTCGACACGGATGAGAGGGGCGCACTGGAGCCGACGCAGGAGGCGGCCCACTCCGCCCGCCGGATCCTGCACGCCAAAGACGCCACCGGAAGAGCCATCCAGGACGCCCTCAGCCGGGCCGTCCTGGCCTCGCCCCGGATCCGGGTCATGGAGCAGAACACCCTGGTGGACCTGATCACCGTGCCCCATCACAGCCGTGACCCCCGCAAGGTCTATGACCCCATCCAGGTCTGGGGGGCATACCTGCTGGACACGCTCACGGGCCAAGTGGAGATGGCTCTGGCCAAGCGCACCATCATGGCAACCGGCGGCCTGGGCTATCTCTACCTCCACACCTCCAATCCCCCCTCGGCCACCGGCGACGGACTGGCCGCCGCCTACCGGGCCAGCGCCCGCATGGTGAACTGCGAATACGTCCAGTTCCACCCGACGACCCTCTTCATCCCCGGCAAGCCCAGACGCCTGCTCACCGAAGCCCTGAGGGGCGAAGGCGCACACCTGGTGAACCGCAAGGGAGAGCGCTTCATGACCCGGTACGCCCCCGGCCAGATGGAGCTCGCACCCCGGGATGTCGTCAGCCGGGCCATCTTCCAGGAGATGGCGGCCACCGGAGAGCTCTGCGCCTTCCTGGATCTCGCCCCCCTGCTGCCGAAGCTGGATCTGGAGTCCCGCTTCCCCAACATCCTGGCCACCTGCCGCGCAGAGGGGATCGATCCCATCCGGCAGCCCATTCCCGTGGTCCCCGCCGCCCACTACTTCTGTGGCGGCATCGCCGTGGACGCCGATGGCCGCACCAACCTGCCGGGCCTCTACGCCGTGGGGGAGGTGGCCTGCACCGGCCTCCACGGGGCCAACCGTCTGGCCTCGACCTCACTCCTGGAGGGGCTCCTCTGGGGCTACCGATCCGCGCAGGCAGCGGTGGAGGCCTGCCACACCACGGCCATGATTCCGGAGGGTGACCTGGAACCCTGGCGCGCACCCGCCAACACCCTGCAGCCCGACCCCCTCCTCATCGAGCAGGACTGGAACAGCATCCGGACCACCCTCTGGAACTACGCCGGCATCGTCCGCACCAGCGCACGGCTGCAGCGGGCCTACAACGACATGGGGTATTTCTACCACCGCATCGAGGCTTTCTATCGAGAAGCCCCCCTCTCCCGCAAGCTCCTGGAACTCCGCAACGGCGCCATCTGCGCCCGCCTCATCCTCAAGGCAGCTCTCCAGAACCCCATCTCCCGTGGCTGCCACTATCGGGTGAACTGAAGCTCTGCGTCGCGACTTGGGGATTCCTTGGTGGTGGATCTTTTTCAGTTCAGTGCGGCAAATGCGTGGGCGCCGCCCCGACCCGGACCTTGAGGGCTGCCTGGCGCTCCTGGATGATGGCCTGGGCGATCTGGCGGACCCGCAGCCAGAGCCACTTCCCCGTGGGACTGTCGGCCCGGTAGTCCGCCGGACCGAAGTGGTCGATGCGGCCATCCCGGCGCAACCGCTCCACCTGCTCCAGGCTCAGGTCGCTGTGGTCGTCATAGACCGCATAGGCGGTCCCGCCGTTCTGGCGCATGACCGAGAAGGCCGGCACATCGCTGGGGCCATCGGCGATGTAGATCATGTGCTGGAAAGGCACACGGCGGTCTTCGGCACGCATGGTGGAGTTCACATCGATGCTGGCGTTCTTGTTCCCGCCCTTGTTGATCTCGAAGAGGGCCCGGGTCTTGCTCGTGTTGTCGTAGGCCACGGCGATCTGAGTGATGCCGGACTTGGGGAAGAGAGAGGGAGGGGCCTTGGACTCGTCCAAGGACACGGTGGCCTCGGGATCAAAGTGCGGCTCGGCAGGGTTTTCGATGAACTCCGAAGCCCAGATGCCGTCCACATAGGGCCGGATGGAGCTGCCCTCGATCATCTCCCTGAGGCCGGTGGAGACGATGTAGTGCTCGAGCTTAAGCTCGAAGCGCCCCGCATCGGGCAGCTCGGCGAGCTTGTCCCGGAGGTAAGGAAAGAAGTCAGGCAGGCCCGGATGGAAGCGGATCCGTGCCCCCAGCTCCCGGAGCCGGGCATTGGTGAGCCCCTGCATCTGGCCGTGCTGGACGTAGGTGAGGAGGTGGTTCAGGTAGGAGTTGTCCCCGCTCACGTTCACACCCAGCTGCCGGTAGTAGGCAGGCAGCGCATTCACCTCCCGCCAGAACTGGGCGGCATCGACCCGGTATTCCTCGAAGATGGGGTCCTGCATATAGCCCGGGATCAGCGTCTTGTCGAAATCCCAGACGAGGGCGATGACGTTCTGGGGATGGAGAGGCGTGGTCATGATACAAGAGTGCTACCAGGCGGGATCCAAGGGAAGAGCCCGCGGCCATGCCTGGAATCGGTCCGCCCGCCATGCCCACCAGATCTGCCACCAGCTCCCCTGACACGCCTGATCCCTCCGTCCAGGACCGGCTGCTGCAGGCGGGCCTCCAGTGCCTTGCGACCCTGGGCGGACACAAGGCCAGCGTGAAGCAGATCGCGACCCTGGCGGGGGTCAACCATGGCCTGGTCCACTATTACTTCGGCAGCAAGGAGGCCCTGATGGTCGCCCTCTTCAGGCGTATGGCCGAAGGCCAGCTCCGCGCCCTCTCCCGCATCAGGGATCCCCGGGGCCTCAAGCGCATGCTCTCCCACTTCGCACTTCCCAACACCCGGCTGATCCTGGAGTTCGCTCTGCTGGCGCGGGAGATGCCCGAACTGCGGCAGGCGCTCCAGGTTCAGCTGCGCAAGCTGGCCAGGCTCTCTGCGGATCGCATGGCCCACGGCGACCTGCGGGACGGCTGGCTCCTGGTCTCCACGGTGGCGGGCCTGGCCCTGCACTTCCCGGAGATGGATGAGATTGACATGGATTACATGGCCCAGCGCATCATGACCTGGATGAGGCCGGAACTGGCCTGAACCCAGGCTTCGCCAGTGGGCAGGTGCTGACCGTAGCCATCAAGCGCACAGGCTCCAGGCAACCTGGGCAGAGGCCGACAGAGGGCGCGACCGGAGCCGCGCCCTTTTCAGTTCCGGATGGTTCAGCGGGAAGCGGCGATGGCGGCATCCAGCTTGTCGAGGGCATTCTCCAGGGAGACCTCCCCCTGGGCGATCTCGTTGCGGATCTCCTTCTGGGCCTGCTGCTGCATGACCCGCTCAAGGGTCTCCTTGCTCATCACCAGGTGGCAGTAGAGGCTGCCATCGCTGGGATCCAGCCACCACTCCCGGACCGTGGCCCCCTGGAGCTCCTGGTCTACCAGGTTCCGGGTGACATTCTCGGTGACCCGCTGCATGACATCGCTCTTGAGGGGCTTGCCGTTCTTCGGGGAATTGGAGGTGGCCGTGGTCACCTGCTGGTTGAGCTGGCTGAACATGTTCTGGACCCGCACCTTCAGCTGCCCGGCCAGCCGGGTCCGGGCATCCGCGAGGGCCGTGGTACGCTGCATGGCCTTGTCCCCCATGGGGTTGGCCTGGGCGATACCCACATCCGCCAGCCCCTCGGGGATATTGGGGTTGTCCACCCAGGCTGGAGCGGACTTGGTCGGCGTGGTGGTGACCGGGGTGGTCTGCGGAGCCTGGTCACCGCAGGCGACACCCAGGGCCAGGATGGTGAGGCAGGAAGCAAGGGCCAAACGGGACTTCATGGATTCTCCTGGGGCAAGGGGATTGGGGATCGCGGCACCCAAGGGCCCGCGCAGGACATGGGGGAATGCCCCGCCAGTCTATACCGCCACCGGAGGCCCGGCAACCCGGCCTTCCCTGGTGTATTTCCGGCATCCCATAACCATGTCACCGCCTCCTGGCTGGCCCGCCGAGGGGGTGATACGCTGACCCCACTCGACACCCCCTCCAGAGGAGCCCTTGCATGAAGAAGCTCGCACTCGCCCTGTGTGTCCCCGGCGTGGTCATGGCCCAGGGCCTCATCCAGCCCATCTGGGTCCAGACCCTGCCCTCTGCACCGGGACGGGTCTACGCCATGGGGCTCGCCCCGGTGACCACCGGAGACGCCCAGGCGGTGCGGCAGGCCACCCAGAACGCCAGGGTCGAGGTCATCTCCCGGCTCCGCAGCTCGGTCAAGGGGAGCACCAGCCTCTCCTCCCACGCCGAGGTCCAGCGCCAGGGAGGGCAGAAGGCCACCGGGAGCTCCACCCAGATTCTGGACCAGTCCTCCACCATCCAGACCCAGGCCGTGGAACTGCCGGGACTGGCGGTCGAGGAGACCTGGGTTGACCGGAAGGGGTCCACGGCCTACGCGCTGGCCTACCTGGATGTTCCGGCAGCGGAAGGGGAGCTGCGCAACCGCTTCGAGTCCCTGCGCCACGACCTGGCCCTGGACTCAGGGACCTCAGGCGCTCCCAGGGAGCGCCTGAAGCGCCTCCAGGCCCTTCGGTCCGCGCAGGCGGAGATGGACAGGCTCGATGACCTGGCCGGGCTCATTTCCGCGGGGGGTGGGGACCCCTCTCTGCGGCGCAGCGTCCGGGACCAGAAGCTGGCGGTGGACCGCCTGCTGGACCGCCTCCGCAACTCCCTCACCCTATGCATCGCCGGCGACAGGGACCTGGGCACGGGAGGGGACATCGCCAACCTCGTCCGCAATGCGGTCCTCAAGCAGGGCCTGGGCTGGCAGGAGCGCAGCGCCGAGTTCACCCTCAAGCTCCGCTTCCAGGGGAACCGCCAGGGCTGGGACATCCACCGGCGCCGCTGGTGGGAGTACAGCCGCACGGCGGACTTCGTGGTGGCCCGGGGCGTCCTGGAGATCACCCTCCTGGACCAGGCCGGCACCGAATACGAGTCCACGGTCATCGAAGCCAAGGGGGTCGGCACCAGCGAATTCCAGGCCGACCAGCGACTCCTCAAGGACTACAAGGACAAACTGGAGGAAACCCTGGGGGAGTGGCTCGCCGAACTGGTGCGCTGAACCACGCAAGAGGGCCCCGCATGGGGCCCTCGCAGAATGGATGCCACCTCCGGACTATGCGCGGCAGCACTTCTCCGCATGGCAGGGGAAGAGAATGTCATAGGCGTCCATGGCGATCTGGAGCTCCTCGTTGGTGGGCACCACAAGAATGGTGGTCCGGGAGAAGTTGTGGCTCACGATGCCCTGCTGGCCGCCGACATGGCTGTTCAGGTTGTAGTCCATGACGATGCCCAGGTGCTCCAGGCGGCGGCAGATGCGGGCGCGCATCTTCGCCCCCCACTGACCGATGCCCCCGGTGAAGATGAGGCCGTCCACCTTGACCAGCTCAGCGGCGTAGGCGCCGATGTACTTGCGGATCTTGTGGGCGTAGACCTCCAGGGTCTCCTCGGCGTGGGCGTCCCCTTCGGAGGCTGCCTTCTCCACATCCCTCAGATCGTTGGAGATGCCGGAAAGCCCCAGCATGCCGCTCTTCTTGTTGAGGATGCTGTTGAGGTCCTTCATGGAGTAGCCACGCTCCTCCAGGTAGGCCAGGATGGCGGGATCGATGTCGCCGCTGCGGGTGCCCATCATCACGCCTTCCAGGGGGGTGAAGCCCATGGAGGTGTCGATGGAGTGGCCGTTCTCGATGGCGGTGATGGAGGCACCATTGCCCAGGTGGCAGGTGATCAGGTTGGTGTTCTCGGACACCCGCTTCATGAGACCCAGCGCCTTGCCTGCGACAAAGCGGTGGCTGGTGCCGTGGAAGCCGTAACGGCGGATGCGGTACTTGTCGTAGAACTCGCGGGGCAGACCATAGAGATAGGCTGCGGGGGGCATGGTCTGGTGGAAGGCGGTGTCGAAGACCGCCACCTGGCTGACCTTGGGCATCAGCTTGCCGACTTCCTCGATGCCGGTGATGTTGGCGGGGTTGTGCAGGGGGGCCAGCTCGATGTTCTCGCGGATGGCAGCCATGACAGCGTCGTCGATGGCCACGGAGCAGGCGAACTTCTCGCCGCCGTGCACCACGCGGTGCCCCACCCCCTGGATGTCGGCGAGGCTCTCGACGATGCCGTTGGAGGGATCCTGAAGGGCCTGGGCCACCAGCTTCAGGGCAGCGTTGTGATCAGGGATGGGCTCCTCGATGCGGATCTCTCCACGGGGAGAAGTCTGGGCCAGGAAGCCGGTGCAGTCGCCGATGCGCTCCACCAGCCCCTTGCCCAGGCTCTTCTGCTCGGGCATCTGGAAGACTTCATACTTCAGCGAGGAGCTGCCGCAGTTGATGACGAGGATGATCTTTTCAGCTGGGTTCGGGGTCATGGTTCTCAACCTGGTTATGAGGCGGGTGCAGCACCCGGGGAGAGTTGGAAAAGGGAGTTTGAATGCAAATTTTCAATCAGCAAAGACAAGTTCATCGCCCACCTTTCCCCTGCCCTGGAGGGGGAGGAGGCAGGGTCATCCACAGGCGACTTGAGCAGGCATAATCTTCAGCATTTCCGGCACACTATGCATCCCTGGCCACCCCTTCCCCAGGCGACATCGCCCCCCGGACAAGGGTCCGGTCCGGAGCCCCAGGGGCTCCCATTGAGCCCCTGGTAATCAGGAACCTCAATCCTAAAAGACCCGATCATACTAGCAGGGGATGCAACCCGGATTCCGGCTTTTTTCCCCTGGATATGGAATTCAGCTATCAAAAAAATCACGTTTTGGTCATACCAGTTCCCATGACAGTCACCCCTGACGCACCGCCCCACCTCCTATCGTCCGGAAATCCCCCCGTGCTGAGAGCCATCGAGTTCTTCTCCGGCATCGGCGGGTGGCGCTGTGCCATGGGGGCACAGGGAAGGGTCCTGCGGGCCTATGACATCAGCCCCGCGGCCAATGACACCTACGCCCTCAACCATGGCGAGCGCCCCCTGGACCGGGAGATCGCAAGTCTCGCAGCCGGTGACCTCCGGCCCCTGGCAGCCGACACCTGGCTCATGAGCCCCCCCTGCCAGCCCTTCTGCAGGATGGGGAGCCACCAGGACCTGGAGGACCGGCGCTCGGCGGGCTTCCTCAGGCTCATGGAGCTGATCCGGGAGTGCCCTCCCCGGCATCTGCTGCTGGAGAACGTCGTGGGCTTCCCAGGTTCGGAGGCCCACAGCCTCCTGCTCTCCCGTCTGCGGGAGGCCGGCATGGCGTGGCGGGAGCTCCAGCTCTGCCCCACCCGCTTCGGGATTCCCAACCTGCGCCCCAGGGTCTACCTCGTCGCCAGCCGCAACCCCATCCGGGACGCGGCCCCGCCTCACCTGGAGCCGGGCCCCCTCTCGGACTTCCTGGACCCGGTTGCGGACCCGGACACCGTCCTCGATCCGGACCCCTTGGCTCGCCATGGTCCCGGTCTCGCCCTGGTGACCCCGGAATCCCGCTGCTCGGCCTGCTTCATCGGCGGCTACGGAAAACGCTTCGTGGGAAGCGGCGCCTTCCTGAAGACCCAGGAGGGCGTCCGACGTTTCTCCCCCGGAGAGGTCGCCCGTCTCATGGGGCTGCCACCGGACTTCCGCTTCCCGGAGCACCTCCCCCGGGTGAAGCGCTACAAGCTCCTGGGCAATGGGCTCAGCATCCCGGTCACCCGCTGGCTCTTCACTCTCCTGTCTCCTTGCTGATGGAGAGGAGCAGCCCCAGGGAGGCCAGGGAGGCGATGAGACTCGAACTCCCGTAGCTGATGAAGGGCAAGGGGATGCCCTTGTTCGGGGCGATGCTGAGCACCACGCTCATGTTCATGAGGGCCTGGACCACCAGCAGCAGGGTGAAACCCATGGCACAGAGGCGCAGAAAGGCATCGCGACAGCGGCGGGCGATCCGGTAGCCCCGGATGAGGATGGCCAGGAAGAGCACCACGACCAGGAGGGAACCCACCATCCCAGCCTCCTCGCCGATGACAGCATAGATGAAGTCGGTGTGGGCCTCGGGCAGAAAGAAGAGCTTCTGCCTTCCGGCCCCCAGCCCGACCCCGAAGAGACCGCCGTTCCCCACGGCCACGAGGCTCTGGAGGGCCTGATGCCCTTTGCCCAGAGGGTCGGCCTCCGGGTTGAGGAAGCTGGTGACCCGGGCGAGACGGTAGGGAGAGGTCACCACGAAGAGGGTGCCCACCACGATGAGGATGGGGACGGCGATGGCGAAGATCCAGCGGGGCGCCCCCCCCAGAAAGACCAGGAGCATGACCACGAAGACGATCAGGAAGGTGGTGCCGAAGTCCGGCTCCTTCAGGATCAGCCCCAGGGGCACGATGAGGATGCCCATGAGGGTCACCAACTTGGGGATGGTGTCCTTGTGGTTGCCCCAGGCCTCCCGGTTCTTGACCATCCACCAGGAGGCGATGAGGACCGCCAGGGGCTTGAAGAGCTCGGAGGGCTGGAGGCTCTGCCCCAGGATCCTCACCCAGCGGTGGGCATGGTTGATGGCCGGAAAGGCGAAGACCGCCAGCAGGCCGAGGATGGAGACGATGTAGAGGACCAGGAGCACCTTGGGCCGCTCCCGGAGCTCCGAGAGGTCCACTTGGCTCAGGGCCAGCATGAGGGCCAAGCCGATGAAGCCCCCCACCAGCTGGCGGGCGAGGAAGGCCGTCGCCGCCGAGTTGGCCTGGGAGGCCTTGATGGCCGAGGCGGAGTAGATCCAGACCATCCCGATCGTCACCAGCATGAGGGCGAAGAAGAGGAGGAGACGGTCGATGGGACGGCGGACGTCAGGAGACATTGATGGATCCACTCTCGATCATGGTGCGCCCAGCAGGACTCGAACCTGCGACCTACGGCTTAGAAGGCCGTTGCTCTATCCGGCTGAGCTATGGGCGCCTGGAGCTTCATTCTTGCACGGATCAGGGGCCGAAGCTCACCCAGCCGGCCCGGCCTGGGATCTCCCGGCGGGTGATGGGGGCAGAGGGAGGTCCCCAGGACAGAAGCCCGGGAAGCCTGTCAGCCACCGTCTGAACCCGGATCCCCCGCTCAGCCACCCCCTCCAGGAAGGTGTCGAAGACGCCGCTCAGGGCACCGCCCTCCACCTCGGTATGGAGGGCGAAGATGTTCAGGGCATCCTCCCGGACCATCCCCAGGATCTCCGTCATGGCGTCCGAGGCGTTCCGCCCCTCCAGCCCCAGCAGCTCATCAAGGGTGGGCAGGGTGGTGGGGACCTGGAGGGTCCCCAGGGTCCGTCCCCCCACCTCGGGGAAGAAGGCCCTGCTCCCCCGGCAGTCCCCGGCGTAGGCCAGACCATAGGCCTCCTGGAGCTCCAGGGTCGTGTCATTGCAGCGCCAGGCGGGGCTCACGGCCCCCCGGGCGGGACAGCCGAAGACCTCCTCGAAGGCGGTGTGGGCCGACTCGAACCACTCTCCAAGCCAGCGACGGGACTTCCGGTCCAGCAGGTCGTGATACTGCACATGATCCCAGGCATGGATGGCCACCTCGTGACCCGCCTCCCGGACACTCCGCATCTGGGCGGCAGCCCGCCGGTAGATGATGGGCGCCGGGAGCAGCACCCCGTACATCATGGTCCGCCAGGTGTAGAGCTGTCCGGCCTTGGTCCGGCGCATCTTCTGGAGGAAGCCCGGCCGGAAGATCCTCCGGATGGCCTTGCCCGAGCTGTCGGGCCCCAGGGAGAAGTAGAAACTCGCCTGCATACCGTGCCGGTCCAGCATGCGGAGCAGGTTCGGGATCCCCTGGAGGGTCCCGTCCAGGGTGTCCACATCCACCCGAAGGGAGAGGGTCTTCATCGGTCTCCCGGATTCCGGAGCATCTCGGACATGAGGGTACGCTTGGCCTGGATGAAGCGCCGCATGCCCTCGCGGGAGGCGCCCGTGTAGTCGCCCAGGACCACCCCCACCCTGAGCGGCAGGTTGTCCCCCTCCAGGATCTCCATGTGGCGGACCTCCCCGTTGATTTCAAAGGGGATGTTTCCGGGCAGGACGGCCTGGACCGAGAGATGGGCCCGCAGCACCAGAGGGAAGGACTGGGCGAAGCCCAGACCGATGCCCGTCTCGGAGAGGTTCAGGAGCTTGGCCTCGCAGATCTGCCCCCCGACATCCACCTGGGCGTCCAGCGCCGGCAGCCCGGGCGAGGCCACCTTGAGGTCCTCCCGGCGGTGGCACTCCAGAATCTCGGTGGGCCAGGTCACCCGCACCAGAGGGCCCGCCTCCTCAGGAGCCGAGACCAGCTCCATCATGCTGGTGCGCAGGGCGACCGCCTCCGTCTCCAGGAGAAGGGAGAGGGTCAGCACCGAGCCGACAGGAGGGTGCTGATCCCGACGCTTCGCCCCCCGGAAGAGCACGGACCGGCCCTGATCGATCGAGATGAGCTGCAAGTCGCCGAGCATCCGCAGACTCCCGGACTCCCTGAGGCTGGCGGGGGCGGAGAGGCTCGCGCCCCTCTCAAGCAGGGCGTCCAGTTCCGGATTCTGCATGGGTTCCATCATGGTCCTCTAGATTCCGTAGAAAAGCCGTTCGGCGAGATTGGGGTGGAGCTTGGCGTCCAGGATCCTCTGGGCGGCATCGGCATGGTCGTATTCCAGCCGATGAAGCCGCACGCGTCTCCGACGTGGGTCGTAGGTCATGAAGGAGAGACGGGGATCCCTGTCTCTAGGTTGACCGACCGAGCCCGGGTTGACCAGATACCGGCAGCCCTTCTTGAGGGAGAACCACTCTCCGGGTTCGGGGAGGATGGTGCTCAGGAGGCGGCGGGACTCATCCAACTCGAAGCAGCAGGGGAGATGGGAGTGCCCGAAGAAGCAGAGCTGCCCGGTGAAGCCTCCGAAGGCCTCCAGAGCATCCTGGGGGTGAAGGAGGTAGGCGTCCTCGTTCAGCGGGGAGCCATGGGCGATCAGGTAGTCGTCTCCCACCTGGAGGGGGCCCTCGGGGAGTCCGCACAACATGCCGCGGTTCTCCGCGGTGAGGCGCTGCCGGGTCCACCAGGCGGCCCCCTTGGCGGGGAGACTGAAGTGCTCGTCCTCGCCCTCAAAGGCGCAGGCCCGGTCATGGTTGCCGCGCACCAGGATCCGGGACCGGAGCCCCTGGATCCGGGCCAGAACCTCATTGGGCTGGGCGCCATAGCCCACCAGATCCCCGAGGATGACAAAACGGCGGATCGTCCGGCGCCGGGCGTACTTGAGGACTTCTCGGAGAGCAGGGAGGTTGGCGTGGATATCGGAGAGGATCAGGTCCATGGTCGGGACCAGTATCTCACAGGGGGGACCTTCCCCCATGGGAACGGACAGCCCCGGGCACCCACAGTAAGCTGGATGGGACGGGAACTCTGCCATGCGTATCGCCCTCCTTCAGCTCAACTGCCGGGTCGCCGACCCGGAAGCCAATGGCCGCGCCCTCCAGGCGGCCTACCACCAGGCCGTGGAGAGGGGGGCCGAACTGGTGGTCACCCCGGAGATGGCCGTTCCCGGCTACCTGGCTGAGGACCGGCTCTGGGAGGGCGGACTCCGCCGGAGGATCCTGCAGGAATCCGAGCGCCTGGCCTCCTTGGCGGGGAGCGTCCCCCTGGTCATGGGGACCTGCTCCCCTGCGCCCTCCGGACGTCTCTGGAACGAGATCTGGTGGTGTGAGGAGGGGCGGGTGAGAACCCGGGCACGCAAGCGCATCCTGCCCGTCTACGACATCTTCGACGAGGCGCGGTACTTCGAGGCCGACCCCGGCCCTCAGCCCGTGGTGGAGCACAGGGGCCTGCGCATCGGCCTCTCGGTCTGCGAGGACCTCTGGGCCGACCCCGAGCTCGCCCCGGGCTCCATCCGCTACGCAGTGGACCCGGTGGCCGACCTCGTGGGTGCCGGGGCCACCCTGATCCTCAACCTGTCCGCCAGCCCCGCCCTGCTCGGCAGCTACCTGCCCGAGGGCTGCCATCCCGCCTGGGCGACCCCCTCCAAGCGCGCCCTCCGACGTCGGCTTCTCCTGGGACAGGCCGCCAAGCACGGCATCCCGGTGGCCTATGTCTCCCGGGTAGGCTCGGAGAGCTGGCTGACCTTCGACGGCGGTTCCTGCCTGGTCCAGCCCGATGGCAGCTGGCAGGGCACCCGGGACTTCCAGGAGGAAACCCTGATGGTGGACACCGGAGCCGTGGGGCAGGCCTGGCCCCTGGACCCCGATGAGGGTGGCTGGCTCCGGGAATCCCTGGGCCTCGGGCTCCGGGAGAACCTGTCCAAGCAGGGACTCGAGGGCGTGGTCGTGGGCCTCTCTGGGGGCATCGACAGTGCCGTGGTGGCCGCCATGGCCGCCCTCAACCTGGGGCCGGAGCGGGTCCTGGGGGTGGCACTGCCCACGCGCTACACCAGCCGCGAGAGCCTGGACCTGGCCGAAGCCCAGGCCCGCCACCTGGGCATCCGATTCCTGACCCTCTCTGCCGACGAGCCCTATGCTGGGGCGGAGGCCTCCCTCCGGGGCGCCTTCCCCGAGCGCAGCTTCGGCCTCACCGACGAGAACCTCCAGAGTCGGTCCCGGGGTCTCCTCCTCATGGCCCTGACCTCGGAGCCCAGGACCCACGAGCTGCTGGGCACCAACCGGGTGGCCGTGCTCAATACCGGCAACAAGAGCGAGGCTGCCACGGGCTACTTCACCCTCTACGGGGACGGAATCGGAGCCTTCGGCATCCTGGGCGACTGCCTCAAGGCGAGGGTCTTCGCCCTGGCCCGGGAGCTGGGGGAGGCCATCCCGCGCGGAGTCCTGGAGCGCAAGCCCACGGCGGAACTCCGCCCCGGGCAGACGGACGAGGCCAGCCTCCTGCCCTACAGCCAGCTGGACGCCATCCTCGCCGCGCTTCTGGAGGCCCGCCGCGAGGATACCTCCCTGGCCGATGACCTGGCGGAGCTCCTGGCCGGAGAGGCCCTGGAGCAGGCCAGGGCCGCCCTTCCCAGGATCCTCCGCCTCCTCCGCCAGTCGGAGTTCAAGCGGAGACAGCTCCCCTTTGCCCTGAAGGTGAGCCCATGGGCCTTCGGCACCGGAAGGCGGATCCCCCTCACCGGACTCTGAGCCTGGGCGGAGCTCCCCCATCCCTTAGGTCCATGTTTTCCGAGAAGTTGCAAAACTGCACATGAAATTGTGCAAATCGACCCCCTCCTGGTTCTGAAGGACCTTTGGTCGCCCCCGGGGGAGTTTTCCGCAGGGGCTGCGGGAAGGCCCTTCAAGAGTCGTGATTCCATGAATTCCACCTGCCCGCCCCCCTGTGGAAGCGAAGCCCGGGTCGGATCCCGAAGGGAGTACACTGAGCCTATGCACCTCCTCCTGGTGGAAGACAAGGACAGCTTCCGGCGCCTCCTCATCCAGGCCCTCGCGGACTCGGGTTGGACGCTCCATGCCGTGGGCACGCCCGCCGAGGCCCTTGCCATCCTCGCGGACACCCCCTGCGAAGTGATGGTCACGGATCTCAGGCTGCCGGAGATGAGCGGCCTGGAGCTCCTCAAGCGGGCCAAACGCCTCCACCCCGGCCTCCGCGTACTCCTCATGAGTGCCTTCGGCGAAGCCGCGGACATCGTGGAGGCCATGGCTGCGGGGGCGGAGGACTTCCTGCCCAAGCCCTTCGACCTGGACCTCTTCCAGGCGACCCTGGAGCGGATGAGGGCCCTGGTGGAGGCCCCCTGCCCCGATCCCAGGGAGCCCTGGGTCGCCTGCTCCGCGGCCATGATCCGGCTGGAGCGGGCCATGGCCAGCCTCGCCGAGAGCTCCGCCCCGACCCTCTTCACCGGAGAGCGGGGCAGTGGCCGGAGCCGGGCCGCCCGGAGACTCCACACCCTCCGCAGTCCCCGAGCCCCCCTCCTGGACCTGGAGGCGTCCTCCCTGGGCCCCCTGGGGCTGGATGGGCGCCGCCTCGCCCAGCTCAAAGGCGGCACCATCCACCTCCGGAACCTGGAGGGCCTCTCGGCCTCCGGCGCGTCGGAACTCCTGGAAGCGCTCGGGCGGGACGGCGTCTGCTGGACCGCCACCGCCGCAAGCCTGGAGCAGGTGCCCCCCTCCCTCCATCCCAAGCTCTGCACCTTCGCCCTGCCCCTGCCTCCGCTCCGAGAGCGCCGGGAGGATGTCCTCCCCCTCTTCTCGGCCTTCCTGGGGCGGACCGCCCGCCAGGCAGGCCGCTCCGCCCCGGTGATGGACAAAGGGGTCGAGCGTGAGCTCCTCTCCCGCCCCTGGCCCGGCAATGTAGCCGAGCTCCTCTGGGTGGCAGAACAGGCCATGATCAGGACCACAGGTCCCCTCCTCGCCACCCTGCCCGAGGCTGCCCTACCCACCGGAGAGGTCCTGGACTTGGCCTGGCCGGCTCCGGGCACCCTTGAGAGCATGCTGGCTGAGGTGGTGCGCCAGGCTGAGGCCCGCCTGCTCCGCCGGGCCCTGCGCCACCGCGGCTGCAACCTGACCGCCGTGGCCCTTGACCTGGGCGTGACCCAGCGCCTCCTCTCCCAGCGCTTGCGGGAATACCACATCCCCCTGGAGGATGGAGAGGAGGGGAACACCTGATGCCCAACCAGCCACAGCCAGGAAGCGAACGGAGCGCCCTCCAGGAGGGGGTACGGCGAGGCATGGCCGGGCTCTGCCGGGTGGTGGCCGGCAAGGAGGACCAGGTCCGCCGGGCGGTGGCCACCCTCCTGGCCGGCGGGCACCTCCTCCTGGAGGATCTCCCGGGGGTGGGCAAGACCACCCTGGCCAAGGGTCTGGGCCGTATCATGGGGGGCAGCTGCCAGCGGGTCCAGGGCACCAACGATCTGCTGCCCTCGGACCTCCTGGGCATCCACCTCTGGAACGCCTCAGAGCAGGCCTTCCGCTTCCGTGAAGGGCCGGTCTTCGCCAACATCCTCCTGATGGATGAGCTGAACCGCATCGGCCCCAAGACCCAGAGCGCCCTCCTGGAGATCATGGTGGAGGGCCAGGTCACCCTGGACCGTGGGATCTACCCCCTGCCCGACCCCTTCTTCGTCATCGCCACCCAGAACCCCATGGATCATGCCGGGACCTTCCCCCTGCCCGAGTCCCAGCTGGACCGCTTCAGCTGCGTCCTCCACCTCGGCTACCCCGACCCCGAGGCAGAGCGCAGGGTTCTGCGGGACGAGGCCGGGGCGGATCTCCTGGCCGAGCTGAGCCCTCCCCTGACTTTGGCAGGCTGGCAGGCCGCCCGCCGGGATGTGCGGAGCCTGCGGGTCTCGGATCCCGTCCTGGATTACATCGAGAGGGTCGTCACCCGCATCCGGCAGGAGGGGGGCTTCTGCTCCACCCGGGCTGCCAGCCAGTGGCTTGCCCTGGCCCGTGCCGAGGCCTGGCTCTCCAGCCGAGACTATGTGACCCCCGACGACCTGCAGTCGACCCTGGGGGACTGCATGGCCCACCGCGGCACCCTGGACGCCCGCCCCCTCAACCGCGAGTCCCGCCGACGCGTTCTGGCGGAACTGCTCCACAACACACCCGTGGGGTGGGCCCCGTGACTCCGCCCAGACACCACGCCCCCGGCATCGGCGAGGCCATCCACCTCCGTAGGGAGGAGCTCGGCCTCAGCCTTGAGGACCTGGGGCGCCAGCTCCACTTCCCCCTCTCGGTATTGGAAGCCATCGAGGCGGAGGACTGGGCGGCCATCCCGCCCGGACGGGAGCGCCCCATGGTCCGCCAACTCATGGTCCGGCTGGACATGGACCCCTCCCTCATGGCCGAGTCCTGGGCCAGCCTGCCTGGCGGTCTCGAACAGGATCCACCGGATCCCCGCAAGGACTACTGGGAGCGCCTCCTGACGGGGATCATCTCTCTGTGCGCCTTGGCCCTGGTCCTCTGGCTGGTGCTGCCCGGCCCCAACATCAAGCGGGGTATCCAGGAACCCAGGGCCGATCACCCGAAGCGTCCCCCTGTGACCCGTCCGGCTACGGCCAGCCAGCCCTATGCCGTGCTGGGCGAGCTCCTCCCAGAGGCCGGGGTCAATGCCGAAGGCATCCTGGTGAGCCTCCGCTCCCAGGAGGAGTGCCAAGCCACCCTCCAGGGGGAGCATGGCCAGCAGTCCCACACCCTGCGGATCTCAGAGCCCTGGAAGCTGAGAGTCCCGGGCCCCTTCCAGCTCAGCCTCTCCAACGGCGGGGTGGTGCTGGTGGAGGTCGCCGGGAAGCGGATACGCCACCCGGCAGCCGTGGGACAGCCCTGGTCCGGGAACTTCGGAGCTGATGGCCGCCTGATCCTGCCCGCCACGGCCCAGCCCGATGAGCCCCCCAGCGCCCCGGAGACGGAAGAGGACGAAGCCGCAACCCAGGACGAGAGCACGGAGTGAGCATGCACCCCCTGGTACAGAGATTCATCGAGGGCCAGTTGCCCGAGCCCATGGTGGGCCCCCTCCTGGGGGGAGCCCTGCCGGTCCCCCCCCTGGAGCTCCTCCAGGCCCTGGGCCACGCGGTCTTCAGCGACCATCCGCAGGCATCCAAAGCCCTGGAGACCCTCCAGGGCATGCCCGAGAACCTCCTGGCCAACACCATCATCGGGCCGGTGGACCCCCCAGTGCCCCTGGGCCTGATCCTGGTCCACCGGAAGGAGCCGGCTCTCCTGGAGGCGACCCTCCTCCACGAGAACCTCACGGCAGAGTGGATGGAGCGGGCCATCCCGGCGCTTCCCGGGAGTGTCCTGGAGATCCCCCTCAACAACCAGGTGCTCTGGCTGGAGCGGCCGGCGATCCTCGACCTCCTGGAGAACCACCCGGAGGCCGAATACGCCATCCGACGGCGCATCGAGGAGTTCCGCAGGGATGTCCTCCAGCAGCTCAGCCCTGAGGACGCCCAGGAGCGCATCGAGATCCTGGACGAGGTCCAGTCGGGAAGTCTGGACAAGGCCTGGGCTGAAGTCCTCCTGACCCTCCCCGAAGAAGGGGACGAGGAGGAGGCGCCCCCGGTCCGCGAGCACCTCACCCAGCCGGTGCTGGATGAAGAGGGGAACGAGGTCCCTCTGCGCCTGGCCCAGCGCATCATGAAGCTGCGGACCAGCCAGAAGATCCTCCTCGCGCAGAAAGCCGGCAAGGAGGAGCGCACCCTTCTCATCCGCGAGTCCAACCGCCTCATCCAGGTGGCCGTCATCCGCAATGGCCGTATCACCGAAGGGGAGGTGGCCTACATCGCCCAGATGCGGAGTATCCACGACGAGGTGCTGAGGATCATCAGCCAGAACCGGGAGTGGCTGAAGAAGTACCCGATCGTGAAGAACATGATCCTCAACCCCCGCACCCCCCTGCCTATCTCCATGAACATGCTGAAGCGCCTCACCGAGTACGACATGAAGCTGCTCCTCAAGGACCGGAACGTGGCGGAGCTGCTGCGCCGGGAGGCCAAGCGCCTCCTGGAACGCAAGCATTAATAATTTATTTTTTTATCCGGACCCCCGAGGCTATCCTGGAGGCATGCAGAAGTCCGGCACCTCCTCAGGCAGCGATCTCGTCCAGGCCTTCCTGGCGTGGAGTGAAAGACCGGAGGGGGAGTTGCAACCCTGGCTAGAGCGCCTCGAGGCCGCCGGCAAGACGGAGGAGGCCCTGGTGGCCTTCCGGGGCCGTTGGAAGGGGCTCAGGCCGCCCCCCCAGGTCCGCGAGGCCCTGGAATCCGCCGCAGAGCTCTCCCGCCAGCGCCGGATCCATCAGTGGCAACAGGATCCCCAGCGTCGGACGCTACGGGTGCGCCTGTCCATCCAGGGCAGTGCGACCCAGCTGCGTCCGCCTGCGCTCATCTCCGCCCTGGCCCGGGGGTTTGAGGAGGCCGGTGTCCCCCTGGCCATGGGCCTGGGCAAGCCGCCACGCCCCCAGGTCCAGCTGGGTCCCGCCCTCCCCCTGGGCGTCCCGGGGGCACTCGAGTGGGCGGATCTGACCCTCAGCGGACCGCTCCGGGGCGGTCTCCCTGAGGAACCCCTTGCCGGACTGCGTGTCCTGGGCTGGGAGGAGATCCCCAACTACGCCACCTCCGTCCTGGAGCTCGCCCATAGGGCCCGTTGGCGCTGGGACTGTCCGGGAGCGCTGCGGCAGGATGCAGGGGCCCGCCTGGCGTCCTTCATGGAGGCCACCTCCTATACCATTGAAAAGACCGGCAAATCCGAGGGACGGAAGGTCGTCAAGCAGCTGGAGGTCCGTCCCCTGGTCCTGGACCTGGCCTGGGAGGGGGATGTCCTCCACTTCAGCACCCGCTTGGCCGCAGGCGAGGCGTTGAACCCCCAGAAGCTCCTCGGCGGCATCCTGGGAGTGGACCCCGCCCTGGTCCAGCCTCTTGCAAGGGAGGGGGTCGAGCTGGCGGAGGACCCACGCCTCCACCAAGCCCACCGCTATCAGACCAAGCTCCACAATATCTTCGAGGACGCCGTCCTCCTGGAGGGCGGAGGCAACATCACCCTCGTAGATGAAGATGACGAGGAGCCCCTGAGACTCTAGCTATCGTTCGAGCAAGGCCATCCGGATGCCCAGCAGGCCGAAGACCCCAGCGGTGAGCCAGTCGAAGCGCCGGGCGATCCGGGGGCGGCTGAGGATATAGTTGCCCACCGAACCGGAGAAGATGCCGATGAGGCTGAAGACCACCAGGGCCTGCGCCATGAAGGTGAAGCCCAGGAAGAGCATCTGCAAGGGGAAGTAGGGCGCGTCGGGACGGATGAACTGGGGGAGGAAGGCCAGGAAGAAGAGGGCCACCTTGGGATTCAGCACGTTCATGATGAAGCCGCGCTTGTAGAGAGCCCAGGCACTCCCGTCGGCTGCGGTGCCCAGCTTGAGCGAGGAGGTGGACCGGATGGTCTTGTACGCCAGATAGAGGAGGTAGGCGGCCCCTGCGAACTTCACCACATTGAAGGCCACCACGGAGGAGTAGAAGATGGCCGAGACCCCGAAGGCGGCGGCGGTGGTGTGGACGGTGACCCCGCTGCACATGCCCCAGGCCGAGGCCAGGGCGGCCTTGCGTCCCCGGGCGATGCCCTGGGTGAGCACGAAGATGTTGTCGGGGCCCGGTGCGAGGGAAAGGAGGACCGAAGCTCCCACAAACCCGAGATAGGCGGTCGGTGTCATGGCTGCCCGCCCCCCTCGCGCCTGTTCACCGCCTCGATGGCTTCCTGCCAGAGCTCACGGGTGTCCTCCCTCAGAACCCAGCGGGGCTCCAGGGGGAGTGTATGCCAGGCCCCCTCGGCCATCTCGGCCTCCAGCTGTCCAGGGCCCCACCCCGCATAGCCGAGGAAGAGTCGGTAATGGGCACTCGGCTCCAGGAGGAGACCCTCCAGCAGGTCCTTCCGGAAACTCACGAAGTCGGTGAAGTCCAGGACCAAGTCATCCGCCGAGGGCATGCCCCCCCGCACCAGGATGATGCCGCGCTGGGGATCCACCGGCCCCCCCCGGAAGGCTGTGGCACCCGTCTCTCCGGCGAACTCCAGGTGGCTCTCTGAACAGATCTGCTGAAGGGTCAACGGCAGGGGACGGTTCAGGATCACCCCCATGGACCCGTTCTCGTCATGCTCCACGACGAGCACAAGTGTATGCAGAAAATTGGGATCCAGAAGGAGGGGGCTTGAAGCAAGCAGACAGGGCGCCGAGAAGCTCATGGCCAAGATCATAGCGCGCTAAGCTTCTAGCATGCGCATGTCCACCTTCAGGAATCTCTCGGCCATTCCCACCAGCTTCGGCTGGCTCCTGCGCCATCGCGTCATGGTCCTGGCCCTCGCCCTGCTATGGGGCATCCTGATGGTCATCGCCCCGCTGGCGCAGCTCCGGGCAGGTCTCCCGGAGCATCTGCTCTACACCGCCGTGGTCAACCTGATCTTCACCCTGCCGGCAGAGTTCTACCTCCTGCCCATGCTGCTCGCCTATCTGGACGCCCGGTACAACCACCACCCTGCCAACCTGCTCCAGGACTGGCGCCACACCTTCGAGAGCCGCTGGCTGAAGGCCGCAGTCGCCAGGGCCGTCCTCTATATCGCAGTCTCGGCAGGCCTGGCCTTCTTCATCGTCCCCGGGCTTCTGATCATTCTTCTCCTCGGCTGGATGCCCTACTACGCTCTGCTTCGGGGGGGCAGCGTGACCCATGCCGGACGCTGGAGTGTGCAGGTCATGGCCCGGGAGTGGCGCCGGGTCCTCCTCGCCGCCCTGCCCATCTTCGCCATCTACCTGGCTCTCCTCTTCGGGGTGGACCGGGCCGCCGCC
Organism: uncultured Holophaga sp.; assembly: GCF_963677305.1. Classification (GTDB taxonomy): domain Bacteria; phylum Acidobacteriota; class Holophagae; order Holophagales; family Holophagaceae; genus Holophaga. The sequence goes on from NZ_OY781925.1 coordinate 3,049,653, forward strand.
CACTGGGGACCGGAGCCCAGTCTCTACTTCCGTTTCCGCCATCCGGTCTTCTGGCTGGTCTATGTGGTGAGCGCAGTCATCAACATCTGGTCGGGCATGGCCTTCCTGGCCCTCTTCCATGACGTCGAGAACGAGCTGATGCTCAAGGCCCAGGATCCCGATCAGAGGCGGAAATAGGCCCGGATCCCCTTCACAATGGCTTCGGCGTACCGCTCCCGGAAGCGGGGGTCCTGGAAGCGGCCTGCATCCTCCTCATTGGTGAGGTTCACCACTTCCAGCAGGACCTTGGCACTGGCGGAAGAGTGACGGATCACAGCCGGGACGAAGGGTTTGCCCGAACGCTTGATGATGTTTCGGATGGGACGGTTCGCGTGGATGGCGATGTGATCTGACTCCAGGGCCTTGAGGAGGAGCTCCGCCAGTTGGCGGCTGCGGGCCTCGCCCTGGAGGCGCTCCCGGGCCGTGGCCTTGAAGATTCCGCCCCGCTTCATCTCAGCCACCTGGACGCCATGACTGGATTGCATCGTGAAACTGCCCGGCACCGCCGTGGCCCCTGGCACATAGGCCATGGTGCCCAGCGCACTGGGATGGAGGCTGTCGGCATGGAAGCTGAGGAAGACCGTCTTCCGGGCGTCACCATGCTTGCGGAAGTCGGCGAACCAGTCGTTGGCCAGGATCCAGCGGAGGTGAACGCTCACTGCGTTGGGGCTCTCTCCATCGTTGGCGAAGGGAGGTGTGGTGAGGATCTCGGCCTGGCGGGTGGGGCTCTTGATCTCGTCGCGGCAATTGAAGCCGACACCTGGGTAGCGCATGGTGGAACTGACGGTGGCCAAGGTGTCCCGCTGCAGGATGCGCATCACCCGCATGGCGATGTCATAGACGAAGTCCGACTCCCAGACCCCATTGGCCACGGCTCCCGAATCGATGCCGCCATGCCCCGGATCCAGTACGATACGGACCCCCTGGAGACTGGGCCCGCCATCGACCCGACGGGTCCGCTTCATCTCGGCCCTGACTTCCCGATCCTCCTGGAGGGCCCGGGAGCCCTCGGTCTGAAAGGGGTCAGCCAGATGCTTCACGGGGATCCTGATGACCGTTCCGGGCTGGATGGCCCGCACATCCTGGATTCCGCTCAGGCGTGCCAACTCCAGAGCGAGGTCATTGACCTCCTTGGGGTCCACTCGATCCGTGTAGCGCATGACCACGCTGGAGTAGAGCGCCTCCCCCTTCCGCAGGCGGTAGAGGGCGTATTTGCCCTCCCGGTCCTCCTTGAAGTCCAGCAGGGCGCGGTAGGCCGCCACCTTGGCCTCATCATCCAGCGCGTCTTCGGGGGACCTGCGATCGGCATGGGGCTCCCGGTCGCCCCCCAGATCCACGGACAGGAGCTTCCTCGGAATCTCCAGACCATCCCCTTTGCGGAGCTTCTCAGGGAGACCGGGGTTCGCCTCCTGGACCAGGTCATAATTCTGGCCGTGCCCGGTGAAAAGGGCACTGATGAGCCAGAACGACTCCAGCTCAGGCCAGCGGACCGTGTGGCGCACCCGGTCGGCTCCCCAGGCGTCATCGGGGAAGAGGCTCTCCAGGAGCCAGCGCTTCCCTTCGGGGGTCAGCTCATTGAAGGAAGCCCAGGCTCCCCCCTTGCGGTGGGCCAGGATGGACGGAGGGAGGGGAGCCCGCTCCACCTGGACCCCCTTCCGGAAGATGAGGCGGACCAGGGCCGTGCCCTCCCTGGGCAAAGAGGCCCTGATCTCCTGGGTCTTGGGATCGGCAGGGGCCGCCATCACCACGGACCCAGCCAGGAGTGTGGCAAGGGTCAGACGAGGGCTCAGTCCTCCCACGGAGCCTCTTCCCCACCGACAACACCCTGGAGGCCAGCTTTCACCCATTCCCGCAGGGCCTGTTCGAGGGCCTCAGGTTCCTGGGCCCGCAGCGTGAGGAAGGCACCGAAACGGCGCTCGAGGTGCGCGGTCCCTTCTTCCAGCAGGAACATCCGATCCGCGACCCGCCCCTGAAGGTCCTTGGCCTGGGTGGGCGGCAGCTTCAGCGCACTGGTGTCAAGGGTCGCGGCATTGAGCACACAGGTCCACTCCATGTCCCCCGAGAGCAGGCGGATCTTGGCCTTGGCCGGGCGCATGCCACGGGAGAGGGCCTCGAAGGCCTCCCGGCTCTCAGCGGGGTTTCCCTTCCGGAGGCTGAGTTCCTTCACATCCCCCCGCTCTGTAGCCAGCTGTACGGAGTCATCGACGAACAGGGCCGACTGATCATTGGGCAGCCCGCTGGTCCCTCCCTCGGTCAGCCCGCGCATCCAGAGCCAGAGGAGGAACTCCTCGCCGAGGAAGCGCCCCTGTTCGATGAGTTCCATGGGTTTGGCGGTCACTGGACCTCCTCCAGTTCAAGATTGAGGGGATCCAGGGACATGAGCCCTTCCACAGGAACGGCGGGCGCCACTCGCCCTGCGAGGAGAAGGGGGGCAAGGGGCTGGAGTTCGCAGCCGAAGCTCTTCATGAAGAGGCCGATGAGGGCTCCCTGGACCTTGCTGGAGCCTCCCGTGGTCCAGAGCAGCCCCCCCTTCAGATCCCATGCCACCTCGACGGTCTTGGGTATCGGCAGCACCTTGGACAACAGCTCTGCCTTGACCTCGTCCTGGACAGAGGTCCGGGCCTCCTTGCCCAGGAAAGCCAGATCCTTCTCCTTCATGAGTTGCATGATCCGGAGCTCCACCTGGGCCTTGAGGAGGGAGGCGGGCACCTTGCGGGTGTCGATGCGCAGGGAAAAGAGGGCGAAGCGGTCCTGACTGACCCAGTCGCGGTCAGGTGGCAGGATCAGGGGGTTGCGCCAGTCGCACCACCCCAGGCGCTCCTCCTCCAAGCCATCCTCGAAGGGGCGGAACTGGTCCTGCTCCAGACCCTGCTGGAGGTCGGCCTCGGAGGGGACAGGCCCGAGCACCATGAAGCGCTTGAGGGATAGGGAACCTTGAAGGAGACTCATGGGCGACCCGCAAACAGACGTTTGAACCAGTTGGAGAGACCAGGGGATGCCTCCGGCTCGAGCTGGACCCTGGGTTCATGCCAGGTGACCGGTTCCCCGGGGATCGGAAGGGCAAAGGCCGGATCGTCCAGGGCGAGGAGGAGGGCTGTGATATTGTCACGCCCCCCGCGATCCAGCGCCAGTTCCACCATGAGCTCAACGGACCTCCGGGGCGAAAAGCCGAAGTCCAGGATGGACTTGATCTCATGATCCTCGATCTCGCCATGAAGCCCGTCGGTGCAGAGGAGCAGCCTGTCCCCACGCCGGATGGGGACCTTGACCACCGAGGCCTCCAGGGGCCGGGGGCAGCCCAGGGCCTGGGTGATCATGCTCCGCTGGGGGTGCACTCTGGCCTGTTCCGGGGTGATGGAACCGGCCATGACCATCTCGTTGACCAGGGTGTGGTCCGTGGTCACCTGGTGGATGTGGGGGCGGCGGTAGAGGTAGGCCCGACTGTCTCCGACATGGACCAGGTAGGCGAAGCCGTTCCAGACCACCCCGGCGGTCAGGGTGCTGCCCATGCCCCTTGAGGAGCGCTCGGCATCGGAGTACCTCAGGACGGAGTGGCTGGCGACCTGGGCCGAAATGGCGAGGGCCTGGAGGAGATCCTCCTCCCGGGCTCCCTGCGAGGGGAAGCGCCCCCAGTGGCCAAACATGGTCACCGCCATGGAGAGGAGTCCCTCCCGGCTGGCGATCTCCCCGCTGGCGGCCCCCCCCATGCCATCGGCCACGGCAGCCAGGAGACCAGAGCGGCACACCTGGGGTGAGCGCCCGAGGGCGCTCACCTGGGGTTCCTCTCCATCCAGGGCACTGACCAGATAACCATCTTCATTATTCTTCCGGACACGCCCCTGATGGGTGATGGCGGCATAATCAATGAGCATGGACGAGGAAATCCCGAAGACGAAGCTGAGCAGAGTGCACTGCAGGGGCGCAGGACTCCATGTTATCCCGGATTGCCACCCGGGATCGGAAGAGCCTTCATGTTTTTCTCATCTCTCCACTCGAACCTGGGGAAAGGTGGCCTTGTAATGCATCTCACCGTCATCGGCCCCGGCAGTCTGGGTCTGGCCCTTGCGCAGTGGGCCGCAGAGTGCGGCCTCCAGGTGACCCTGATGGGCCGGAACCGTCTTCATGCGGAAGAGGGGCGCCGGAAGGTACTGACCCGCTGGGAGGGCTCCCTCCGCAAGGGCCGCTTGTCCGAAGATGGAATCCAGAGTGCCGCGAGTCGCCTTCAGACTGGGGAACTGGGCCCGGGATACCGGGGGGCAGTCCTGGAGGCTCTGCCCGAGGACCTGGACCAGAAGGCTGTCCTCTGGCGGACCCTCGCAGAGGGGGCCGGACCGGAAACCCTCTGGCTCACAGCCACCTCCAGCCTCCCCTTGGCAGAGATCAGGAGGGCGAGCAGCTTCCCCCTGCCCATCTTCGGGTTCCACTGTTTTGTCCCTCTGCACCTCCACCGCGTCCTGGAGCTCATCTCCGAGCCAGACTCGGACCCGTCCCCGGCCCATCGGCTCGGAGAGACCCTGGGACTCAAGGTCATCCCCGCACCGGATCGCCCCGGCTTCCTCGCCAGCCGTCTGGCCCTGCTGCAGGGACTGGAGGCCATCCGCATGGTGGAGCGCGGCGAGGGCAGCCCGGAGGCCATCGACGCCTTGATGACTTTGGGGTATGGGCACCCCTGCGGCCCCCTGGAACTGAGCGACCGGGTCGGGCTCGATCTGAGACTGGCCATCACAGAGGCCCTTCACCGGAGTTCCGGTGACCCGGCCTTCGCCCCACCGGATCTCCTCAAGAGGATGGTTGGCAGGGGGGAACTGGGCATGAAGGCGGGGCGGGGATTCTATGTCTGGCAGCATGGGAGACGAAAGGTATGACCCCCCTTGAACTGACTGTCCTGGCCATCGCCCTGCTGCTCCTCCTCTGGGTGGCCTATCGGATCGGGAGGTTCCTGGTCCGTCTCCTCTTCGGCCTCGTGGCCCTGGGACTGATAGTCTATGGAATCTGGTATTTCCTCATCCGCTGACCCCCTTCTGGAGTTGCCCATGTCCGACCTCAACTGCCCCAACTGTGGAGCCGATCTGACCGCCCCCCAGGCGGTTCGCATCGCCGAGTACCGCTTCGGCCACCTGGAGAAGCACTCCAAGCCGGACGCCCCCGCCTACCAGGCGGACCAGCCTGATACCTTCACCCTGCTCTGCAACGCCTGCCGACGCCTGATCCGAACCCTGCCCCTGGAGAAATAGGTCTCTCGGAGACGGGTCCCCGCGTCACGAAAAGGGGAGGGCCCGGAAGCCCTCCCCTTTTCCGTCCTGTCCACCCCTGCTAGTTCTTCAGGACTCGCGGCGTGATGAAGAGCAGGAGCTCCCCGCTGTCAGCCTCCTTGGTCTTGCTCCGGAAGAGAAAGCCCAGGATGGGGATCTTGGACAGGTAGGGGATGCTGGACCCTCCATCGGACAGGTAGCTGGTGTAGACACCGCCCAGGATGGCCGTCCCTCCGTCCTTCACCAGCACCTGGGTCTCCAACTCCCGGTTCAGGATGGTCGGGGTGCCATTGACCGTGTTGCTGAAATCAGCCTCGGACTTGGTGAGCTTCAGATCCATGAGGATGGTGCCGTCGTTGGTGATCTGAGGCGTGACATCCAGCTCCAGGTTGGCATCCACGAAGGCGGTGGTGATGGCACCGGAGGAGCTGCCCGACTGGGTGGACTGGTACGGAATCTTCCGGCCGGTTAGGATCTTGGCCTTCTTGTTGTTCTGGGTAACGACCTTGGGGTTGGAGACGATCTTGATGTCGCCGTTGGACTCACCAGCCTGGAGGATGACATTCACGCTGAAGGAGTTCCGAAGGAAGCTCACCCAGAGTTCGCCGGTGGCGTCGGTGATGGAGGTGGCGCTGGTCCAGGCCGCACCGGTGCCTCCGGAGGCGTTGTAAGCGCTGTTCCAGGTCCATCCGGAGGAGGAATTCTTGCCGCCCATGCCCCAGTAGTCAGAGGTGGTGGTGACACCTGCCGTGGAGTTGCTGGAAGGCCACTTGACACCGAAAGAACGGGAGAAGGTCTTGCTGGCCTCGACGACCCGGGCCTCGATCTGGACCTGCTGGATGGGCACATCGATCTGGAGGACCAGTTCATCCACCAGCTTGAGGTTGTGGGGGAGGTCCGTGATGATGAGGGTGTTGGTGCGGTCATCCACGATGATGCTGCCCCGCTTGGTCAGCACCTTCTCGATGATCGCCTTGGCCTCGGAGGCCTTGGCGAAGGAGAGGGGGCGGGTGACACTCTGCAGATCGCCGGCGAGGGCCTTGGCCTCCTCCAGCTTCTTGCGGTCCTCCTCCTCCTTCTGGAGCTTCTCCAGCTTGGCGACGCGCAGGACGCCGTGGTTGATCTCCTTGCCCAGACCGGCCTGTTTCAGGATCATGTCCAGCACCAAGTCCCAGGGCGCATCCACGAACTTGAAGGTGTAAGTCTGCCCGGCCACATCGGGATCGCAGATCAGGTTGAGCTTGGCATGGTCGGCGATCAGGGTGAGGAAGGCCGAGAGCTCGGCCCCCTTCACATCGATGGTGATCTTCGAGCCAGTGTAGCGCTGCTCGTTCTCGGCCAGGGTGTGACCACCACGGGACCTGGCCTCGGGGCGCTCGGGCATCTGGCCCACCGCCCCGCCGAGGGTCGTGCCCATGGCAGGCAGGCTGGCATTCACCGCAAGTCGGGGAAGGACCTGATAGGGCATGCCTGTGGCGGGGAGGGCCTGGATCGGCGTCGCAGCCGGGGCCTGGATCGACTCCGCGGCCCTGGGTGCCTCGGTCACCGCAGGGGCCGGGGTGGTGGTGACCACTGAAGCCACGAGAGCCTGAAGCGGGTGGTCGGCAGGGGTCTGGGTGGGCTCGGCCCGGTTTACGGCCACCAGGGTCTTGCCCTGGCCCTTGGTGAAGTCCAGGGTCAGACCGGTGGCGTCAGGCGTCACAGCGACCTGGGTTCCCTCCACCACCTCGAAGACAGCACGGGTCACCGACTTGGGAGCAGCGGCGAACTGGGCGATGCGGGCCTTGTTCACCAGAGAGGAGCGGAGCTCCCGGATCTGCTGACGGTCAACAGCGCGGGACACGACGACACCGGGCAGGTCCACCACCACCCGGAGGGGCTTGGGGAGCACCTGGTAGCGGAGGTTCCCCTGGTAGCCGGGGATCTGGAGGCGGACCTTGGCATCCCCCTCATTTCCGGGAACCTGGGAGACCGCCAACAACATATTACTGTCGTGGGCAGGTTCTACAACAGCCCCGACGGCGGGGGTCTCTCCGGCAAGCGCACACGGCCAAGTGGCGCTAGCCACCAGCCCCGCCACGAGCAGCAGACTCAGGCGAGTTCTCATGGTTTCCCCTCCTCAGGCTTGAAGGTTTTCACGACAGTCCGGTAGACGGACTTGTTGGTCGTATTGATTTCCCATTGATGGAATGTGACAGCATTCGGCGTGATTGCAACAATCACACCATCTCTGAAGGGATAACCGACAGGGAAAGTCCGGATGTTCCCCCGACTATCGGTGGCCACCAGCATCACCTTGCCATTCGACACCACCCGCCCCTTGACGCCGATGTCGTCCACCAAATCCCCCTTGCTGGCCAGCTCGGCCTCGGTGGGGACCTTGAAGGGGTCGCGACGTTGCTTGGGAGCGAAGGGGATAGCCTCGATCTTGATGAGGTCAGCCACAGCAGGACTGGCAGGGGCCGGAGCAGGAACCGGCTCGGGGGTGGCAGCCCCCAGGCAGGTGACCAGCAGCGCGGCCAGGGAGATGTGCACAGATCGCATCGCTCAGTCCTCCTTGTCCGCGCCCTTGGGGGCAGGCGTGCCGGGGGCCTTGCCGGGCTTGGCGGCGGGAGCCGGGGCAGCCTCGGGGGGGGTGTAGACATAAGCCAGCACCCGGCACTTGACGGTGACCGGATAGAGGCTCTTGGTCTTGACATTCACCATCTCGATATCGGAGATGGAGATGATCTTCTCGAATCCGCTCACCTGTGAGGCAAACTCCCCGAAGGAGTTGTAGCCGGCCCGGAAGGTGAACTGCACCGGGAAGGCCCGGTAGTATTCCGTCTTGATGGCCCCCTGGTTGGTGAAGGAGGTCTGGTCGATGCCAGCGGTATCAGCCATCTTCTTGACGCGGTAGGGCATCTCGGAGATGTCGGTCTCGGCGGGCATGATCTTGAGGAGCTCGTCCAGTTCCTGCGTCTGGATCTCCACTTCCTTCTTCAGGTGTTCGTAGTTGGACTTGATCCCATAGCCCTTCCGGACTTCCTCCTGGAGGACGACGTTGGCCGCCTCCAGTCCCTTGAGCTCGGTCCGCTTGCCACCCAGCAGGATGTAGGTGAGCACCAGGATCAAAAGCCCGACCAGACCGCCAATGATGATTTGCTTCTGAAGATTCGGTGACATCTTCGGCCTCAGTTCAGGGATTTGAAATCAAAGGAGAGGGAGAACACGATCTGAGCACCCTTCTTTTCCGCCTTGGGGTACTGGACATTGCTGAAGAACTGGTTCTGCTCCGTCAGGCGGTTCTTGAAGAGGTTGACCGACTCGAAGTTGTTGCTCTCACCCTCGATGAAAACCGTCTTGCCCTTCTGGGTCAGCTTGGTGAACCAGACCCCCTCGGGCAGGGCATTGGAGAGCTCGGTGAGCAGATAGACCGGAGCCCGCTGGGCGAGCCGGAGATCAGTGATGACCTTCTTCTTCTTCTCCAGGGCTTCCTTCTTCTCCTTGTATTGCTTCTCGAGGACGAAGTACTTCTGCAGCTCCTGCTTCTTGGCCTGGAGTTCCGCATTGGTGGCCTTGGCGGCGTCCACCTTCTTGGTGAGCATCACGTAGTAGACCCCGCTCACCGCAGCAAGGATGACGAAGATGAGCACACCCACGATGGGGAAGCGGAAGGACTTCTGCTCGCCACTCTCGTATAGGGCTGCGGCTTCCGGAGCATCCTTCTTGGCCCCGGTCTGGACAAGGGCGTCTCCGAGGAGATTGATCCTGATCATCGGTCACCCACCTGGCGCAGAGCCACACCGACCGCAACCGCGGCCGAACAGCCGATCTCACTCACCCTGGAGGCATCCACACTCCGGTCATCCATGGCCAGGGACTGGAAGGGATTCATCCGCTCCACCGAGACCTTGAACCTGTCCGCCAGGATCTCCACAAGTCCCCCGGTCTTGGCACCGCCACCCGCGAGAACGATCCGGTCCAGACGATCGACCTTGAAACTGGACCGGAAGAAGTCGATGGTCCTCATGAGCTCATCCGCAAAGCTGTCGGAGATGGCCATGAGGGAGGGGAGCACCTCCTCCGAGGTTCTCCCCTCGGCACTGCCCCCCTTCTTGAGGATCTCCGCCCCCTCGCGGGAGACTCCCCAGTCCTCCACCAGCTTGTCGGTGTAGCGGTTGCTCCCCCAGGCGATATCCCGCCAGAAGGTGGACCGGTTGCCGGTGAGCATGGTCAGGTTGGTGAAGCTCGCCCCGACATTGACCAGGGCGACCACTTCATCCCGGCTGCCCATTGGGTAGTTGAGTTCATAGGCGTTCTGGAGGGAGAAGACGTCCACATCCACGATGACCGCCTTGAGCCCGGCCTGGGCCACACAGGCGACATAGGCCTCGAGCTTGTCCTTGCGGCAGGCCACGAGCACCACATCCATGTTTCCGTCAGCCGGCCGCTCCTCAAGGATGGAAAAATCCAGAGCATAGGAGTCCAAGCCCTGACCGGCAGGGAAGAAGCTTTCCGCCTCCCAGCGCACAGACTCGGCCAGTTCGGCGGGGCTCATCAGGGGGAAAGTCACTTTTTTGACCATCACCTGCTGCCCGGCCACCGAGATCGCCACTTCCTTGGCCTTGATCTTCTGCTCCGCGACCACCTGCCGGATGGCAGAGGCGACCGCATTGCTGTCCATGATATCTCCATCGACGATGGCGTCGTGGGGGATGGGGATCTCGCCCAGCTTCTGGAGCGTGTGGTTCTGCCCTCCGGACTTGCCGGAGGACTGGAGCTCACACAGCTTCACACTGCCGGAACCGATATCCAGGCCAACCAGGAGTTTCTTTTTTGTCTGGAAAAGACCCACGGGGAGCCTCGCTGAAGAGTTTTGCCATGAATTGTACTGCTGAAGCACTGCTCGTCAAGCAACTGTATGTCAGGCCAAAATTTTGTCTGCCTCGAACCCAATGAGCACCACAGTCACGTTGTCCTCTCCCCCGTAATCGATGGCTCTTTTCACGAGTCTTTCGGCGGCAATCACCAGTGTTTCACTGCTTTGGAGAATGGAGGAGATCTCCTCATCGGGCACCATGCCCGACAGTCCGTCCGAGCACAGCAAAAGACGATCCGATTCTTTGACTTGAAGTTCCTGGACAGCAACTTCGAGCTCGCCACCGTTCCCCAGCGCCTGGGTGATAACGTTCCGAAAGGGGTGCTTCCGGGCCTCTTCAGGGGTGAGGATCCCATTCTCCACTTGGTCAGCAACCCATGAATGATCCCGCGTCAGTTGCCTCAAGCCACCTTTTTCAAAGAGATAACCACGACTGTCCCCCACGTGGGCCAGGGTCACCTTCCCGTCCTTCACCAGACAGGCCACCACCGTGGAACCCATGGATTCGCGCTCGGGGTTCTGCCGGATGTCATCCAGAATGGCCTGATCTGAAAGGAGCAGGGCAGCCTTGAGGCGATTCCCGTCATAGGGGATCCGGGCGTCATAGTCGAGGGGCCAAGTCCGGTCCCGCTCCGCCGTCTGGAGAATGAACTCCTCAACCTTCTCCACCACAATCCGGCTGGCGACCTCTCCGGCGGCATGCCCGCCCAGTCCGTCCGCCACCAGGAAGAGCCCCAGTTCCAAGTCCACAAGGAGGTTGTCCTCGTTGTGCTTCCGGACACAACCGGTGTCGGAGAGTCCCGCTGCGACCAACTTCATGATTTTCTCCGCTCCTTCATCCGCTCCCACCAGAGACGGACATTCGTCTGAAGATCAAGCCACTGCTCGGCCAGGGTGAGCTTTGCCTCGGCAGCCTTGCCCCCCTTCTTCCCTCCCTCCTTCTGAGCCTCCTTCTTCGCGAAGACCCGATGGCTGGGCTCGAGCCTGCGGGCATTCTCCCAGAGCCGGGTGGCCCGGGCATGCATGCCGACGGACTGGAAGAGCTCCGCCAGCCGGATGGTGGACTCCACATCTTTGGGATTGAGACGGATGGCCGTCTCCAGGGCCTTCGACTCGGCCTTCTTGTCCCCGGTCGCCCGCGCAACGGCCTTCGCCATCAGGGCATGGTAATCGGGCCTCTCTCCGTCGAGCTTGATGGCGTAATGAATCAGACCCAGTGACTTCTGGGCATCTCCGTGTTCGAAGGCCGCCTTGGCCTCGCGGAACCAGTCTTCGGCCGTCCGCTCCTTGGGGCTGCGCTCAGCCTGGAGATCAATCCGGACCCCTTCAGGGGAGGGAGCAGTCGGCCGGGCTTCAGCCTGGGGCACAGGCGCAGAGGCGGGTGCTCTCCGGGCCACATCCTTGAGCATGCCGAAAGCCTCCGCCAGGAGGCGGAACCTAACCTCGGCCTCAGCCTTGCTGGGCCCCGAGAACTTGTCCGGATGCCACTGCTTGGCCAGTCTGTGATAGGCGGCCTTGATCTCCTCGGGGGAGGCCCCGTCTGACAGCTCAAGGATTTCATACGGATTCATGGAGTGCTCGATTCTGCAGATGGTAAGTATTCGAGATTCCGCCCTGCAAGCTTGACTTTAGACTAGGCGGCTCGAGTGTGACACGGGAGAGTTGCCTGATAGTACCCCCGATGGGGCCGCGCGGGGAATGAAAGACTGCCAGGCAGCACCCGCTGGATGCCCGTAGAATGGGAATCGAGGAGTTCAGATGCTGGGTCTCTCCATGCCCCTGGGCAGCTACATCACGGATCCGGACCTGAGGCCATTGGCCGCCAAGGTGGAGGAAGGGCAGCGCCTCAGCTTCGAGGACGGCCTCAAGCTCTACACCTCCCCTGACCTCAACGGCATCGCCGCCCTGGCCCATGCCGTCCGTCTGGCACGACACGGGCGGAAGACCTACTTCGTCGCCAGCCGCCGGCTTTCCTACACCAATGTCTGTTATACCCGCTGCCAGTTCTGCGCCTTCCAGGCCCGGGAAGGGGAAGCCAGGGCCTACACCCTCTCCGCTGAAGATGTCCTGCGGGAGCTGGCCAAGCCCGAGTGCCAGGGCATCCGGGAGCTCCATATGACCGCCGGGAATCACCCGGGACTCCGGGTGGAGTACTTCGAGGAGCTCTTCCGAAGCATCAAGCGGGCCCACCCCGGCCTCCACCTCAAGGTCTTCACCATGGTGGAGATCGACTTCTACGCCCGGACCTCGGGACTCTCCGTGGAAGCGTTCCTGGAACGCTGCATGGCTGCGGGCCTGGAGAGCTGTCCGGGTGGGGGCGCCGAGATCTTCGACCCTGAAATCCGGAAACAGATCTGCGTAGGGAAGAAGGGCGCCGAAACCTGGCTTGAGGTGGCGGAGATCTGCCACCGCAAGGGGCTCCCCACCAACTGCACCATGCTCTACGGCCACATCGAGGAGCCCCGCCATCGCGTGGACCACCTCCTCCGCCTGCGTGAGACCCAGGACCGCACAGGAGGCTTCCTGGCCTACATCCCCCTGGCCTATCAGCACGAAGAGAACGAACTGGCCCGCACCCACCGCATCGCCCGGGCAACGGGCGCGGACGACCTGCGGGAGATCGCCGTCGCCCGACTCCTGCTCGACAACATCGACCACATCAAGGCCTACTGGGTGATGATCACCCCGGGGCTGGCACAGATCGGCCTCAGCTATGGAGCCGATGACCTGGACGGCACCATCATCAGCGAAGAAATCGCCCACCAGGCCGGGGCCAAGACTCCCCAGGGCCTGACCCGCCAGGAGATCACCCGACTCATCACCGACGCGGGCTTCGAGCCGGTGGAGCGGGACAACCTCTACAACACCTACCCGGGAGCCTGAAGTGGAGGACAAGAAGGAGCTCCGCAGGCGATTCAGGGCCCTGCGCGACGGAATCCCACCGGCACAGCACGCAGCGGCGTCCGCACAGCTCTGCCGCGCGCTGGAGCGGCTCTGCCTCAGCAGAAGACTCACCAGGATCGGCGCCTTCTCGCCCTATGGTTCGGAGATTGACCTCTGCCCCCTGGTCCGCAGCCGTCCGGAATGGACCTTCCTCTTCCCCCGCATCGCCTCCACCAAGCCCCCCCGCCTCATCTGGGGACCCGAACCCCTGGAGCCCGGCATGTGGGGCCTCATGGAACCGGCCCTGGCCCAGCACCTCACTCCCCCGGTCCAGCTGCTGCTGGTCCCGGGGCTCGCCTTTGACGACCGGGGCTTCCGGCTGGGCTATGGAGGGGGCTTCTACGATGCCCTTCTCGGGCACCTCCCCAGGGAGACCCTGACCTTGGCGGTGGGCTTTGAATCGCAGAGGACAACGGCCCTCCCGGTGGAGCCCCAGGATCTCCCGGTCAGGGGGCTCCAGACCGAACAGGGCCTGACCTGGTTTGACTGAGATGCGATGCCGTGGCCCTGCCATGGGGTCACATGGGGGGACACAGAGGGCACGAAGCGACCGGGCGGCCCTCCCCTTTTCCGGGGAGCTCAGCTCAGCTTCAGGATACTGCTCCCATCTGGGTAGTCCCCCTTCGGGGACTCCCGCATCTTCTGCAGCACCTGGACCAGCCCCCGGATCCGCTCCACCATCTCGCCGATTTTGGCGAGCTTGGGCTCCTCGGGGTATTTGCGCTCCAACAGCTCCACTTGCATGGAGATGACCGCCAAGGGGTTGTTGATCTCGTGTTTGAGAGAGCCCGCCATCTGCCGGAAGGTGTCGAGGCGCTCCGCAGCAAGCGCCCTCCGCTGCAGTTCCTCGTGCCCCCGCAGCACCTGGAGCCGGTTGTGGAGGGTCTCCCAGCGGAAGCCGTCCGGCAGCCAGTCCGTGGCCCCCACCGCCAGCAGGGTCGGAAAGAGCTCCTCCTGGGCCCCCACCACCAGGATGGGCACGGTCAGGAAGGAGGGATGACGCCGGAAAGCCTGGACGGCGGCTGCCGGATCCGGCAGTCCCTTGGCATCCAGTACCAGGTAGGCAAAGGCCGGGAGGGGCGTCCGGGGAGGCTCGGCCTCCAGGGGGTATATGGAGAGCCCGCCAGCCTCGGCCACACTCTCAAAAAGCCCCAGCAGCGCGTAGTCTTCGCTCACCAGCCCCAGAAGCGGCAGGCTGGTGGTGTCCGCCGTCTGATCCACGCTCTTCGCGAAGGCCAAGGCCAGGGTCGGACTGCTCCAGCGCCACTCGATCCCTGTCTCCCCCAAGGCTCGGAGCGTCCAGGCATCAGGAGCTGGAGGCGCCGTCATGACCGGGAACTCGAGACTCAGGGCCCAGTCACCGGGTTCATCCCGCCAGCGTCCCCGGACCACCCCTCCCCTGGGCACATGCATCAGGAGGGGCTCCACCAGGCCGATGACCGCCTGAGCCGACTGGATTCCTGCGATCCAGACCGATCCCTCCGGAGCCGGCTCCAGCTGGAGTTCGGCCCCTCTCAGGCGCAGCAGCTCCCTCCAGGCCTCGGCCACCATCCCCTGGAGGGCCTCCAGATCCCGGGTGGCGTGGACCTCCCGGGGGCTTCCCTGGAGGGTTTCCTGAAGCCCGGTCTCCACCAGGAACTGGAGCCGCTCCACCTGATGGAGCATGGCCGCCATCCCCGGCTCGGCACTGGCCTCTCCGAAGGCCTGCAACCAGCGGAGGCTCCCCCCCATGGTCCCCAGCAGCTCGCCGATGCGTTCCGTAAAGCGGGCATGCAGGGTCTTGATCCGCAACAGCTCCCCTTGGACCTCGGCTCGCCCGATGGCCTTCCGGGCCAACTGGGTGTGACGGAGCGTGATGGCCCCGAGCCGCACAAAGGCCTGGAAGAGAGCCAGATCAAAGCGGGTGAAGCCCTTGGCAGCCCGGGACCGGTCCAGATAGAGAATGCCGAGCACTTGGCCATCGCAGGCCATGGGGGCGCACATCAGAGCCCCCCGCACCAGCTCCACCAGACTGCTGGACCCACTGAAACGGGGGTCCAGAGTGGGGGCATTGGAGAGCACCCCCACCCGGTGCTGCCCCACATAATCCAGGACCGACTGGGAGAGGCCCATCCGGTCTTCCACATCCCCGATCCGATGCTCCGTGGTCCAGGAGCCCTCCGGGTTGGCCGTGACCACAAACCCTCTGTCCCCGCCCAGGAGCCTGAGGGCCTCCTCGAGCAGGCTCCGCACCAGTGCCGAGGCATCCGTCTCCCGCAGCAGGGCTTCTGTCGCCCGCTGCAGGAGCTGCAGTCCCCGGGTCAGCACCAGGCCCTGGGAGGGTTCTGGCTTCACTTCGTCAAAGAGATCCCCGACCCCCTCCACGAAATTCACCCCATCCAGCCCGGGAAAGCGGATCGTGAAGTGGAGGGTCCAGTCCCCGATCAGGATCTCGTCTCCGTCCTCCAGCTGGCTGCCGAAGGGGGTGCCGACCCCCAGGCCGTTGAGCAGAGTGCCATTGCGAGAATCCAGATCCCGTATCCACCACCGTTCTCCGGAGCGGAAGAGGAGGGCATGGCGTCGCGAAAGACCGGGATCCCCCGGGCGAGCCAAGCCGCAGGTCGCAGGATCCCGGCCCAGGATGCAGTCCCCGTCCAGCAGCTGTCGGCTGGGGAACTCCCCTTCGCACCAGGACAGGTAGGGCACGGCTCCTCCTCGGAATCAGGGCTGCTGGGATCCTTCAGGGAAGAGCATAGCGCGTCGCGCGGGTCCGGCTGGGACGGAATACGAGGACCGTATGGCCGATGGTCCAGACATGCTCGAGCCCGGGCACCTGAGCCTTGAGGGCCTCCACCACGCTCTCCTCGTCCTCCGAGGTGTTCTGGTTCAGCTTGATCTTCATGAGCTCCAGGCTGTCCAGCATCTGGTCCAGCTCGGCGGCCAGAGCCTCGGTGACCCCGCCCTTCCCGATGTGGACCACGGGCTTGAGGGGATGGGCCTCGGCCTTCAGATACTGACGCTGCTTGGGGGTGAGCATGGGGGACCTCCAGACCTCCAGCGTAACCCGGAAGCCCGCCCCATAACCGGACTGTGGCAAACCCTCTCAGGGATCGCGCCATAATCGCCCGATTCCAGGAGGTCTCCATGCTGCGTCCCCTCGCCCTGCTCATCGCCGGACTGACGGCTCTGGGGCTCTCCGCCACCCAGCCCCGCACCATGCGGGTGGACTACTACCACAGTGGGAATGCGCAGCAGGAGAGCTTCTCCCTGGACCGGGTGGTGGTGGAGCCCCAGCCCTGGCCCGGCAACCTGGCCAAGCGCCTGGACACCACCAACCGGGGCAAGTTCCTTTTCGAGGTCCTGGACCGCAGCACCAACCAAGTGCTCTACAGCCGGGGCTTCTCCAGCATCTTCGGCGAGTGGCAGGACACCCCTGAGGCCAGGGGCTCCAACTTCACCAGCTCAGAGTCCCTGCGCTTCCCCATGCCCGAGCACCCCGTGCAGATCGTCCTCAAGAAACGGGATGAGCAGAACGCCTTCCGGGAGATCTGGTCCTTCAACCTCGACCCCAAGGCCGATACCGTGGACCCCTCCCAGCCCCCCAGCCCGGGTCCCCTGATCGCCCTGGAGAAGAACGGCGAGCCCTCGGAGAAGGTGGACTTCCTGATCATGGGTGACGGCTACACCGCCGCCGAGCGGGGCAAGTTCGAGAAGGATGCCCGCCGGATGATGGAACTCCTCTTCGCCAAGTCCCCCTACAAGGAGCACCGCAAGGACTTCAATGTCTGGGGCATCTGCCCGCCAGCCCAGGAGAGCGGCATCAGCCGACCCTCCACCGGTGTCCACAGGCGCTCCCCCCTGGGCTGCACCTATGACGCCTTCGGTTCGGAGCGCTACGTCCTGAGCTTTGAGAACCGCACGGTCCGGGACATGGCCTCCTACGCCCCCTACGAGTTCATGGAGATCCTGGTCAACGGCAAGACCTACGGAGGCGGAGGCATCTTCGGGCTCTACGGCACCGTGGCCGCCGACAACGCCTTCGGCCCCTACATCTTCGTCCATGAGTTCGGCCACCACTTCGCCGACCTCGCCGACGAGTACTACACCTCCGACGTCTACTACGAGACCGGCAAGCCCCGCATCGAGCCCTGGATGCCCAATGTCACCGCCGACCCCAGGAACCCCAAGTGGAAGGAGCTCCTCACCCCAGGCATCCCCCTTCCCACCCCCTGGAAGAAGGCCGAGTTCGAGAAGGACAGCCACGCCTACCAGAAGGAGCGCCGGGAGATCCGCGCCGCCAACCGCCCCGAGTCTGAGATGGAGGCCCTCATGAAGCGGGAGGAGGCCCGGGAGAGCGTCACCCTGGGTCAGGACACCTGGTCCGGCAAGGTGGGCACCTTCGAGGGGGCCAACTACGAACCCACCGGCTACTACCGTTCCCAGACGGACTGCATCATGTTCACCCGGGACCAAGTCCCCTTCTGCGCCGCCTGCCAGAAGGCCATCGAAGGCATCATCCAGCTCTACATCAAGTAGAGGGCGGGGCGCCGCAGGCTCCCCTGCGGCGCCCCGTGCTTCACTTGGCCAGGGCGACCTTGGTCACCAGCGTGAAGGCCAGCGAGACCAGGACGCAAAGCCAGGCACCACCGGCCTTCAGCCTCAGGGTGTGCCGGCAGGAGAGGTAGATCATCACGTAGCTGGCGATCAGGAAGACATCCAGCTGGGAGAAGAACCCTTGCAGTCTGGCGGACTCGGCATGGACGTAGTAGCCCAGGCTGGTGGGGCTCAGCATTTCGGGACGGAGCCCACCCACCCGTCGGACCAGGCACATGATGAAGATGAGGATCGAGTAAGGCAGGGTCACCAGACTGGAGACAGCCACCGAGCTGAAGGCCTGCCGGTAGCTGGGGCGCCCCCCCTCGGCCAACCCCTTCCCCACCAGGCAGCGCACCAGAGCGGCTACGCAGAAGGCCAGTGGAATGCCCACCAGGGCCCCCACCAGGCCCATGGGGATGAGGAGCCTGGACTGGAAGCCGATGATCTGGTCGATCTGCGCGTAGCTGAGCTGGGGGTTCTGCTCCAGTACAGGCCTGAGCATGGCCTCCACATCCACCTTGAGGCTCCAGGCCACCACCATCACCAGATTGACCATGATCATCAGGATCGTCGCCCCCAGCCAGACAGGCGTTCGGTGGAGCCTCCGGAAGAGCTCCACCGGCCCGGTGAAGACCCCTTCGAGCTGCTGAAGGAGTCCGGGGCCTCTGGGGGGCACCGGAGCCCCCTCAGGAGAAAGGGCGGGAATGGGCTGGGGATCCGTCATGGGGCGCTCCTGGGCTGGCCTCCAACTTAGCAGGCCCCACCGGGATCCAGGATCTGTTCATCCCTTCCGGCGGCCGCTGCCCCGCACGCTCCCCTTAGGCGCCTTCGCACGGGCCGGCCGCTCGGGGCGGCTGGACCGACCAGACCGCTCGGCGCGGCCTGCGGGCTCCCGGCGTTCCCCGCTCCGGCTCCCCTCCCGCACAGCCCTGGGGGGGCGGCCAGCAGAGCGGCGGGGCTCCGGGGCAGCACGCCGATCCCGGGAGCCACGGCCACGCTTCTCCTCCACGAAGTCCGCTTCCCGCAGAGAGGCCGGGGCCGCCAGGCTGGGCACGAAGGTCATGGTCTTGCCCTTGCCGTCCTTGCCCTGGGCCTCCACCACCCATGCGCTGACCCGGCGCAGGTCTTCATCAACTCCGATGATCTCCACCTTCACCCGGTCTCCGATGGAGAGCACAGTCTGCCCGCCCATGCCCGTGGCGTGGGTCCGGTGGGCATCCACCTCGAAGCTGCCCCCCAGGGCGCCCAGGGGTACCCCCACTTCCACGAAAGGCTTCTCAAGACGCACAAAGGCCACCTTGAGGGAGAAACCCTGGATGCGGCCCTCGAAGCGCTGACCGATGCGGGGCTTCATGAGAATGCAGGTCTTCCAGCGGTCGTTCTCGCGCTCCGCCTCGGTGGCGGTCTGTTCGTTGTCGCTGCAGCGCTTGGCCAGCACCGCCAGATGCCCGTGGAGTCCGTCCGGGAAGACCTCTCCCCGCAGACTGTGCCTCAGGAGCCGGTGGACGATGAGGTCCGGGTAGCGCCGGATGGGGCTGGTGAAGTGCAGGTAGTCGTGCAGGGCCAGCCCCGAATGCCCGATGTTGTCGGCGCTGTATTCAGCCCGCTTGAGGCTGCGGAGCAGCAGGGTGTTGAGCATCGCTTCCAGGGGTCCCCCGGCGATCTTCGCCAGGAGGGCGTTCAGCACCTCCGGGGTGGGTTCCTCCATGGGGCGCATGAGCCCGAAGTCCTGGGCGATGCCCTTGAAGACCTCCAGCTTGAGGGGATCGGGTTCATCGTGGATGCGGTAGATAGTGGGAAGCTTCTTCCGGGTGAAGTACCGCGCCACGGCCTCGTTGGCCAGGAGCATGAACTCCTCGATCATCCGGTGGGCGTCGTGGTGGCCGTAACGCTGGGCGTCCACGGGGAAGCCCTCGGCATCAAAGAGGAACTCCGTCTCCTCCGTCTCCAGATTCATGGCCCCGCGCCCCATGCGCTTCTCCGTCAGCTGGCGGGAGAGCACCAGGGCCTGGTCGAGCATGGAGCTGATCTCATCCCCCAGGTCGGCCCGCCAGCGGCCCTCCAGATCGATGCAGGCTGCCTTCACCTGGTCATAGGTGAGGCGGCGGCGGCTGCGGATGACGCTCTCCGAGAAGCGGGTCTCCACCACCTCCAAGGAGGGATTGAGGGTGATCCACGCAGTCTGGGTGAGGCGATCCACCCCCTCCTTCAGGGAGCAGAGCTCCGAGGAGAGACGGTCCGGCAGCATGGGGATGCACTCATCCGGGAAGTAGACCGAGGTTCCCCGGGTGAGGGCCTCCTGGTCCAGGGGCCCCCCCTCCTGCACGTACCAGCTCACATCGGCGATGTGGACCCCCAGGATCCAGCCGCCGCCCTCTTCCGGAGGCAGGACCTCGAGACTGATGGCATCGTCGAAATCCTTGGCAGTGGGGGGATCCACCGTCACAGTGAGGGTCTGGCGAAGGTCTTCCCGCCCCTCGGCCCAATCGGCGGGGATCTCGGTGGGCAGGGGCGCCAGCTCGTCCATCACGGCCGTGGGGAAGTCCGTGCGGAGATTGTAGAGGGCTGCCGTCAGCTTGTTCTCGATCTTGAGGTCCGTGGGGCGTCCCAGGCGGGCCAACACCCTGCCCCGGAGCTGGGGGAGCCCGGGATCCGGATCCAGCTTCACGGTGACGAGGTCACCATCCTGAGCGAGGTCTGTCTCCTCCACACTGACGATCTGGCTGAAGCGGGGCTCCAGGGGCACCGCCCGCCAGAGGACCCTGCCCCCTGCCACCTGCCGCTGGAGATGGGCCGGGATGGGGTTCTCGCCCCGGGCAACGATCCGCACCACCCGACCCCGGAGGCGTCCGTCCCAGCTCTCGCCGCTGACCTCGGCCATGACCCGGTCGCCATGGATGGCACCCTGGGCGTCCCGCCAGTCCACCAGGAGGTCCAATCCGCTGCCCTTCTTCGCTCCGATGGGCCGGATGAAGCCTCCGGGGGCTTCGGGCATGCCCAGGAAGGTGGCCTCGAAGGTCTCCCCCGCCCGGGGGGCGGCAGGCTGGGCCTTCCCGCCGGCCTTCGGGGGTTGGCCGGCGCCCTTGCCGCGCTGGGAGGGCTGGGGGATGTATTTGCTGGTCGAACGTCTCATCCCCCCAGGGTACCAGGAGCGGCCCCTCCAGATGTCCATCCGGCGGTCAAAGGAACCCCGGAGCTTCCCCACCCCACTTCTGGACACCAGAATCCCTGGTCAAGGAGTCCCCATGAGAGCCCTCATCGCAGCCCTCTGCCTCGCCCTGCCCCTGGCAGCCCAGCAGCCCCCTTCGGGGAGTCAGGGCCCCGGTCGCATGCAGTACGACACCTCGCAGGAAGTCACCCTCCAGGGCACCGTCAGCTCGGTCCGCTCCCAGGCCCAGGGCCCCGGAAAGATGGTCAGCCTGACCCTCCAGACCCAGGCCAAGGCCTACCAGATCATGGTGGGGCCCGACTTCATGCTGAAGTCCAAGGGCCTCACGCTGGCCTCCGGGGATGAGATCAGCGTCATCTGCGCTCCCATGGGACCGGGCTACATGGCCCGCCAGATCACCCGGGGCTCCGACACCTATACCTTCCTGGACTCGAACGGCCAGCCCACCGGCGGCCCCAGCGGCGGCGACCAGGGAAGCGGTCCTCAGGGCCCCCCGCCCCAGCAGTAGGACTCAGAGCGCCTGGAGCATCTGCCGGGCAAGGTCCGTCAGGGAGGGATCCCTGGCCCCCATCACCAGGATGAGGTCCCCCTCCCGCGCCTCGCCACAGAGGCGCTCCACCAGCCAGCCCCGGGAGGGGGCGTACTCCGCCCTTCCCCCCTGGGCGAGCACCTCCTCCACGAGGTCACGGGAGCCGAAGTCCCGCTGGGCCGTCCCCCCGGCAAAGAAGATGTCCAGCAGCCAGAGGCGGTCTTCCCCCTCCAATTCCGTGGCGAAGGTCTCCACGAACTCCCTGCGGAGAAAGCGGGTCGGGGCATATCCGTGGGGCTGGTAGACCGCCAGGACCCGGTGGGCCCGCATCCGGGCGGTGCGGATGGAGGCCGCCACCTTGGCAGGGTTGTGGCCGAAGTCGTCCACCACCTGGACGCCCCGGCGCTCTCCCAGCACCTGGAAGCGCCGGGCCACCCCCTGGAAGGCGGCCAGGGGTGCGACCATCTCCCCCAGGGGCACCCCCACCGACCGGCAGGCGGCGATGGCCGCCAGGGCGTTCTCCAGGTTGTGCCGTCCCGGGGCCGGCAGGGAGAACCAGGTCTCCTTGACCCGGAAGCGGGTGCCCTCGGCCCGGAGGGTGACCTCCTCGCCGCGGACCTTGGCCCCCTCGCCCTGGCCGAAGACCACGGCCCCCTCGGCGAAGTCCGTCAGGTTGGAGGCCTCCCCGACGACAAAGCCCTCCCGGGCCTGGGCCCGGAAGCTGCGGAACATCTCCGCCACCACTTCCGGTTCCTTGTGGTCCTTCTGGAGGTTGAGGATCACCCCGATGGCCGGGTGGTAGCGCACCACCGTCCCATCGCTCTCGTCGGCCTCGATGACCAGGAGATCGGAGCCCCCCGCCCAGGCGTTCCCCCAGAGACCCTCGGCCTGGAGACTCGGCAGATCCCCTCCGGTGATGACCGAGGGATCTCGACCCACCCCTTTCAGGATCTCGAAGACCATGGCCGTGGTGGTGGACTTGCCACTGGTGCCCGTGATGGCGATGGTCCGGTGGGTCTTCACCAGTGCCTCCAGCAGCTCGGAGCGGTGGACCCGGGGAATGCCCAGACGGCGGGCCTCGGCGAGATCCGGCACCTCCTCCTCCACCGCCGTGGAGTAGACCAAGCCACCGGCCTCCGCCACACCGCTCCCATCCTGGGGGAGGATCCGGATACCCAGGCGCTCCAGCTGCTCCCGGGCCTGGGGCCGCTGCCCCCGGTCGAAACTGCGGTCGCTGCCCGAGACCCTCACCCCCTTCAGAGCCAGGAACTGAGCCAGGGCACTCATCCCACTGCCCGCCACCCCGGCGAAGTGGAGCCGGTCCAGCCCGAGGGCCGGCAGCTCGCCATCGGAGATCAGCAGGGGGTCCCCCTCCCGGACCAGTTCAAAGAAGGCCTCGATGTCCGCGTTGGCCATCCTCAGGCACCCGTGTGACACCGGACTGCCCAGGAGCTCCTCCCGGTTGGTCCCGTGGATGTAGATGCAACGATCCAGGCTGTCCACCCCCGGCCCCTGGTTCGCGCCCGGTTCCAGCCCGTCCAGGGTCAGGACCCGGGTGAGGATCAGATCCTCCTGGGAGGGCTCCCCATGCCAGCGCTCTCCCGTATCCTGGCGACATCGGAAAATGCTGCCCCGGGGAGCTCCGGCCCCGATGCGTCCCCGGATCCGATGCCAGCCCAGAGGCGTCATGAAAGAGCCCGATGTTGAGCCCAGGCCCGCAGCGGCCGTCGAGATGGCATGCTCCGCCAGGAGTTCCCCCTCCAGCAGCAGAGCCAGCCGCTGGCGGGTCACATCCGCCACCAGGAGCCGGGAAGGCACCCTCCCATAGGGACTCCCGCTCCTCTGGAGTCCGGCCATGGCAAGGCAGCGGTAGTGGATGGCGGCTACGGGATCAGCAGAGCTCATGGGGCGAGGATACAGCATAGAATCCCAACCAGGCAGGAGGAGGGGGAACCGCTCCACCTCGGAGGCCGGATCTCCCTCAGGCCGTCCGTCAGCCACTTCCTCTGCAGCCAGGGAAGGCTGCAGAGCCAGCCCCCCTCCGACTACCTCCTGACCTGGCTGGCCATCGCGCCATCCGACTGGCTCTGAACCATCTCCCCCTTGACGCCACAGGAGAAGACCTGATCCTGCGGACGTGGGCCTTCTCTGGTGGGCACATGGCCTCCCTTGACGTCAAGAGCCTTGCCTATGCCTGCGTCGCCAGCCATACGGCCATGGCCTGCGTCATGACCTATGTGTACCTGCAGAGGAAGACCTATCCGGGCTTCGGGGCCTGGGTGCTGTCCTCCTGGTGTTCAGCCCTGGCCATCACCCTCTTCCTCCTCCAGGGAAACACTCCGGATTGGCTCGGGACCCTCCCTCCGAACATCCTGGTCCTGCTGACCCTGACCACCCTGCAGTGCGGCGTGCTCAAGTTCGCCGGGCGCCCCACCCACCGGGCCCGGAATGCCGTCATCCTCCTGGTCTACGCAGGCATCATCCTCTGGTGCACCTACCCCGCCCCCAGCATGAGGGGACGACTGCTGGCCAGCTCCCTGCCCTCGGCCTTCCTTGCCCTGGAGACGGCACTCATCGCCCACCATGAACTGGCCCGACGGCACCGGATCATCAACCCCATCATCAGCCCCATCCTGGTGACGATCGCCATCATCTACCTCGCCCGGGCCATCGGATTCTTCCTGCTACCCCCCGGGCCAGGCAGGTACCTGGCGCCTTCAAGCTTCCAGGGCGCCCTGGTCCTGGCCTACCTCTTCGGCCACACCGGTCTGCCCGCAGGGCTTCTCATCCTCAACGCGAACCGGCTAGAAATCGAGCTCAGCCGCAGCATCCAGGAGTGCCGGGTCCTCCGCGGCGTCATCCCCATCTGCGCCTATTGCAAGAAGATCCGGGATGACCAGGGCGCCTGGGACCAGGTGGAGGCTTACCTCCACACCCACTCTGAGGCCACCTTTTCCCACGGGATCTGCCCGGACTGCCTGGAGAAGGAGCGCCGGGCGCTCTGTCAGGCCCCCCAGGAAAGCGGAAAAGCCCCGGAACGCTAGGTTTCCGGGGCCTTCTGTATGGAGCGGGCGAACGGGATTGAACCGTCGACATTCAGCTTGGGAAGCTGACGTTTTGCGTTTTATCTAGCTGGCTTTGTTGATCTTGCCAGAGGGGCTCTCCGGAGTTGCCCTTATGCTGCCAGCCGCTTCCTTTTTGGGGGGTATGGAGGACTCCCCGAGGCGGGGGATCCCGAGCCGGAGCATGGTCTCCTCCAGCTCCCCACACACTGTAGTCGCGTAGTCCGAAACTGCAAGGAGGCTGAGGGTCAGGAGCTGGAGGTTCTGCTCCACCTTCTTAGAGGGCCGGAAGCGGGTCCGGCGGGAGTCGATGGCCTCCCGGATCTCGGAGAGCTGGGCCTGCAGGTCAGGCATCGCCTCCGGCACCTGGGGCGCATAAGCCCCCGTCCTGCGGATCGCGGGGAGAACCTCGTGGGTGACCCAGCGGCGGAAGGGCTTCGCCTGCGGCTTCCGGCTCCGCATGATCAGCGTGTAGAGTCCGGACTCGGAGATGACGATCATGTCCTGATCACCAGAAGGGGTGTGCGTTGAATGCACACCCTTCTCGTCATCGTCCAACCTGCGATAGGCGGTACGGTCCAGGTCAAGCGCCGCGCACACGTCGACGGCCACGAACCAGGGTTCATCTCCCCGCACGACCGTGCGGACTGGTGACGCCCCCTCGAAGTTGAAGGTTTGAACGGCGCTCTCGACCCGGGCAGGGATCATGGCAGCCTCCTGTAGATGACGGGTTCTGACGCCCGTATTTGTCATTTCCCAAGATCGGCCTGGGAGACCGGGAGGTTCAGAACCGCTACAGGAACGGCCCCAGGTATTCCCGCCCATTTTCAGGGACGGTGTTGTATTTCCTGGGCCTCCCGGCCATTGGTGGCCGTTTGGAATGTGGGACTGCACCTGTTAGGAGGTTCTGACGCTCCGAAAAGGAGCATACTCCACCCCAGGGGAATTTTCAGCGCGCCATGCTGAAATTTCAGCATGGGTTCAGCACCTCACCCAGCCTTCACGAACCCCATCAACTCGGCCACCTTCGCCTGCGCCAGGTGCTGGTCCTTGGGCCGCTGGACGATGTAACCCATGGTCGTCTCCGGATCCTCGTGGCCCATCATCTGCTGGATCTGGGAGAGCGGGGTCCCCGCCTCGAAGTGGGTGGTGGCAAAGCTGGCCCGGAGCCGGTGGGGATGCAGGCCGAGGACGCCCACCAGCTCCGCGGACCGCTGGCAGTTCTTCCGGGTGAAGCCCTCCTTGTGGGGCTGCCCATCCTTGTCGGCCAGGATCAGCCCGGTCGGCAGGGCCGCGGTCGGCCCCAGGACCCTGTCCAGGTGCTCCAGCAGCCATTCGGGCACGGCGATCTCCCGCACCCCCCGATTCTTGCCCGGGGCCTGGTAGACCATGCGGCGCCGGTCCAGCCGCTCCCACCTGGCGTCCAGAGCCTCGTTCTCCCGGAGGCCCAGGCCGATCATCAGGCGCATGGCCGTGGCTGAGTGCGGGAAGGCCCAGACCTTCCGGCTGTGCCCCTGATCGGCATTGGCCAGGAAACCCTGCACCAGCTCGGGCCACACCACCGGTCGGATCTCCTCCTGGGGCTTGAGGGGCGGCAGCTTGAACGGCACCGCCTCGAGGTGCCCCCGGCGCACCGCCCACCCCAGGACGCTGCGGAGGTGCTGCACCACCTTGTTGGCCCCGCCCAGGGTGTGGGTCAGGGTCCACTCCCCCTCCTGCCCCGGGCGCCTGCAAGTCCCGGTGGTCCCCAGGTAGTGGGTCCGGGCATCCTCCACGGCCCGGGTGGTGATCTGATCGATGGGCAGCTCCAGCAGCTCCTGCAGGTGAAGGCGGACCGCATCCCTGACGTTCCGGATGTGCCGATCCGTGGCGGCCCCGGCCTGGGCAGTGGTCCACTCGTCCAGGACCGCCCGGAGGGTGGGAGCAGTCTTCCCCCTGCCCTCCACCGCGATCCCGGCCGCCTCCATGGCCAGGTCATCCCGGAACTTGCGCAGCCAAGCCTTGGCGGCGTCCAGCGTCTCGCAGCCCGTGGAGCCGTGGTGAGACACTCCCTGGAAGCTGAACTTGTAGTGATAGACCCGGCCCACCTTGGCCAGGCCGTTCTTGAACTTGGGCATGGGAACTCCAAGGGAATCCAGCGACTCTCAGCACGGGGCAAACAGAAAGATCGCCTCCAGAGACGAGTCTCTGTTTGGTGGTTATGTCAGATCGATTACTGGGGTAGCATGGGCTTGGGATCGTGAAGCGCATCGTAAGGAGCGCCCTGCGACACGGTATTTTCAGCATGGCTGAACAACCCGGACCCCGGACCTGCACCCGGCACGATTCCAATGTTCACGAAGGCGACGCTCAACCAAAGGTTGGATGTCGCCCAACAACATTCACCCAAGGCAAAACAACACTTGGCGCATAAATTCAGCCAATCACAGCAACAATAAGCCAGAACACACCCCGAAGACATGCGAACCCGATTCTCCATCTGGGATTACCCCAAAAGGAGAGCCAAGATGGCCGACTACACCCAAGAGCAACTAGAAATGGGTCAAAAGTTTGCAGCAATGAGCGAAGACGATCTTGTTGCAGAACTCGAAAAGCATTTTGAAAGCGAAGATGAATTTTTAAACGAATCAAACAAATCAACATTTAGCGCATCATCATGCGATGAAATGTCATTTAACGATGTCAAATCAAGAATTAAAATCAAAGTAGATAACGAGTTAAAAAAATGGAATGAAGATGCATATGATTTTTTCTGCACAGCAGACGATAAGAAAACCATATTTGAGACATGGCTCAGCAACACCGGCATGACAGACGCCACCCTGATTGCATCCATCACAGCAGCCCTAATGGCAGCTGTTGGTGTGAATGCCGTCATCGGCGGAATTGCAGCGGCCATTTTAGTAAAAAAGGTATTCCCCCAGCGGGTTCAAGCGGGATGCAACATATGGGGGAAACACCTGGGCAAAATCTCTGGTTCCTCAACTAAGTCAAGTGACCCCACAGTCGTGGGTGAACCAGCTGTCAGCTAGTCCCTTACCCGTGGCGACAGAACACCGCCACTGCGATCAAGGCCAGCGCGGCCACCAGGGCCCGTAGAACGGGGAGGGCTGACTTCATCACACGGCCCTCCCCAGCACGTTGAAGCAGGTCGCGGATGTCGATGAAGAGGATGCGAGGCAGGCCGAACAGCCGCGCCTGCCGACGGTCAACGGGGACGTTCATCAGCTGGCCTTCTGCTTCTTCTGCTCGGTCCAGTAGGCCGCTGGGTCGTAGAACCAGCGGAGGATGTGGGAGCGCAGAAACATGCGGAACGAGGTATTGCCGGTGCGTGGCCCTGTACCAGGGCGGGTCAGGAAGGGCATGGGATTCACCCTGAGCGCCATCCACTTGTAGAGGGTCCGGCGGCTTGGCGTCACCAGCTGGCCCTCCTTGCCCCGGGGCATGACCTCGGCCAGCACGAGAGCAGCCTGGTCAAGGGTGAGCCGAGGCTCGAGAGCGTCTTCGGGGATATGCATTGGATTCTCCAGGGAGAAGGGGGGCCGCCGTCGCCGACGGCCCCCGGGTGGAGGTGGAACTACTCGCCGTCAGGGGGCAGCAAGCGGGCGACATCCTCCCCGAGATCACGGAGGACCAGCTTGTCGTCGCCCACTCCCCGGCGAGGCCGCCACTTGTCCTGGAAGACCGGCCAACCCTGCTCGAGGCCAGCATCCTGGAAGGCGCTGTAGGCCTGCTCCATCAGGGTGTCGAACTGCTCCAGGCTCGGAATGGGCCAGGTGGTGGTCGGCATGCCCGGAGTGCGGCCGGCGGACGGGGTGATGTCCCGGGCCCGGGTCTGGACGGTCACGACCTCGCCAGTCTCCATGTCGATGACCGGCTCCTGGATGTCCTCAATGTCCTCGCTGGTGGGGAGCCCCATGGAGAGCTCCGGGGCTACGGTGTCGATGAACCAGGAGGCCGAGCGATAGCGCAGCATCTGCTCAGGCATGGTCTGCCACTTGGAGCCGCCCTTCGCGTACCAGCCCTCCTTCTTGGCGAGACCGATGGTGACCAGGGGCCCCTGCAGCTGCTCCCCGGTGGCCTTCTCAATGGCGACAGCCCGGCAGCCCCACTCGTCGCTGCCCTCCTGGCCCGTGAACTCATACCGGATCGGACTGAAGCGCCCGCACTTGTTGAAGGTGGCGATCTTGAACTTGGCCGACCAGCCGGGGCGACCCTGCACGATGTACAGGTTCTGCATCACCATCAGGGGCGAAGCATTGATCCGGGCCGCCAGGTCCAGGGCGATGGCGCAGGAGGCGACCCCCTTCTCCCCCTGATACTCCTTGGGGACGAGGATGGAGGCAGAGAACATGGTGGCGGCCCGCTGGAGGCTGCGGAAACCCTCCAGGGTGTCGAAGCCCAGGCGGATCTCCTGGACAGCGCCGGACGTGGCAGGGGTGGCAAGGGCTGTGGTGGTGTCGGCGCTCATCAGCGTCCTCCGATGGATTCGACGGCGAAGAACCGCACGCCGGGGATGGATGCCAGCTCCTTCTGTTCGCGGGCGATCTGCCCCAGGAGCTGCAGGTCAGGGATCAGGTATTCACGGGGGATGAGGTCGGCATCGACCACCTCCGCCTTCCAGGCCTTGCGGAAGGAAGTCCCGGCGGCCGTCGCCTTCACGGGAGCGATGACCGGGACAACCTGGTCAACCGTGGCCGCCTCGCGGTAGGCGTCCTTCACGTTCTCCACGGCAGCCTGCGCCTCACGGTCGGCAGCAGCAGCCTTCTCCTGAGCCAAGAAGGCGGCCACAGGATTGGTGGCCTGCTCGGCATCCTTCCGCGCCTCTGCCTCCCGCTGGCGGATCTCCTCGAGGCGGCGCTCTTCCTCCCGGGCCCGTTGCCGGGCTTCGGCCTCCAGGCGTTCCCGCTCCCGGCGAGCCGCCTCTTCCGCCTCACGGCGCTGCCGCTCCTCCTCCCGCTTGAAGGCCAGCATCGGAGCCTCGATCACCTTCAAGACCTGCTCCAGCTGCTCGCTGATGCCCTTGTAGTCGGCATTGATGATCTTGACGGTCTGGTTCAGGGGATCGACCCGCTTGCGGCGCTCGACATCGACCTCCTTGATCTTGGCCTTGATAGAAGAGAAGAAGAGTCCAGCAGTGCGGTACTCGTCGGGAGTGGTGACCCGGACGCTCCGGGCCTGCTCCAGGAGGGTGGAGGTCTCGGACTTCAGAGCCTCCGCGGTAGGATCCTGCTCGGGGAGCTGCAGGGCAGCGGTTCCGTCGAAGCTCATGGTTCACTCCTCTCCGGCCGCACGGTCGAGCGGCGTGATGTTGGCGGCGTCAGCCTGTGCCAGCGCCTGGTCGTCGTCGTATGCCTGGATCTCCGCATCCGTGGGGATGCCCCAGGAGGTGGGGATGCGGTAGTTGGTGGCGAAGGAAAGGCGCCGGAAAGCGTCCTTGGGGTCGGCCTCGATAGCCTTGTCCCAAGCGGCCCGGGCCTTGACCCAGTCCTTGAGCTTCAGCCCGTCCGCCTTGCCGTCTTCCTCCAGGGTCTCGAAGAGGTCACGGAAGGCCTCGGCCCGCTCCTCCTCGCTCCACATGTCGAACTCGTCATTGGACTCCACCTCGACATCGATGGCGCCCTCGTCCAGCTGAGGCGTGAAGCCAAGGGCCGGGAGAGTCGCCTGGGCCTCAGCCTCAGGACTGGGCTCGCCATCCTCATCAATGAGACGGGGCCCGGGTTCCGGCTTGGGTGCGGGCTGGCCGGCAGGGGTCACCGCGGTCTTCACGCCGGGACGCTCCAGCTTCTTGGCGATGTCCCGCAGATCCTCCATGACCGGCTTCACCAGGTCGAAGGCCTCCTCCCAGGCGCCCAGGTCGAGGTCATGCTCATCGATCACGCTCAGGGCATGGCGCAGCCCGGTCTTCACGTTGGCGGCCGTCGCCTCGAGGAAGGCATCGCTCCTCCCCTCGGCAGCCTTGAGACGCCCCTTGGTGTGCAGCCCCAGCTCCAGGATCTTGGTGCCGGTCACGATGAGGCCCTGGAGGGTGTCGCTGTTGCGCAGGTCCTTGTCGAGGAAGTCCTGCAGGTCATTGATGTAGTGGACGCAGCGGGCAGCGCAGCTATCCGCGATGGTGGCCCGGCGGGTCTCCTCCTGGGTGACCTTGGGGTCGGCCTGGAGGGCGGGAAGATCGTAGTTGAAGGTCATGCCGAGATCCTCCGGCCAAGGGCGTTCTCGATCTCGAGGCGGGAGATGCGGCGGTTCGGGAACTCGAACTCGCCCCGGGCCTCGACAGCCTTCTGGGAGCAGAGGGCGATCTCATCGCCGATCTGCTGGGCCCGCTCGAAGGCCATGGGGTTGCGGAAGTCGAGGCCGCAGAGCTGCAGCGCCAAGCCATGAATGGTCTGGGCGGCAGCGGCTTCCTCGGGAAGCGGGTGTGAGGTAGGGTTTGACATAGACGTTCTCCTAGGCGCCCGGAAGCGCGGGTTGACGTGCCGCCCTGACCTGCCCGTCAGGGCGTTGTTGTTGAAAGGCGGGGCCTATGATGGAGGGTGCGAATCAACCAATCAGGGAGGCCCTATGGGGGAGTTGCTGAAGTGGCTGTCAGGCCTTTTGACCGGGGGGGTTCTGCTCTGGATCGTGCAGCAGGGGTGGGGACGCCACTTGAAGCGAGTCGAGAGGAAGCAAAAGAAGGTCAACCTCATCACCTACCTCTGCGGGCTCCCAGATGAAATGAAGGCCGTCCTCCTTCAGCACCACATTAAGGGCGCCCACACCCTGAAGGGGAACCCTGGGGACTTGGCGACCGCAGAGCTCATCCGGCAAGGCATTCTTCGACTTGGAGGAGCAGGAGGGGAATTCGCCTCCGTCAACTCCTACCTCAGCGTTCGGCCAGACATCTGGGAAGTCATGCGGAACGATTGGGAACGGTCCGACGCTGCCTTTTTTCTGCGCGTCTTTGGCACCGAGGACTTGGCAAGCGAACACAATCAGGGCCCCTATGACCCCGCCTAAAATTGCTTCCGGAAAGGTCATGCGACCGCCCACCGGATGGCCTTGACCGTTATGGACAGAAGGATGAGCACGCAGGGGATCCCGACCACCAATCCCACGATAGTAATCAGCCAAGCCAGGGCCTTGGCCTGCTCGTCGTATTCGTGCCCCATCAGTGCCTCCGTGTGCCGCCCTGTGCATGAGCCGACCCGACCAGAGTATGTTCGCAGCGAATACACGTCAACCCCTCGCGTCACGAAAAATTTCTCCGCGGCAGCCTCCGGTCAACAACCCATTTCGCTGCACGAGGTTGTGCCGTGGTGTGCATGCCTGGTGCAGTGGTGGTGCTCCCGTGTATACCTTGATGACCAGCCTCAAGTGGACCAAGATGAGTCCAGTGGTGGCACCTACCGTCACTCAAATGGAGTCCCCAATGTTCGCGGAGTTGGTCGCCCTGGGCTTTTCAAGCCTTACAGACCGGAACGTCCTTGCCCCTCAGCGGAGAACCAAGCTCCCTGAGTTAGGTTATGCCGTGTCGATTCCAACCCATGCGGCGGACCTCAACGACAGCCTTGTCCGGTTGCGAACCCAGGCTTGGAAGGCTGTGAATGCCTTGGAGCTTGAGGCGTTGGGCTCCAATCCGGATAAGCGGAACACCCCTCTTGGCTAAGGGGGAGAAGAGCAAGGTCCGGATCCCTGGAACCGCACCCCGGATTCAGCTGCCGACTGGCCAGGCGGCCATGCAGATCAAGCAGCATATGACCTTCCAGAGCCCTGTCCCTCCAGGGGAGGTCCTGGACAGACTCAGGCCACATATCCCCGAGGTTGGCGAGAGGTGGATGGCTCTGTTTGAGAGCAACGTGCACCACCAGCAGGAGCAGGAGCGGGAAGCCACCAGGATCAATGCAGAGTTGGGCAACAAGGCCCTGGACAATCAAGCCAAGGTAGCAGCACAAGATGGTGAAACGATTAAACGCGCTCAACGGATCGTTGGCGGTCTTTTCTTCGCCGGGTTTATCTTGTTCGGGTTCTTAATCTTTGCTGCTTACCGGCTCTTCATGAACGGGAAGCCGTGGCCTGGAGTCGCCTTCTCAGCATTCGCTGGGGTCCTCGGGCTCGCCTTTCGTAGCATTGTGGCGGGCTACCTCCAGAAGCCTCCAGCACCGAAGAAATAGCCGCTGCGGGATCGAACATCTTAAGGACGTCCTCACAACGGCCTGCTCCAGCATCCATACAAAGAGACCATCTTGCCGACGTCAGCAAGATGGTCTGCTCTGGCACCCCTATCCTACGCGGAGACTCCATGCACACGCGGCATGTCGTCCCAGGTGCGACCCTGCAGGAGGCGACCTGCCTTCTTCTTGAACACCCCTCCCCACTGCTTAAAGAAGAATGGGACATCCTGGTCAGCGCATTTGTCTTTGATCTGCAGAACCCAAGACTCAGCCATCGGACGAGCTCCAGGACCACTCTCCCCGCCCACGATGACCCAGTTGATGCCGGAAAGATCCAGCGAAGGCAGGGGACCCAGTAGAGGTTCGCAACTCAAGAATTTGATAGCGGCACCAGTCCCCGCGAGGTCCCGAGCCCGTGAAACATAGGCGTCCGACTCGATACTGACCCCCATCCAGATGTTCGGGGCCCAGTCGAGTTGAGAAGCCAAGTCCGCGAGGCGCTCTGCGCGTTTGGTGAGGATCTGAAATGTGTGCCAGTGGGCTCGCCGCATGATGTCAAAGATGGCCTTGATGTATTCGTCAGGCACTTGGTCGTGAAACAGGTCGCTCATCGAGTTCACAAAGATCATCTGGGGCTTGGGCCACCCAAGCGGGGCCTCCAATGCCTTCGGCTGAAGCGTCACCTCGAAACCATTCCGGTACTGCGGGGTCCCCATGCCTTGCAGGCGCTTCGCCATCCTCTCGGCATAACAATGTTTACAACCAGGGCTAATCTTGGAGCAGCCTGTAATAGGATTCCACGTACTTTCCGTCCACTCAATTGCCGACACTTTGGACATATCCGCCACCTTCCTTGTGCTTTTTAAGTATAGACTTAATCAGCTTTTGTGCAAGACTAATTGCCTTATCAGATGGATTAGATAAAGCATAAACAAGATGGAACATTGGCGCATTATTCGAGTTTCTAAGCACGACGACATCGCTTGAAACCCAGGCAAAAATGGACCGAAGACGATTCAGAATATATCGCGCAAGCATCCCGGGACCGCCCACACGAACCGGACAGTCCTCATTGATATTAAACATATCAAGATCTTCTGTATCTCCAAATAGACTTGGCTGACGAGTAACTTTATATAGATGAGGAATAGGATCCTCACCAAAAGTAGAGATCAACTTCTGCCGCCACGACTCATTGACTTCCCCTTCACGGGGAAGCGTTCGAGAGATGGCTCCGAAGGGGACCAGGAACCACAGGTCCAAGATACGAGATGCCGCGATAGCTTTCAGCGTGCGCCATTCCACAGTCATAGCAAATGGGTCAAGGAACACAACGCCACGATGCAGAGGCCCCTCTAGCTTCTGGATGATTTTCGGCAATTCATTGTTGGCATCCCCGTTCCACACCAAGCCTTTGTTTACTCGCATCTCGCCCAACTTGCGCCGCAACTCGGCAGCCTTTTCTACATCCTTTTCAATGAAATAATACTGACTAAATGGGTTGGAGATCTGAAGAGACCGCAAGACTGATCCAGGACAGGAGAGTGTATTACCAGTTTCATCGTCGTATTCTCGGCTCCCGGTTCCAGCAAAAGCATCGATATACACCAAACCCCATTTTGTGTTTCTCAATGCAGTCGAATAGATGTCGAGGTAATTCATAACGACATCCAGCTTTTCCTCTGTCCATACAGAGCCAAAGCGGTGCTCAACGATAGTATCCATTGATAGCCTCACTGAATCAGATCGCTTAACAAGCAGACAATCAATTACACGACATCCATCATTGATGTCACGGAAATTTCATGCCACTTTCTCCAGCGCATTGATCCGCATCCGGGCGATTCTCCCCGCCAGCCTCCTGGAGGCGCAGTCCTGCAGCGGCAGATCCTCAAAGTGTGCGGATAGCGCCCCCACAAAGGCATCCACGCAGGCGTTCTGATGCAAGAGGATCCGCGCCTCGGGAATGAGGGCACAGGCAGCCCACCGGTTGGCCTGGGCCTCGCCCTTGCTCCAGAGCAGCTCCCCCTTGGGCCCCGAGTGATGCACCAGGTGCCCCAGCTCGTGGGCGAGGCTCCAGGCCCTGGCCAGCGGTCCACTCCGGGGCACGATGATCACAGCAGGCCTCGACTCTGAGACGTCAGCAGCCCTAGCGGAGGAAGAGGAGGCAGGGAAGAAAGCTCCCTTCTCCACATCGCCATAGACCACCACCGCCCCCAGCTCCCAGGCGTAGGTCTCCAGGTCATCCTGAGTCGGATACCGGAGACCGAACCACGCCGGGACCTCCTGGGGCTTGGGCTCATGGCTTCTTGCCACCCTGCCCCTTCTCTGCCGCCTGGCGCGCCAGGCCAATGGCCACGCCCTGCTTCCACAGCTGGTAGTAGAGGTCCTTCTGGTCCTCTGGAATCGACTTCAGGTCCTCCAGCATGGCGGTCGCCAAGACTCGGTCCCGCTCGGAGGCTTCGGACCAGGCCCCAGTCGGCATCCCATCAGGGGAAATCCCGGGGTCATCGACGAACTCAGTCACGCTGCACCCGAAGAGGGCTGCCGCTCGTTGAAGCGTAGCAAACCCGGCACGACGCCCCTTCTGATAGAGAACTTGGCGGAGAGAACTCAGATTCATCTCCAGCGCCTCGGCGACTTGCGCCTGGGTATGCCCCGTACTTGCCTGGTATTCCTTCAACCGGGCAGCAAAGACTTGTCGCTGAGGCCAAACATCCATGCGTCCATCATGGACAGTATGTTCAGATTGAGAATAGCCTGATTCAGTATTGACTATATTCACTGCGAACACACAATGGTTCCCATGGACCTGCGTGAACGCCTCGACTTCCCCATCACCGAGCTGCAGCGGCGCATGGGCGCTTCCAGCTATTCGACCCTTCACCAGGTCCTGGCTGGGATCAAGCCCTGCTCCCCTGGTTACGCCAAGCGCATCGAAGCCGCGACCAGCGGCGCGATCCGCTGGACGGAGTTTTTCGATGATCCCCCGGCCCATCAACCGCCGCCGCTGGGCGAGGCGGTCTGATGTCGCACCCCCACCTGAACCCATATCCCGGAGGCCCTATGAACTCCTCTCAGAAGCTCGCCATCGCGCGCAAGATTTCCCTGCTCCTCGACGGCGAGGAGGTCCAGGATCCTGAAATCCGAGCTGACATCCTCCTGGCGGCTGCCAGAGCGGAAGTCAACCAGCACTGCCTCATCTACTTGGCCTCGGGCTCCGAGTCCTTGCCCAGGTAGGCCGCATGCACGGCGTTGTAGGCGGTATGGAACAGGTTGTAGACCGTTTTCGAGTCTATGGCCGTGCTGCGCGTGCCAATCGCGGCCACCGCAATCTTCGTCGCCGCCTCGACCAGCGCCAGGCGCACTGCGCCATTCAGTTTTTCTGTCTCGACCATGGGTCCCCCTCGTGTGGGTTGTTGATTCGCACCCACATGCTCGCACAGAGGGATTCATGGCCGACACCGCCTCGTGGTGAGTGCCACGAGCGTTCCGCCAGGCCTCTCTCTGCCCAGGGAGGCCTGGCCTTGTTCTCCCCGATCTTCCCTTTCGAGGTTTTCCATCATGCACACCAATCTCCCCGCTCCCCAGGATCAACACCAGGGCGAAAGATTTGACCCCCTGAAGTTCCAGGCCAAGCGCCGCCTACGCCTCGAGCTGGAGGCTTCCGGACAGGACCAGAAGCCCTTGGCCATCGAGGCCCGGGTCGATGACGCCAAGGTCACCCGTTGGCTTCATGACAAGTACGTCGATGACCTCCCGGCCTACAAGGTGCCGGCCATCACCCGGCAGTGGGGCCCGGGCTTCATGGAGTGGCTCGCCATCCAGTGCGGTGGCGTCTATCACCACGGTGAA
The DNA here is from genome assembly GCF_963677305.1 of uncultured Holophaga sp. GTDB lineage: Bacteria > Acidobacteriota > Holophagae > Holophagales > Holophagaceae > Holophaga. Next base: position 3,086,088 of record NZ_OY781925.1, read on the forward strand.
CAGGTCGAGCACCTCCGCCTGCCCGCCGTCGCACTCGTCGGCCTCCTTGCCCGGGAGAGTGGCTGCACCGTTCAGCAGCTCATCCAGGACCTCGAGGACATGCACTGGAGCCCGGACGAGAAGCAGGCCCGCCTCCCCCAACTCCGGAAGCTCCTCCAGATCGTGCAGGCCTTCGTCGCTGAGGCGGAGGTGGCGGGATGAGCTCGTCCGGCAACCTTTCCACGATCCTGCACGAACTCCAGGAGGCCGACGCCTCGCTCCTGGGCCTCGCCCCCATGCACGGCCGGGTCTACCAGGCCCGCCAGAGCCTCCGGAGGGCCATGGCGGCCGCCCTGAAGGAGCTGGAGGCCCAAGGGCAACCTGCGGTCCGCTCCACACTCCAACAGCCCGGGGGTGAGCGATGAGCGGCCGGGGATCCCGCCTCTACAACCCGGCCTCGGACCAGGTCGTTGTGCTGCTGCCCGTCACCATCATCGACCGCCTTGACCAGCTGGCGAAGGCGAACGGGACCACCCGCAGCGCCTTAATCCGGGAGGCCGTCGACCTCTACCTGCGCAGCACCCGGGAGGGATCATGACCTGCTGGACCCTCCGCATCGAAAAAGCCTGTCCCTCACAGAACGAGTTCGCCTGGGCCCACTGGCGCAAGGCCAAGTCCTCCAAGGACGCCTGGAAGCTCCTCATCAGGGGCGCCTCAGGCTTCCTCGACATCCCCCGGGCCCGGGGCAAGCGCCGCCTCACCATCGAGCGTCACGCCCGCGGCACCCTCGACGAGCAGAACCTGATCGGCGGCGCCAAAGGGATCATCGACGACCTGGTGCAACTGGGCCTGCTGGTGGATGACAAGCCCGCCTTCCTGGAGCTCGGAAGGCCTGTCCAGGCCCGCCTCCAGAAGGGGGAGAGACGCCCTTACACCCTGCTCATCCTCGAAGAGGTGGCGTGATGGACCCTTGGTTCAAGTTCTACGCCTCTGACTACCTCCTGGACCCCGAGGTGGACGCACTCCCGCTGGAGGCCCAGGGCATCCTGGTCCGCATCTGGTGCCTCTGCTGGCGTGATTCGGTCGTCCCCTCAGACCCCGGGACCCTGGCCCGCCGGGCAATGGTTGACCCCAAGGCTATGCGGAAGCACTGGGCATCCATCTCTCGGTTTTTCCAGAAGAGCGATGGCGGCATGGTCAGTCCTCGCATGGAGCGAGAGCGGAGCGAGTCCAGAGCAAAGGCTGAATCTCGTCGGTTGGGTGCACAAAAGACCAACGCTAAGCGATGGGGGAATCGACCTACGAGTGAGTCGCATAGCGATCACTCAGCGACCGGACAGCGAGTCGCTCCAGGAGTCGCTAAGCGACCATTAGAGCGAGTCGCTGAAGTGTCGCCTTCAGAATCAGAGTCAGAATCAGAAGTACATATACCCCCCCTTACCCCCCCTGGGGGGACGGCGGAGCCGGATGAACCGGCCTCCGCCCCGGACCCTTCGCCCGTGGTGACCGTGATGCCCTGTGTCGGAGCTGGGCCCAAGACCTGGTCGGTCACGGAACGCATGCTCGAGGAGTGGGCGCCGGCCTACCCTGCCCTGGACCTGCGCCAGGAGGTGGAGCGCATGAGGCTCTGGCTCCTGAGCCACCGTGAGCGCCGGAAGACCGCCCGGGGCATGCCCAGGTTCGCCCTCGCATGGCTGAGCAGAGCTCAGGACACCCCTCGCGGATCCCGCCAGACCTCTCCCCCAAGATCCACCAGCCGCGCCACGGAAGCCGACCAGGCCTTCCTGGACCAGCTGGACGCCATCGAAGCCGGAGCCTGACATGCATACCCGCACCCTGCAGCTCCTCTCCACCATCGGCCTCGGCAAGCATGAGCTCCAGGCCCTGTCTGCCCCGCCCCTCTTCCCCCTCTCCGGCCCACTCGAAACCGGGCTCGGCCTCATCGGGCCCACCGGCACCGGCAAGACCTGGCGTCTCATCCAGGCCCTGGGTGCCGACCTCGACGTTCACGTGCTGACCCAGCCTGTCCCTGCCGAGGCCAAGATGCCCTTCCGGTATGCCAGGTGGATCAACTGGCCCGACGCCTCTGAGAAGCTCAAGGGCATGGTCGCCAAGGGCTTCCACGCCGACATCGTGGACCTTGTCGACGCCTGGGAATCCTGTTGCATGCTCTTCCTGGACGACCTCGGCCAGGAGCGGATCACCGGCGAGAACGACTACTCCCTCGGCATCCTGCGCTCCCTCCTGGACCAGCGTTACCGGACGGGCCGGGCGGTCTACTGGACCTCGAACCTGCCCCCCAAGGACCTCGTGCGGGTCTACGGATCCCGGATCGTCTCCCGGATGCGGGAGGCTTGGCCCTGGACGGCCGTGAAGGGCCACGACATGCGGGTCAGCGGGGTGGTTGCATGAGTACGCTCTACGACCAGTCAATCGGTGACCGCCTCGGCTCCCGCTACCTGCACCCGGACCTGACCCCTCGGGAGTTCTGCGGCCGTTGGTGGTCCAGAACCCACCCCCTCTGCTGCCCTCACTGCCAGAACGTGTTCTATGCCTGGCAACCGGAGGACCAGCCCTTCGAGCCCTACCGGAATCCCTCAGGCATGCGGGGAACCGACGGCGGCCGACAGACCTGCGGGCACCCCCTCTGCGAGAAGGCGGAGCGAAAGGAAGTGGCCCTGAACACCCCGGCCTATCTCGCGACCGTCGAAGGGACCAGCACACACGAAGACCCAACCCGCACCAAGGGAAACGGGCGACGAGGACTCAGCGCGATGGGGGAATCAGCATGACCACAAAGCAGTCTTCCGGCCTCTGCGTGGCCGACCTCGAGGCCACCGTGGCCTCAGAATTCCGTGAGGCAGGGTTCAGCATCGAGGCATCTGTGGCCATCGCAGAACTCAGTGTTTGCGCGCTCTGCTCAGTGCTGGGTGGCTCCCAGGTCTACTGGCCGAAGACCATGCTGAACCGGTACCGTGACCGCCGGATCTATCAACTGGCCAACGGCCACAACAGCGCTGAACTGGCTCAGCAGTTCGATTTGGCCAAGAGCCGCATCGAGCAAATCGTTCGCGATGGCCGCCAGAAGCGCGGGAGGCTCTGATGGAGATCAAGATCGATCCGAAGGTGATGGACAAGGCCACAGAGGACCTGACCGACCTGGAGAAGACCCAGCTTCCCATCGCCATGGCTCGGACCATCAACGACACCGCTGCTGACCTCCAAGCGGCCGAGCGTCGCGAGATGGAGCAGGTGTTCGATAGCCCGACCCCCATGACCCTGAACAGCATCAAGGTCTGGAAGGCGAACAAGCGCACCCTGACAGGACGGATCTTCGTTCGCGATGAAGCGGCCAAGGGCAACCCTCCCGTGAAATATCTCAGAGCCCAAGTCGAGGGTGGCGAGCGGCGCCCCAAGAGGTTCGAGATGGCGATGCGGATCGCTGGGCATCTGAGATCTGATGGCTTCCTCGTGCCGAGCAAGGCATCTCCACTCAATCGCTATGGCAACTTCACTGGCGGGCGCATTACGCAGTTCTTGGACGCCATCGGGGCCAACTTCAAGGATTCATCCCAGCATTCAAAGACCCAGGGGCGTCGCTACTTCTTCGGCCAACCCAAGGGGTTTGGGGCCAAGGTCGGCCCGGGTGTGTGGCTCCGCACGAAGAACGGCCTCAAGCCTATGCTCCTGCTCCGCACCAAGGCCCCCACCTACAGCAAGCGTTTCAAGTTCCATGAGGTCGCCGACCAGGTGGTGTCCACACGCTTCCTGGAGAACTTCAAGAAGCGTATGGCTGAGGCTGTGGCAACGGCCCACCTTCGATGAGACGACCATGCAAAGGGCCCGTGTGCCGGTACAAAACGGGTCCTTCTGGCGATTCCCCTACGCGGGCCATTCGACCCTCGGCTTTTCGCTAGAGAAAACCTGGAAAACCACGTTCCCCACGCTCCCAAGGGTTTTGAATGAATATTCATGAAATGACCACAGAAGAGGCAGCGACACTCCTGTCGGTGACCCCTCGGGCCGTCCGAAAATGGGCCCAAGAAGAGGGGCTCCCGCACCGATTCATCGGCAAGGATCTGCGCTTCGATTGGCCCCAGACTTTGACCTGGTGGACCGCCAACAAGTGCCGGGGTCCGGTTGCGGCCCAGCGGGGGAGCTCCACTCCGCCCAAGGTAGTGTCCGAGGCCCAGATCCTCGCCACCAAAGCCCGGATGGACGCCATCAAGCTGGCCGAGCGAGAGGGCCGGATGATCGACCTCCAGCTGGTGGAGGACGAGTGGACCCGGAAGATCCTGGCGTGCCGGGGGCGGCTGCTGACCATCCCGGCCCGGTTACGGGGACCCCTGGGGCAGGAAATCGCCAAGCGGGTCGAGGACGAGGTATTCCAGGCCCTCACGGAGCTTGCCAAGGAATGGCCCGATGCGTGATCCAAGACTCTCTCAGGTGAACTCCAGGACGGGCGCCCACTGGGATCCCCCGGAGCGGATGCCGATCTCGGCCTGGTCCGAAGCCAACCGCTACATGCCCAAGGGCACCACCCCGCGCCCCGGAAACTGGCGGTGCGACCCCTACCAGGTGGAGATCCTGGATGCCTGCACGGATCCGGATGTGCGGGAGGTCACCTGCATCAAGAGCACCCAGGTGGGCTGGTCGGAGATGCTCAACTGCATCCTGCTCTACTTCATCGTGGCTGACCCACGCCCATCAATGCTGGTCCAGCCCACCATTGAAGACGCCAAGGGCTACTCCAAGAAGCGCATCGCCCCGGCCATCGAGAACTGCGAGAAGGCCAAGCACCTGGTCCGCCGTGCAACCTCGAGGAAGGCGGGAAACACCCTCCTCCTGAAGGAATTCCCGGGCGGCTTCCTCAAGCTCGTGGGTGCGAACTCGGGCACCGGCCTGCGCTCGGACCCCATCGGACTGCTGGTGCGGGACGAGGCTGACGCCTATCCCGAGGATGTGGACGGCGAGGGCGATCCCCTGGAGATCAGCCGCCGCCGCACGGACCAGTATCCGGACGCCCTGATCCTGACCGGGGGGACCCCTGCCAAGTCGAGGGGCATCAGCCCGGTGGAGAAGAGCTACCAGGCGAGCAGCCGCGGCCGCTACCATGTGCCCTGTCCCCATTGCGGTGACGAGCAGCCCCTGCTCTGGAAAGACCCCGAGAGCAAAGCCCTGCGGATGGTCTACCTCACGGACGACGCCGGGAAGGTGATCCCCAGCTCCGTGGGCTATACCTGCTCTGGATGCGGATCCCTGATCCACGAAGAGGCCAAGTGGGACATGGTGGCCAGGGGGCGCTGGGTCCATGAGGACCCCGAGAACCCCCACCGTGGGTTCTACATCAACGCCCTGTACAGCCTGGCCAAGAAGAACTGGCCCGAGCTCTGCCAGGAGTGGGAGAACGCCCAGGATGACTCCCAGGCCATGAAGTCCTTCCTGAACCTGCGACTGGGCGAGACCTTCGAGGAGACAGGGGAGGCCCTGGAGGCCAAGGGGCTGAAGGCGCGGCTGGAAGATTGGGAACGCGGGGTGGTCCCAGATGAGGCGGGGGCCCTGACCGCCTTCTCGGATGTCCAGCCTGATCGGCTTGAAGCCCAGGTGGTGGCCTGGGGCCCCGGGGAGGAATCCTGGCTGGTGGACTACCGGATCTTCTATGGCCCCACGGACGGGGAGGAGGTCTGGGAGGAGTTCGACCGCTGGCTCCTTGAGGGGTGGAAGCTCCGAGATGGCAGAACAGTGCGGGCGGACATCGTCCTGGTTGACTCCGGCTATGCCTCCAAGTCCGTCTATGACTTCGTCCAGCCCCGCCAGTCCCGGAAGATCTTCGCCAGCAAGGGGCAGGAGCACCTGGACCGCCCGGGCCTGGCGAAGGAAGGCAGCACCCGCAAGGCCCGGATCCGGCTCTTCCACATCGCCACGGACACGGCCAAGACCCGGATCATGTCCCGGCTGCAGAAGCGGGTCCACGGCCCCGGCTACATCCACCTCCCCAAGTGGTCGACCGACGAATACCTCGAGCAGCTGGTGGCAGAGAAGCTGATCCAGCAGCAGGACCGCCGGACACGGAGGACCAAGCGAGTCTGGGTGAAGACTCGGACCCGTAACGAGGCCCTCGATCTGGAGGTGGGGTGCATGGCTGGCCTATTCCTCCTCCAGGAGGTGCTCTACCGGGCGAAGTTCAAGGACTTGGCGAAGGCGCGGGAGCGGTGGAAAGCCCCTGAACCTGAGTCTGCTACGCCCTCCGATGCCCCAGCCATAAAGCCAGTAGCCAACCAGCGGACCAAAAGGGTGATCAATTCGTTCGGAGGTGGCTTCGGAGGTGGGTGGTGAACAGGGGTGAATGGCTCCTTTAATACTTGAAAAAACAGAGCGATCCCTCGGGGTCGGATTGGATCGTGCGAAATAGGCTTGACGCCACTATAGGTTGGGGTAACTCTGAACTATCGGCACAAGATATACGTCTTGACCGAGTATGGAGCGGTCGAGGCCGCCCATAAAAAAGCAGCCACCTGGTGGTGGCTGAAATCGTCGGGTTAACCATCAACTCTGCGGCGTAGCTACATCATTGATTTGCAAACCCTCCTCACAAAGACAAGTTTGCATTTTCGATGTGTTGCTTTCAAGAGTTGATTTCACTTTTGGAGGCCATCGTGGCTAACACACGTAAGATCGGCAGAGATGCTGGAACTGGAAGAATCATCCCTATCAAGGAGGCTGAACGCCGCCCGAAGACCACGGTGATTGAGACCGTCCCAGTCCGGAAACCGCAACCGTCCAAGAAGAGCAAGTAGGCCTCGCTCTTCCAGCATCCTCAATCCACGCCCCCCACTCTCGGGGGGCTTTCTCTTGCTCCATAACCGTTTCTTGGACGGACCAGCCTGCGGCCCCGAGTCTCAGGTCATGTCCGACCAGATTCCGACCTCGCTCACCGCTGGCGCCAGCCTGAGCCTGATCCTGTCCTTCAGCGCCTACCTGCCCTCCGCAGGGTGGGCGCTGAGGTGGACTCTCCAGGGGCCCGGCACCACCCGAGTCTCTGTGGAGGGTGCCGCGAGTGGGGATGCCTGGTCCCTGGACCTGACCCCTGCCCAGTCCCTTCTGCTCCTGGGGCGCTGCCCCTGGCAGCTCTGGATGACCAAGGATTCCCAGTCCATCATCGTGGGGGCTGGCGCCCTGTTGGTGGAGCCCGGCGCCGGAACCGTCCGCAAGGACGAGCAGATCCTGGAGGCCCTCGAGGATGCCCTCCTCCGGCTGGCCGCGGACGATGAGGCCGAAGTCTGGATCAGCGACCGCAAGCTCGTCTTCAAGGATCCGGCGAAGATCCAGAAGATGATCGGCGTCTACCGCGCCCGCATCCGGGCGGCCCGGGGCGGGTCTGCCTTCACGGCCATCCCGGTGAGGTTCCTGTGAGCCTCCTGGATCTCTTCAGGGCCAAGCCCGCGCCGATGCCCTCTGATGCGATCGGCGCCCTGGTGCGTGACACATATGAGACTGCATGGCGCGGCTGGGTGGCCGCCCGCCAGCAGCGCCTGGCCACCTGGAGCTCCCAGCTCAAGGCCGAGGACGAGGAGATCAAGCGAGACCTCCAGCGCCTCCGGACCCACTCCCGCCACCTCGCCAAGAACAACCCGGTCATGGCCCGGTATCTCCGGCTGCTGCAGACCAACGTGATCGGCCACACAGGCATCCAGCTGCAGTGCGACATCCGCCGGGGCAAGAAGCCCCTGGAGGCCCGCAACACCGAGGTGGAGCAGGCCTGGTCCTGGTGGGGAGGTTCCTGCAGCACGGACGGGCGGAACATGCTGGACCTGCTCTGGTCCACCATTGCCCAGGTTGCCCAGGATGGCGAGGTCCTCTTCCGGAAGGTCTACGGCACAGCCTGGCGCTGTGGCTTCGCCCTGGAGCCCGTGGACCCGGATCGGCTTGACCACACCCTGAACGACGCCCAGAAGCGGATCGTCATGGGCGTGGAGCAGGACATCTGGGGCCGCCCGGTGGCCTACCACTTGTGGACCCAGCATCCCGACTCCCCCGGCGAGCGTCGCAGAGAGCGGGTGCCCGCCTCCGAGATCATCCACCTGTACCGCCCCCAGGCCTCCCGCCAGTCCCGGGGTGTCCCCTGGTCCGCCCCCGTCATGCTCACCCTGAACCTGCTGGGGAGGTATTGGGAGGCCGAGGTGGCCGCCGCCGCCCACGAGGCCAGCCGGGCCGGGTTCATCGAGTCCGACCTGGACCAGATGGGGGATGAGCGTCCCACCCCACAGGACCTGGAGATCGGACCCATCACCTACGTGGGGCTTCCTCCGGGAGCCCATGTGAACGTTCCGGATGTGAAGCACCCCAACACGGCTCTGGATGGATTCTCCACGGCCATGCTCCGCATCGTCGCCTCTGGTCTCTCCGTGGCCCATGCCTCCCTGGCCAATGACCGGGGGGACGCCAACTACGGATCCCAGCGTGGTGGGCTCCTTGATGAGCGGGACAACTACCGCGTCCTCCAGGTCTGGCTGATCATGAGCTTCCTTCAGCCCCTCTTCGACGCCTGGCTGCCCCTGGCCCGCATGGCCGGGAAGGTCTCCTACCAGTCCGACCCCAAGCCGAGCTGGGCGGGCCGTGGGTGGGATTGGATCGACCCCGCCAAAGACGTGAAGGCCGCCATCGATGCCCTGAACGCCAAGATCGAGACCCGCACCCGGATCCTCGCCCAGAAGGGCCTGGTCTTCCGGGACGTGATGCAGGAGCTGGCCGACGAGGAGGACTTCGCGGGGTCCCTGGGCATCGATCTGACCCCAGCCCAGCAGGCTCCACCCCCTGCGCCTGAACCCAAGGAGGATGATGATGCCGCCGCGTGAGATCGCGGGCTCCTACGCCCGCACCCTGACCTTCGATCGGTCCGCCGTGAACGAGGACGCCCGGACGGTGGAAGTTGCCATCTCCAGCGAGGCTCCCGTGGAGCGCTGGTTCGGGATCGAGACCCTGGGCCATGGCTCTGGCGAGGTGGACCTCAGCCGCATGAAGGACGGCGCCCCCCTCCTGATGGACCACGACTGCCGCGACCAGGTGGGCGTGGTGGAGTCCGTCACTCTCGACAAGGACCGCGTCCTCCGGGGCGTGGTCCGCTTCAGCAAGTCCGCCCGCGCCCAGGAGGTCTTCCAGGATGTCCTGGACGGTATCCGCACCAAGATCAGCGTCGGCTACCAGATCCAGCGCTACGAGATCACCAAGGGGGAGAAGGGCGCGCCGGACCAGATCCGGGTGACCCGCTGGCTCCCCCTCGAGACCTCTTTCGTTTCCGTCCCTGCCGACAACGGTGTTGGTGTGGGGCGGGCTCTCAACCTTCCGGCCATCGAGGCCGGCCACATGGAGGACCGGACTATGCCCCCGGAAACCGCCCCCAACCAGGCCGCTCAGGTGGCCACCCCCCCCACCCCTGCTCCCGCCCCTGAGGCCCGCGCCCTCATCACCCCCGAGGTCCGGAGCTTCCTGGCCAGCGCCGAAAAGACCTTCGGCACCGAGGGGCGCACCGCCGCGGAGGAGATCCTCGGCCAGACCCAGGACCTGGGCCGCGCCGGTCTGGAGCTCCTGAAGCGCATGGAGTCCAAGCCCCTCCCCGCTCCCGCCCCCTCTCTCCAGGATCTGGGCGCCTCCGAGCGCGAGATGAAGGGCTACAGCTATGCCCGCGCCATGGCTGCCCTCCTCGAAGGTGCGGAGGGGCGCCAGGCGAAGCGCGGCTTCGAGCACGAAGTCTCCGACACCCTGTCCCGGAAGATGCCCATGGGCTACGAGGCGCGCGGGGGCATCCTGGTGCCTATGCAGGTCCGCGCCCTGGACACCGCCACCGCCGGCGGGGCCGCGGAGCTGGTCTTCACCGAGAAGGGCGAGTTGATCCCCATGCTGCGGAATGCCTCCGTGGCCCTCAAGCTGGGCGCTCGCTTCCTCTCCGGTCTTACCGGCCCCCTCGCCTTCCCCAAGCAGACCGCTGCCGCGTCTGCATCCTGGGTGGCTGAGAACCCCGGCACCGATACCGGCGCCACCCAGTTCACCACCGGGACGGTGACCCTCAGCCCCAAGACCCTCCGGGGCGTCACCCAGATCAGCCGCCAGCTGCTCTACCTCTCCAGCGAGGATGCCGAGTCCATGATCCGTGAGGATCTGGCCCAGGCCCACGCCCTGGCCTACGACAAGGCCGTCCTCCACGGAACCGGCGCGGACAACCAGCCCACCGGCATCTACGCGGCCTCTGGCGTCAACGCCGTGGCCTTCGGTGGGGTCCCCACCTTCGCCAAGCTGGTGGAGATGATCTCCGCCATCGCCGCGGACAACGCCCTCCTGGGGAACCTCGGATTCGTCACCACCCCCGGCCTGGCGGCCAAGATGATGACCACCCTGAAGGCCGCGGCCGCCGGGAGCGAGATGCTCTGGGAAGGCAAGATCGAGGAAGGGATGATCGCCGGCTACAAGGCCATCGCCTCCAACCAGGTCTCCGCCACCTTGGGGGCTGGTGCCGAGCACGGCATCATCGGCGGCAACTGGGCCCAGGTCCTCATGGGCCAGTTCGGCCCCGGCTTCGAGCTGATCGTGGACCCCTACGCCCTCAAGAAGCAGGCCCTCATTGAGTTCACCAGCTTCCAGATGGTGGACATCGCCCTCCGTTACGCCGAGGCCTTCGCCAAGGGCACCGGCGCCACCGTCGCCTGATAGGAGGCAGAGATGAAGATCAAGATGCTTTCCGGCGTGTGCCTTGGCTCCGGCAAGGACGCCCACAAGGATGATGTGGTGGAGGTGCCCGACCACCAGGGCCTCCAGCTCATCGCCCGTGGGAAGGCTGTGGAGTCGCCTGAGGACGACGCCAAGAAGGCCGCCAAGAAGTGAGCGCCCGCGGCTTCCAGACCCTGGCCCGTCGACTGGGCGTCCTCGTGGTGGTGGGTTCACTCACCACCCGGGGTCTCTATGACCGTGCCACCAAGTCCGAGGCTCTCACCGGGAAGGACTACGCGCCCGACCTGGTGGGCACCCCCTCGGTCTTGATGGAGACCGTGGACGGGCTGGGTGTGGATGACCCGCTGACGGTGGATGGCACCTCCTGGGTGGTGCGCGATCTCCTCGCTGAAGGGGATGGCGCGCTCACCCGCTACTTCCTGGGGGCGTGATGAGCCAGCGGGACGTGATCATGACCAAGGTGGTGGAGCTGCTGGAAGCAGCGGATGCCACCAACGCAGTACACCGCCATGCCATGAGGCCCTTCGACAAGGACCGACTGCCCGCCATCGTCCCCTACATCACCAGCGTGAAGCCCATCCAGGATGCCCAGACCTGGGGCATGCGCGGCTATGAGATGGAGGTCCGCATTGAGGCCAGGACCACCGGCACCCCGGTGGACCAGGTGCTCGATCCGATGATCGCCACCATCCAGCAGGTCATGCTCTCCGAGCCATTCCTGGGCGGGACCGCCTTCAACGTGAAGGAGGGGGAGACCCAGTTCGACGCTTTGGACCGGGACAAGACCTACTGCGCCGCAGCCCTCGACTTCACCGTGACCTTCTACGAAGACCCCACCGGACTGGGCGAGGAACCCCTCGAACCGGCTCAGATGGGCGACGCCCTTTCCACCATCGAGGTGACCCCATGACCACGTATCGCTGGCGCGGGCCCATGACCACGAAAGCCGGGATGCACCTGCGCCCCGGGATGCCCGTGGATCTCGACCCATCAGAGCCCCTGGTCCAGGGATACCTGGAACTCGGCTATCTCGAAGCGGTCGACCCTGCGCCTGAAACCCCCAAGAAGACCAAGACCAAGAAAGGAGATGCCTGATGGCTGCCACCTTCCTCCACGGTGTTGAAACCGTGGAATCCCTCTCGGGGCCCGTTCAGGTCCAGACGGTCAAGACCGCCGTCATCGGCCTGGTGGGCACCGCCCCGGTCCACAACCTGGAAGACTCCAGCTACAAGACCGTCAACACCCCTGTGGTGATCTACAACGAGAAGGACGCCAAGGCCTACTTCGGAGAGGAGACCTCCGGGTTCAGCATCCCCGCAGCCCTCCGCGCTATCTTCGGCCAGGGCGCCGGCATGGTGGTCGTGGTGAACGTCTTCGACCCCGCCACCCATGTCACGGACTCCACCCCTGATGTGACCCTGGTGACCGCTGCCGACATCATCGGCACCACCACCGCCGGGGGATCCAGGACCGGACTGCAGGCCTTCAGGGACTGCCGGACCCTCTACGGCTACAGCCCCAAGCAGATCATCGCTCCTGGCTACTGCCTGCTCACGGGGGTCCCTGAAGCGCTTGACACCCTCTGCGGCCAGCTGCGCGCCGTGGCCTGGATCGATGCCGAGGCGGGCCTGACCCCCAGCGCGGTCATCACTGCCCGCGGGACCACCCTCAACTACGCCTCCACCCGGCTGGCAATCCTCTACCCCCACGTGAAGGCGCTGGACGCCAACGGAGACACGGCCGTCGAGGGCCTCAGCGCTTATGTGGCCGGAGCCCAGGCAGCCAAAGACAACGACAAGGGCTACTGGTGGAGCGTCTCCAACACCAAGCTCAAGAACGTCATTGGCCTGGAGCGGGCCATCGAGGGCGCCATCAATGATCCCGACTGCGAGGCCAACCAGCTGAACGCCGCAGGGATCACCACCATCCTGACCGGATACGCCATGGGCTACCGGGTGTGGGGCAACCGCTCCAGCGCCTTCCCCTCGGAGAGCACGGTGGATACCTTCGTCTCCACCCGGCGCACGGCGGACATCATCGAGGAGAGCCTGGAGCAGGCGGCCCTGGCCTACATGGACCACCCCATCACCCAGGCCTTGATCGATCAGATCGTCCTGGATGCCAACACCTTCATCCGGACCCTGCAGGGTCGGGGAGCGGTGCTGGAGGGGTCCAAGGCCTTCTTTGACTCCACCAAGAACTCCAGCGTCGAGCTGGCCGCCGGGCATCTGGTCATCAGCTACACCTTCCTGCCGCCCAGCCCCATGGAGCGCCTGACCTGGGAGGCCTCCATCGACGTCAACCTCTACAGCTCGATCCTGGAGGGCTAAGCCATGCAGATCTCCAAGCTCACACACTGCAACGTCTATTTGGCCGGGACGCCCTTCGTCGGTCAGTTCTCCGAGGTGACGGTCCCTGAGGTCAAGCACAAGGCCAACGAGCACAAGGCCGGAGACATGATCGGCACCCGCCGGGTCTCCGGCCCCCTGGAGGCCATGGAGGTCACCCTCAAGGCAGACGGGTTCTACCCCGAGATGCATGGCAAGTTCTGCGACCCCGATGCTGAGATCAAGCTGCAGGTCCGCTGCAACCTCAAGCGCTACGCCGGGGGGGCTGCGGTCGATGTGCCGGTCTCCCTCGACCTGGTGGGCTGGTGCTCCAGCAACAAGGTGGGCACCCTCACCGCCCAGGACTACGCCAAGCCTGAATACAAGCTGGAGGTCAGCTACTTCGCCCTCCGCGTCGCTGGCATCGAGCTCCAGGCCGTCGATGTCGACAACCACATCCACCGCGTGAACGGCACCGACCTCCTGGCGCAGTTCCGCATCAACCTGGGGATCCTGTAATGGCTTCGATCCAAGAACTCACCCTGCCCATTTCGGGCAAGACCGCCACCGTCCGCCGCCCCACGGGCCGCGACATCGTGGGGGCCGAGCAGCTCACCGGCAAGGACGGAGGGGAGCGGGCCTACAACCTCGCCCTCCTCTCCCGGGTGACCCTGATCGGGGGCGTCACCGTCCCCTACGAGGACCTCCTGGATCTCGATGCCGAGGACATCGGAGCCCTGATGCAGGTGGACCTGGGTTTTACCGAATCCCAGCCCAAGCCTTCATAGGGCTGGGGAAGGTCACCGGATGGTCCTATCGGGACCTGATGGATATGGAGGCCTCGGAACTCCTCTACTGGCTGGACGAGGCCTCCGCCTTCGAGGAAGCGCGGGCTGCTGCCATGAAGGAGCAGATGGGCTAGTGCCAGAAGGCGGAGAGCAGGTTCCCTCCAATCCTGAACACCCACTTGAAGGCGTGGAAAGCAAAGAACAGGGCCGCCAGGAACATCAACCACATTCCCCAGTCGGTGCCCAGCGTTCGGAAAAGGTCCACAGCAAAGGAAACCATCATGACCCTTCAAGAGATTGGCATCTCCATTTCGGCATACGACCACACCCATGGAGCCATCTCAAAAGTTACGTCGCATTTCGCCAAACTCAAGCGCGAGATCATGGACGCCTGGAAAGCCGGGGACAAGCTGAAGTCCGTCATCAAGGGTGTGGGGATGCTGGGGGACCACGCCATGATCGCCGGGGGCGCCATGGCAGGTGCGCTCAACTTCCGGAGCATGGCGGAAGACGCTGTGGAAGCCCAGCACCAGCTGGCTGAGCTGGGGAACATCGCCAACCTGAGCGCTGGAGAGATCAAGGAGACCCAGTCCCAGCTGCTGGATCTCTCTGCCAGGACGAACCAGACCCAAGGGGCTCTGATCGAAAGCCTGCAGGCACTCATGGGCCGGGGCATGAGCAAGAACGACTCCATGGTCGTGTTGGAGGACATCGCCAAGGCGGCCACGGCCACCGGCGCCTCGGTGGAGGACCTCTCCAAGACGGTCTTCACCGCGGGCAGCACCATGAAGATGCCCCTGGGTGAGACCCGGCAGCTCCTGGACTCCCTGGCCCAGGCGGGCAAGGAGGGGTCCTTCGAGCTCAAGGACATGGCCAAGTCCATCCCCGAGCTCGCAGCCAAGGCCGCGAATCTGAAAATCTACGGCCGCGAGGGCATGGTCCAGCTGGCAGCCTGGGGCCAGATCGCCAAGATGGGCACCGATGACCCCAGCGTAGCAGCCAACAACCTGGCCAATTTCCTCGACAAGATTACTGGGAAGGAGGCCGTGAAGACCTTCGCCAAGCACGGCATCAACCTGCGAGCGGCGACCGAAGAGGCCCGGAAGTCTGGAGACTTCATCGGGACCATGCTCCAAATCATCCAGAGGGACACGAAGGGGGACACCTTCAAGCTCAACGAGCTCTTCGGGGATGTCCAGGTCAAGAACTTCCTGGCACCAGCCCTGCAGCACATCGAGGAATACCGGGCCATCGCCGCTCACTCCATGGGCGCACGTGGGGTCGTGGCCCAGGACTACACCCGAATGATGAGCACCGCTGGAGAGAAGGCCAAGCTCCTCAAGATCCAGCTGGCCCAGGTGTTCGTGCCGCAGGCGATGCCCTGGATCGAGAGGGCGGGCAAAGCCATGGACCTCCTGGCCCGTCACCCCAAGATCCTGGGCGCAGCTGTGAGCGCTGCAATGACCCTGCTCGCTGGTGGCCTTGCCTTGCGAGTGGGGTCCATGGCGCTCTCGGCTTACGCCCCCATCGTGACGTTGGGGCGCGGGGCCCTGGATGCCGGTCGTTTCATCTCCTATGCCTCAAAGATGTCCGGCAGCTTCGGCGCAGGACTGGCAAGCTGGGCCCGCCTCCAATTCCCGGTGCTCACCAGCCTGGCCACCGGCATGAAGACCTTCGGGGTTGCAGCCTGGGGCACAGTGAAGGCCCTCGTCGCCCAGGCGGCCGCTTGGGCCATGACCCCCTGGGGGATGATCACCATCGGGATTGTGGCAGTGGCCGCAGCCGGCATCTGGCTCTGGAAGAACTGGGACCGGGTGGTCGGGTGGTTCAAGTCCGCCTGGGTCTGGTTCCAGGGGATCTGGTCCAAGGTCCCCGGGTGGGCCAAGTGGCTCTTCCCCATGATCCAGATCCCCATGTTGATCATCCAGAACTGGAGCAAGATCAAGACGGTCTTCTCGACCCTGTGGTCCTTCATCTCTGGCATGGCCAAGCAGTTCTGGAGTGCCGGGGCGAACATCGCCAAGGCCATATGGGAAGGGATCAAGAGCGCCGCGATGCGCCCGGTCGAGGCCGTGAAGGCCATCGTCACCAAGATCCGCCGCTTCCTCCCATTCAGCCCAGCGAAGGAAGGCCCTCTCCAGGACATCCACCGGATCCGCCTAGTGGAGACCATCGCGGAGAGCATCAAGCCCACGGCCCTCCTGGCGAAGATGGGACAAGTCGCCAGGGTCATGGTCCCCACGCTGTCCCTGGCCATGCCCGCCCCGGGGAGAGCCGCATCGGCGCCTGTTGTCATCCATCTGAGCGTCAACGTCCAGGGCACTGCCCAAGACGGCCGCCGCCTGGCCCAGGAGCTGATGCCTGAGCTCACGCGCCAGCTGGAGATCTACATGGACCGGAAAGCGATGAGGAGCCACGGATGAGTTGGGGATCCCTGGGGGACTTGGTCTTCGAGACCATCGCGGGCCCGCTGGACGAGGCCTACAAGTGGGCCATGGATGTGGCCGAGCATCCGGTCGCAGGGAGGAAGGCCCGCCTTCAAGTCGTGGGGCCCAAGCTCCAGGAACTCACGCTCCGAATCCGCCTGCACACCAGTATCAACTCCAGCCCTGAGCTGGACCTGCGGGTTCTGAAGGACTCCATGGAGGCGGGGGAGGTGCTGGACCTGGTCATCGGAGAGCTTCCTGACCAGGGCCTCTGGGCAGGGCAATGGCTGCTGACCTCCCTCGATCTGGCTGCCATAGAGCGTTGGCCGGGGGGGCTCATCCGCAACACGGAGGTCACCCTGACCTTGAAGGAGTGGGTGGCCCCCTCTGACCTGACGGTATCCCAGCGGAAGGCGGTCAAGCCCAAGGGCGGGACGATCTCCCCAGCCGTCACAGCATCCGGAGCGAAGTGATGGCCTCGACCCTGACCCACACCACCACTGACGGCGACCGATGGGACCTCCTGGCCTGGGAGTACTACGGCGACCTGGACCAGATCCCCACCCTGACCGCCGCCAACCCCGGCGTCTCCCTTAACCCGATCCTGGAGGCCGGGGTGTCTCTGGTGGTCCCGGTCATTGAGCAGGCGGATGCCAGCACCCCGGGGCTGCCCCCCTGGAGGTCCTGATGTTGGCAGATCGCCCCATCGTCAAGATCTACGTCAACCACCGGGATGCCACCGGGGACTTCACCCCCTTCCTGACCAGCCTGACCTTCACGGACCACATGGATGGGGAGGCGGATGG
This sequence comes from uncultured Holophaga sp., assembly GCF_963677305.1. Taxonomy (GTDB): domain Bacteria; phylum Acidobacteriota; class Holophagae; order Holophagales; family Holophagaceae; genus Holophaga. The sequence continues at coordinate 3,103,136 of NZ_OY781925.1, forward strand.
CCTCGAGCTCACCCTGGAGGATGTGGATCAACGCTGGGTCAGAGGGTGGTACCCAGTGAAGGGCTCCACCATCCAGGCCTGGATCGGCTACGAGGGCGGCCCGCTCCTCTCCTGCGGGGAATTCCAGGTGGACGAGATTGAGGTGAGCGGCCCCCCAGACACGGTCACCGTACGCGCCGTGGGAGACGCCACCAAGAAGGCCCTCCGAACCAGGCGCAGCAAGGGATACGAGGGTGCGTCCCTTCGGACCATCGCCCAGGATGTGGCCTCCCGTCACGGACTCACCCTGGTGGGGACCATCCCTGATGTGCACTGGTCCAGGGTCACCCAGCACCAGGAGGCCGATCTGGCCTTCCTCCAGCGCCTCGGGTCGGAGCATGGCCTGATCTTCACGGTGAAGGGCTCCAGCTTGGTCTTCCATGAGATCGCCACCCTGGAGGCGCAGAGCGCCATCCTGACCCTGCAGCGCAAGGATGTCTCCAGCTGGTCTTTCCGTGACAAGGTGGTCCCATCCTCCAGTTCTGTGAGCTTCTTCCGGGGCGACACCAAGGAGCTGGAGGTGGTGGAGGTCCAGCTGGCCGACCAGACCCATCCGGACAAGAAGAAGTCCCACCGCAGGGTGGAGAGCAAGGGGCACGCCCGGCGCCTGGCGAAGGCCGCCCTGAGGCGCCACAAATCCTATGAGCGAGAGGGGTCCATCGCCCTCCCTGGCAACGTGTCCCTGGTGGCCGGAGGGAATGTGGAGCTGTCCGGGTGGGGTGTCCTGGATGGTCTCTGGCTCATGAAATCCGTCACCCACAAGTACGACCGGTCCGGAGGCTATGCCACGGACATGGAGGCCCGCTATGTCAGCTCCTGAGCAAGCCGCTCCCACCTGGAGGCGAGGGCTGGTCACTGCCGTGGCCGGCCACCAGGTGCGGGTGAAGTTCCCTGACCTGGACGGCATGATCTCCGGCCTGCTCCCGGTGGCCTCCTTGGTCACCCTCGGGGCCCGTGTCTGGGCCATGCCCCGGGTGGGCGCCCAGGTGGTGGTGCTCCTGGATGAGAACGGGGAGGATGGGGTAGTCCTGGGCGGGGTCTATTCCACGGCAGATCCGGCCCCGAGCTGCTCTGCAGAGGCGATCCATGCGGAGCTGGAGGATGGCACCGCCGTCACCCTGCAGACCGGGAAGGTGGTGGTGGACACCCCGGGCGACGTGGAGGCGCAGGCCGGGGGCACGGCCACCCTGAAGGCCACAAAGGTAATCCTGGATGCCCCCTTGGTCCAGGCCACTCAGGTGCTGCAGGTTGATGGTGTAATCCAGGCCAATGGGGGCATCACCACCTCCTCCGGCGGAGCAGTTCCGGGATCCCTGACAATGGGCGGGGATGTGGTGGGCGGAACCATCAGCCTGCAGGGCCACACCCACACCGCCCAGGGCAGCACAGCAGAAACCACCACGGCGCATTGATTCCATAGCGCTTTCTTGGACCCACTCCGGGGTCCGCCTGACCCTCGGAGCATGGACCTTCCGACCGCTCCGTACTGGCAGTTCGCCCTGGGATCCCTGGGCGATGTGCTGACGGGCACCGATGAGCTGGCGCAAGCCCTGAAGATCCTGCTGAACACCCCTGTGGGATCGGTGCCCCTGAATCCTGAGTTCGGCTGCGACATCCTGCAGCACATGGACCGTCCCGGCCCTGGCGCGGTGGCGGCCATCATCCGGGAGGTCTCCCAGGCTGTGGCCAAGTGGGAGCCCCGGATCACCCTCTCTGCCGTAAAGGTCCAGGAGATGACCTCCGATGGGGCGGTGACTCTGGCACTCACCTGGACCCCTGCAGAGAGCAGCAGCTCCTCCAGCAGCTCCTCCAGCAGCTCATCCTCGAGCTCGACCACTGAAGTGAGCGTCACCGGGGACTACGTGCCGACCTCTGCGGTGGGGGCCCCTGGGGGCGTCGCCCCGCTCAACGCCTCGGCCCTGGTGCCGGACGAGTATCTCTCCATCAGCATCTCCGGCGAGGTGGACGGAGGTGAGCTGTGACTGTGATCTGGAAGAAGATCAAGGACATCGCCCTCAAGCGCGGCACCCTCGCCAAGATCCTATCCGCCGGCCTCGAGCCTGCGGAACCCGCCGTCATCTGGGATGACCCCACCCAGCCCCGCCTAGCCATTGGTGACCGGGACGGAGTGCCCCGGGAGGTCCTGGGAGCAGCCCACACCCATGCCACCACGGAGATCTCCGGATTGGAGACCGCCCTCGCCGGGAAGGCCGACAACGAGCACACCCACGAGATCGCCGATGTGAATGGGCTGGAGGAAGCCCTGGCCGGCGCTGGCGGTGGGGGTGTCACCCGCTCCACCGTCACCATCACCCCCACCGCCTCCATTGGGACCGTAGACCTCGGCAGCTTCTTTTCAATCCTGGACGAGAGCGCCACGGTCGCCGGGCGATTCCGACTCTACCGGACCGCCGCCGGACGGGCCACCGACTTGGCCCGGAACGTGGGAACTGCGCCCCCCAACAACGTGGGCATCCTCCTGGAGGATGTGTTCACCTCCACCGCCCTGGCCATCGCTGAGGACCCCGCCCCCTGCTCCCCCGGATCGGACGGGCTCTGCGCCTGGGCCTGGGATGGAGCCACGGACGGGACCGCCACCATCACCCTGACCATCCTCACGCTGGAGGCCTGATGTACGTCCCCACGACCACCGGGGTTCTGCCCCTCACCGCCATGGAGGCCCGTGGGTTCGGCACCCTGGCCCCTGCCGGATTCGCCCTGGATGACGGGGGGCATGGCCTGGAGCTCTGCCCCTGCGCCTTCACGGCCACGGCCTATACCGGTGATCTGGTGCAGGTCCAGGAGGGCATCGTGGTCCCGGCCACGGCTGTCCTGCTCTCCGATTGGGGCGTCTGGAAGGAGGCTTCCGCCTTGGCTTCCGGGGACGCCCTGGTGGTCTGGACCGATGGCGTCCCTGGGCTGGTGACGCTGGAGACTGCCCCGGTGGCCACCTCTGGGGATGGGGTCCTGGTTTGCGCCGGAGAGACTGGGGTGATCTATGGTGCCTCGGAGTCTGGTCCCTGGGTTCTGGGGAGGTAAGGATGACCTCTGTTTATAATGCCGCATTGTTTGAAGGTCAAAACACTGTAACTATGTTTCGCACATGGGGCAAATGGATTAGCGATGCATTTGCAACTGTAGGTTTAATTAAAACATCAGATAGTGGACAAGTCGACTGGTCGAGTGTAGCTTGGCCCACCACTGCAACTACCGTTGCCGGTTATGAAATATGGCGATTCAATGACTCCATACAGAGCGCAGCACCAGTATTTATCAAAATTGAATACGGTTCTGGTGTTAACGGAGGAAGTTACTCTGGCCTATGGTTGACTGTCGGGACAGGAACGGACGGAGCTGGAACGCTTACAGGTGTAGTATCGACCAGGATAGTTCTTTCTGGAGATGCGATAAATACAACAGGATTGCCTTCTGTTATTTCTGGTGGGACTAACCAAATCTGCGGACTGCTGTGGCACACCGGATGCATCACGGTATTCGCCATTGAACGCACCCACAACTCTTCGGGTAATGACACTAGTGATGGTGTGCAAATCTGGACTTTTCTAGGCAGAGGGGCTGCACAGGCATTCCAATACATATCGTTTAGTGCTGCATACACTCAATACACCCACTGGAACGTTTCGGCTCCACCAGCTGGCACTGGCGTCAATGGCAACAACGTTGCTTTATACCCTGTGCGCGGGTGGAACCCAGGAGAAACGCCAGCAAGTTCACAGTTATTTACATATTTTACCTCAGATATAACTGCAGCATCCAAGCCATCTGTGACCCTGTGGGATGGGAGTTCAGTGGTGATTTTTGCAAGCTCGACATCCTCGATCTCGTATGGAGGATCTACAGGCATTGCTATTAGGGCTGACTAATGACCACTTACGCGACTTTCCCAACTGCTGGAGATGATTCAACGGCCAAAGTCTCGGCACCGACCCCGTGCGGTGCCGTGGTCCTGGCGAAGAACATGGCGCAGACGGTGAACGGAGGCAGTGCCTACAACGCGGGCCTGACCCCCACCACGGGACGCATCTTCCCCAGGAGCAATCGGTGAGCACACCCTCCTTCCTCACCACGACCACGTCCACAATCCTCTCTGAGGTGGTCTCCTCCATGGAGTCCGCCCTGGGCAAAACGCTCTACGCGGCCCAGCTGGAGCGGATCCTCTGCCAGGTCATGGCCTATCGGGAGGTGCTGCTGCGCTTGGCGATCCAGGCGGCCGCAGAGCAGAACCTGGTGGACTACGCCACCGGGACCCGCCTCGAGGCCCTGGGGGATCTCGTGGGGGTCTCCAGCCGCAAGGCGGCCGAGCCTGCCACGGTGACTTGGCGCGTGACCCTGCCCGAAACCTCCACCAGCGACACCACAATCAGCAGCGGATGGGAGTGCACCGACACCAGTGGACTCCTCTGGCTGACCACAGCGGATGTAACCATCCCCGCAGGGAGCCTCAACGGGGACGTCGCCGCTCAGTGCGAGGCCGCCGGGACATCGGGCAACGGCCTGGTGGCCGGCACCTCCTTCAGTCCCCTGACCAGCGCCGCGACCGTGGTGAGCCTGGACGAGTCCACCGGTGGCACCGCAGAAGAGACCGATGACGCTCTCCGGGCCAGGATCCTGGCCGCCCCTTTCGGATTCAGCGCAGCTGGCCCCGCGAAGGCCTACTACTACCACGCCCTCAACGCCGATGCCTCGGTGGTGGATGTGGGGGTGATGACCGGCGATCCCGGCGAGGTCCTGGTCTACCCCCTATCTCAGGATGGGATGCCTTCCGCAGAGCTCATCGCCACCATCCAGGAGGCCCTCGACTCGGAGACCGTCCGCCCTCTCTGCGACCTGGTCACGGTCGCTGCCCCCACAGAGGTGGCCTACAGCATCGCAGCCTCCATCACCCTGGCTGCCACCGCAGACCAGGACGAGGTCATGGACGCCGTCCAGACCGCTGCTGACGCCTACGTCCAGGACCGAGCCTCCGCCCTGGGGAAAGACCTCATCGGCTCCCAGATCATCGCCAAGCTCGGATCCGTGGACGGGGTCTACAAGGTGGAGCTTTCCGGATGGACCGACCAGGTGCTGGCCCGGAGCCAGTGGGCCAACGGATCCGTGACTCTCACGGTCGCAGGGATCGCCGATGAGTAGCCTGATTCCCCCCAGCATCCGGGACGACCGGTCCCTCGCCGTGGAGGCCGTCCTGGCCCGCCTGGACGCCCTGCCGGTGACTGGGGTGCTGGCCTCCCTCTACGACCCGGCGAGCTGCCCGGAAGCGGCCCTCCCCCTCCTGGCCCACCAGTTCGGGATCCTGGACCAGGGGTGGGCCCTGGCTTCCTCGGTGGAGGCCCGCCGGGAGATGGTGGCCAATGCGCTCCCCCTCCAGGCGAAGCGCGGCACGCCCTGGTCCATGAAGCAGGCCCTAGCTGCCATCGGTTGGCCGGGCATGACCATCCAGGAGCGGACCAACACATGGGCACACTTCAAGGTCTCCCAGCCGCTCTCAGGGCAGGCCCTCACCGCCCTGGATCTCTCCCGGATCAAGGCCGTCATCGAGGCATGGAAGCCTGCCAGGTGTGTCCTGGATTCCCTGGATCTTGGCGTGTCCATCTCCTCCTCGGTGGAGGCCAGCGGCCCCCGCTATGACGGGACCTATGTCTACGATGGCGCCATCAACTATGACTCCCTGGTGTTGGCGACCATCGCCTACGTACGGGTGGGGGATGGCTCCAGCAGCGTGGACATCAGCAGCCTGACGATCACCTCCACCCCCACCCAGACCGTGGTGTCCTTCGAGATCGACATCGACACCGCCAATGGTCTGACCCTCAACCACTACGCCCTCTACACCGAGGCAGACGTCCTGGTCGCCAGCACCACCACCGTGGATGTGGTGAAGACCAGCGATGTCACCTTGGCCGTGGTGTGGACCCTGAACCTGATCTAGGAGCCTGCCATGAGCGCACTCACTCCCTCTGCATCCTGGGACGATGTCACCCAGATCGAGACAACCACCGCAGTCCTGGGCGGCGAAGGCGGTCCCGCCAACACCCCTCACCAGGAGCTCCTGAACCGGACCGAGTTCCTGAAGAACAAGCTCGGATCCATCACGGGACTGGCGACCACCACCCCCGCGGCTGTGGGTGCCTCCTCCGCTGTGGGCACCGGGACCACCGCTGCCCGGGCGGATCACGTCCACGGTGTCACCACCGCCCTGCTGAACACCCTGGGAGCAGCCCTGGGGCAGAGCCTCAACACCAACGGCTACCAGAAACTGCCGGGGGGACTGGTCATCCAGTGGGGGCAGGCCTCCGGTTCTGAGGACGCCTGGACGACCCACGCATTCCCCACGACCTTCCCCAACGGATGCTTTGTGATCGTGGCCGGAATGATGACAGGCTCTGCAAACACCGGAGGCCAGAACTGCTACGCCAAGATCATCTCCACCAGCCAATATGCGGTCATGTCCAACGAGCATGTGACCACCATCGGCTGGATTGCGGTGGGGTACTGAGATGGCTGACATCGTGAAAGCCCTCCCCTTCATCCTGGCCCACGAAGGCGGCTGGGCCGATGACCCGGACGACCCGGGCGGGGCCACCATGCGGGGGGTCACCCTGGCGGTGTTCCTCGGCTATGGCCGGGACCACGGCCTCCAGGGGCTGGACATTGATGGGGATGGGGATCTGGACAAGATCGACCTCCGGAACATCACCCCCCAGAAGCTCTCTGACATCTACCGGACCGGATACTGGCGCTTCGACGGACTGACGTCCCAGGCTGTGGCCACGAAGGTCTTCGACCTGGCCGTGAACATGGGCCTGCGCCCCGCCATTCGGATGGCCCAGGCTGCCTGTGGCGCCCGGGTGGACGGTGAGTATGGCTCCCAGACCGAGGCGGCCCTGAACGCCGCCGACCCTGACCGGGTGATGGACTCCCTCTGCTGCTCTGCATCTGCCCGGTATCAGGCCATCGTGGCGAGCCGACCCGCCTCCAGGAAGTTCCTCCAGGGCTGGCTCCGCCGCGCTGCGGAGGTGCCCCGATGAGCATCTGGTCCCGCCTGATCAACGCCGATCACCCCGAGTCCCCCCAGCTCCTGACGGTCCTCCTGGCTGCGGTGGTGCTGCCCTCCGTCTGCGCCGGGATCGGGGGGGCCTGCATCGTCCGAATCGCCAGGACGGGGGACCTCGGCTCCGGGGCATGCTGGGCCCTGGGGCTCTCCACCATCACCCTGGCCGTGCTGGCCGGGTTCGCGGATCGTATCAAGGCGCTGGGCGCTCTGCGGGGCCCCGGAAACGCGGGGGGTGACCAGTGACAATCCGGACCACCCTCTCCCTCCTGGTGGCCGCCCTGGTCATCGGCTGGTGTGCCGGTGCCATGAGCTGCCATGGCCGCAGGCCCACACCCACGCCCGCGCCTGCATCCCCCACGCCCCCCGCCCAGCAGGGGCAGGTAGCCTCCCAGGCCGGGGACCAGGCGCAGGCCAAGGCTGCCTCTCTCGCCCCCGACCTGGCCCGTGCCCAGGCCACCATCGCGTCCCAGGCCCAGGAGATCGACCGCCTGCGGTCCCTGGTGCCGGACCCTCCCCAGACTGACCCCTGCCCGGAGCTCCGGGCGCTGTCGGCTGCCCAGGACATCCAGATCACCCAGCAGGCCCACGCCCTGGACCTGTGCGGCCAGCGGGGGGACGCCCTCCAGGCCGAGGCCACCGCCCGGGGCAACGCCGCCACCGCCTACCAGGAGGAGGCCCGCCAGCTGCGCATGGTGGTGGAGGCCAACCCGCCCCGCCCCTGGGCCGTGGGGGTGAGCTACGGCACGGACGGGCAGCGGGGGCTCTGGGCCGAGCGCGACATCTGGCGTTTCAGGGCCTCGGCTGAGGTCTACCACACCACCTCTGGCGGCCTGCAGGCAGGCGCCCGTCTCGGCTGGAGGTTCTGATGACCCAGAACACCGCAATCCTGCTGGCCCTACTGGGGGCTGTCCTGACGGTCCTGGGCACACTGACCCTGACGGTGCTGAACGCGATCCGGAGCGACCTGAAGGGCGCCCTGACAGCCATCGTGGATCTCCAGAAGGAGAACGCCGAGATCAAGACGACCCTGCGCCTGAACGGATGTCTGGAGGGTGACCCGAGGTGCCGGGGATAAATTTTCTTTTCCCAGCCCACACCCCCCAATTTTGTTCCTGGCATATTTTTCGCTTAAACATAAAGCAAAAAATGACTTAACTTCGGCAGGACTAAAGCGTTCCTCGGCACGCAAACCAAGGAACAAGATGAATATTATCAAGATTTACAACAAAATATAACATTGCCTCGCACAGCGCCAACCAGTAGGCTTCCCGGAGAACGAGCGACGGAGGCCGGGATGCAGGACAGCGAGAGAACAGAGTTCGCAGAGTTGGCCTGGAGCAGAGCCAAGACCGCGGTCGTTTTCGGCCCGGTGCCAAAACCAGCTCTCTGGGAGCCAAACACAACACACCCCTTCGCAATCCTGGTCGCCCCATTCGGCATCACACAGGAGGAGTTGCACCGACTTCTCGCCTGGAAGTTTATGCCTCTATGATGCCCTTCGCCATGCGACACCATGTCCAAACAGGGCACTTACAAGACGCCGCGAATACACCAGAGATGCACGCTTGGGCACAAATAACAGGCGATCCGAAGAAAGCAAAAGCCCCGAAACTCTAGTGTTTTCGGGGCTTTCTCTTTGGAGCGGGCGAACGGGATTGAACCGTCGACATTCAGCTTGGGAAGCTGACGTTCTACCACTGAACTACGCCCGCAGCAGTAGATGAGTCTAACGGGAGCTCCGGCGCATTTCCAGCCTCTCCACCACAAAATCTGTCAGGGGATCCAGCCCCTGCACAGTCTGCTCAGCGATCCACAGAGGGATCTCCAGACCGACCAAGTGCCCGGGCCCCATCTTGACGGCATCCTTTTCGGTGCACACCAGGCCCACGACTCCCAGCTCAAGGGCATGGGCATGGAGTTCCCCCAACTCCTTCACAGAGACAGGGTGATGATCCCCAAAGGAGCGGGTGTCGCTCCAGGAGAGGCCGGCCACCAACAGGTCAGCATAGAAGGCCTCGGGATGCCCCAGCCCGCAGAAGGCCAGCAGAGGACCCGGAACATCGGCGGGGGAAAGACGCATTCCGGTATCGGCCCGGCGAAGCGCCCCGATGGTGAAGTCCACCCAAAAGACTGGGCCGCCGGAGCCATGGGCCTCCCACCAGGCGAGGACCGAGGACCGATCGGCCCGGCTGCCCCGGGTCACCACCAGGGCATGGGCCCTGGCCGCAGAGCTCATGGGCTCCCGGAGGTCACCCAAGGGCAGCATCCGTCCGTTACCCCAGTACCGGACACCATCCAGCAGGAGGAGATCCACATCCCGGTGCAGGGCCCGATGCTGGAACCCATCATCCATCAGCAACAGGTCTGGCCGGGGAACGGCCGAGAGTGCCCTCAGGGCGGCAGCGTGGCGGCTGCGCCCCACCACCACGCGCCCTGGCCCCAGACGGCGGGCCATCAGGACCGGCTCATCTCCCGCCTCGGCAGGATCGGAGTCGGGGTCCACACTCATGGGGTCCACCTGGCGCTTCCCCCGATAGCCCCGGGAGATGACGGCAGCCCGCAGGCCAAGCCCTGCAAGGGCCTCCACCAGTCCGAGAGTCACCGGTGTCTTCCCGGTGCCGCCCGTGCTCAGATTCCCCACGGACACCACCGGCACCTCCACCCGGGCGATGGCCCCAGGGCGGCGGTCAAAGCCCCGGTTGCGGGCCTTCACCGCCAGACCATAGAGGGGGGCGAGGGGAGCTGTGAGCCATCTCAGCAGGGACATGACCCCAGGGTAGCGCAGTCATCCAGCCGACAACCTCTGTCCAGCAGAGGAAGCCTTCCCAGGGGATTTCGCCTCCCACCTAGAAACGCGAGGCATCCAGCCTTGTCAACACGAAACAAAGGGGAAAATGTGGAAAACCCGCCCCATCGGCAGGGCCGTCCCGCCCCTCGAGACACAAAGTCTAGTCACATCATTTCAACACTTACACACCTGCAGAAAGTTCTGTGCAGCGTGTAAAAGTCCTGTAAACGAGAGGATTTAGGGGTCCAGCCCCCCCTGAATCCGCAAGGTTTTCCACAGAAGATGCGGAATCAGATATCCTTATCACTCAATTGGTGCAATAAGTAGTGTTACTTCACGAAGGCAGAAGTGGAAATTTCTTTCTGCAATACAGCAAATTGACCAAAAATTCTGGATTGACAATCCAGCAGTCCAGTGATTAGGAACAGGCACCCATCATCCCATCTCTGGAATAGGACACGGACATCCACCGCAAGGCCCACCATGGCTATGCGCAGTGACTGACCAATGACTCCGTGGGGGGTCAGGCGAAGTGGATGCCGCCATCCTCCATCGTCTCGATGACCGCCAGGGACTCGATCCGGATGCCGCGGGCCCGCAGGGCGGCCCCGCCCCCCTGGAAGCGCTTCTCGATGACGATACCGGCTCCAGCCAGGGTGGCGCCGGCCTGGGCAACGATGGCCACCAGACCCTTGAGGGCCTCTCCGTGGGCCAGGAAGTCATCCACGACCAGAACCACATCCTCCGGAGACAGGAAGCGTTTGGTCACCGCCACCCGCACGGACTCCCGACGGGTGAAGGAGAAGACCTCGGCGGAATAGGTCTCGCCATCCTGGGTGATGGCCGCCTTCTTCTTGGCGAAGACCACCGGCACCCCCAGCGGCAGGGCCGCAGCCAGGGCGATGGCGATGCCGGAGGCCTCCACAGTCAGGACCTTGGTGATCCCCTGTCCCTTGAAGAGCTCAGCCAGCTCCTGCCCCATGCGGAGCGTAAAGGCGGGGTCCAGCTGATGATTGAGGAAGGAGTCGACCTTGAGGGCCGAGCCGCCGATGACGACGCCTTCGGCGAGAATGCGATCCTTCAGTTCCTGCATGCTGTGCTTCCTGTGTTGGGCCCGATGGCGGATCCACGAGGGTACCACAGCCGCCTGCCGGGGAACGGTTACACTCAGGCATGGCCCGTCCATCCTCCACCTATGAATGCACTGCCTGCGGCGCCCGCTACCCCAAGCCCCTGGGGAAGTGCGGCAACTGCGGCGCCTTCGGCAGCATCGAGGAGCTCAAGGGGGCCCTCAGGAAGGGCCTGGAGCGCGCCCGGAGCGCCTACGCCAAGGGCGACTACACCGGACCCGTCTCCCTCCTGGAGGTGGAACTGGGAGAGACCCAGCGGACCGCCACCGGCATTGATGAACTGGACCGGGTCCTGGGCGGCGGCTTCGTGCCCGGCATGGTGGTGCTCCTGGGGGGCGAGCCGGGCATCGGCAAGTCCACCCTGCTCCTCCAGTGGGCCGCCCGGGCCCCGGGCGCAGTCCTCTATGCCTCCGGAGAGGAGAGCGAACGCCAGATCAAGCTGCGTGCCCAGCGGCTGGGAGCCGAGAAGCCCGAGATCAGCCTCCTGGCCGAGACGGATGTCCGGGTCATCCTGGAGACGGCCGAGGCCATGAAGCCCGCCCTCCTCATGGTGGACTCCATCCAGACCCTCTTCGACCCCGAGTTCGACAGCAGCGCCGGCAGCGTCAGTCAGGTCCGGGGCTGCGCCCAGCTCCTGGCCCGCTGGGCCAAAGCCACCGGCACCCCTCTGGTGCTTGTGGGACATGTCACCAAGGACGGCACCCTGGCGGGTCCCAAGGTCCTGGAGCACCTTGTGGACACGGTGCTGGCCTTCGAAGGGGACCGCCACCACCACCACCGCCTCCTCCGGGCCCTCAAGAACCGATTCGGCGCGGCTTTCGAGCTGGGGGTCTTTGCCATGACCGAACGGGGGCTGGTGGCCGCAGAGGGCAATCCCTTCTTCCTGGAGACCGAGCCTCGCCCGGGCTGCGCCGCCACCGTGGTTCTCAACGGCACGCGCCCTGTGGTGGTGGAGATCCAGGCCCTGGTGGCCTCCGCCGGCCTGGGCATTCCGCGCCGGACAGCCCTCGGCATCGACGGGCAGCGCCTCTCCATGCTCTGCGCAGTGGCGGAACGCCGGGGAGGCGTGCAACTTCACGATCGGGATGTCTATGTCAATGTGGCCGGAGGCCTGGAGGTGGAGGATCCGGCGGCGGACCTGGCGGTGGTGGCGGCCCTGGTCAGCAGTGCCACCAGCCGCCTGCTGGCAGACCGCTGCCTCTTCCTGGGCGAGGTGGGGCTCACCGGCGAGGTGAGGCCCGTGGCCCAGCTGCCCCTGCGCCTCCAGGAGGGACGCCGCCTGGGCTTCGGGCGGGCCGCGGTGCCGCGGATGTCCCTGGAGCCCGGTACCGGCGCCGGCCTGGAGCTCTTCCCAGAGAAGGGACTGGAGCGCATCCGCAACAAGCCCTGGCTCCTGGCCAGAGCCGAGCAGACCGAAGACTAGGAGCCCCCATGCGATCCATGACCGCCTATGCCGAACTTCACTGCCCCCTGGCCCTGGGGCAGCTGCGCCTCTCCATCCGGAGCGTGAACCACAAGGCCCTGGAACTCTCCGTGCGCCTCCCCCCCGCCCTGCACCCCCTGGAGATGGGCATCCGGGCTGCGGTCCGTGCCGTCGCCAACAGGGGCAAGGTGGACCTCACGGTGGAGGTCCAGGATGAGCCGGGTCTGGAGCCCCAGATCAACCGGCCCCTCCTCCGCTCCGTGGCCAAGACCTGGCAGGAGGACGCCGAGTGGCTCAATCTGCCGGCTCTGACAGCCGAGGCCTTCTTCAGGCTCCCGGGGGCCTGGCTCCCCCCCTCCTCCGACTTGGCGGAGCGTCTGGAGAGCGCGGTGATGTCTGGACTTGAGGAGCTGCTGGCCACCTGGAACGAAGCCCGCACCCGGGAGGCGGAACGCCTGAAGCCCTTCTTTGAAGAGGGTCTGGAGCGCCTGGGCACGCTCCGCAGCACCCTGGAACAGGAGGCCGGGGCCCAGGCAGCCGAGCTGCCGGAGCTCTACCGCCAGCGCCTGGACCAGATTCTCCAGGATGCGCGGCTGCAGGGCCAGCTCCCCGCGGAACGCCTCATCGCCGAGGCGGGCGCCCTGGCGGAGCGCCAGGATATCCGGGAGGAACTGGTCAGGCTCCAGGCCCACCTGGAGGACTTCGCCCAGCGCCTCCGGAAGGGGAGCCTGGCCGGGAAGGCCCTCGACGTCTGGTCCCAGGAGGTGCTGCGTGAGATCAACACCTGCGGGAGCAAGTGCAAGCGCCTGGCCATGACCCGGGCGGTGATGGAGGCCAAGGGCGTCCTGGAGCAACTCCGGGAACAGGGCGCCAATCTGGAGTAGCCGCTTCAGTCCCGGGGCTGCCCGGTCCGGGCCAGCTCACGTATCTCCCGGCCCTGCCGCTCCACCTCCCGCCTGAAGTCGCGGCGGATTACCGCTGCGGCCCAGCGGCGCTGTTCATCAGCCCCCTCGGGAACCAACCTGGGGACAGGAAGGGGACATCCCTCCTCGTCCACCGCCACCATGGTGAAGTAGCAGGTGATGACATGCCGGCTGGAGCGGGCCCGGATGTTCTCGGCCTCTACGCGGATGCCCACTTCCATGGACTTGGTCCCGGTGTAGTTGATCGAAGCGAGGAAGGTCACCAGCTCCCCCACGTGCACCGGTTCCCGGAAGGTCACCTGGTCCACGGAGACGGTCACCACATAGCAACCGGAGTAGCGGGAGGCGCAGGCGTAGGCCACCTGGTCGAGGAGGCGGAGGATGGCCCCGCCATGGACATGCCCGGAGAAGTTGGCCATCTCGGGGCTCATGAGGACGGTCAGGCTGGTGCTCTTGTAGTCTCGCCCGCCCATGGCACTCACTCCGTCTTGAGAGAACGGCGCATCAGGCGCGCGACGGCTTCCTTGGGATCCTCTCCCCGGATCAGGCGCGAGACCTCCCGGGTGATGGGCAGGTCGACACCCAGATCCTCGGCCAGGGCCAGAGCCGCTTCGGTGGTGAAGGCCCCCTCCACGACCTGCTCCCCCATGGAGTCGGTGGCCTGATCAGGGGAGATCCCCTGGCCGAGCATCTCGCCGAAGCGCCGGTTGCGGCTCTGGGGTCCCGTGGCGGTCAGCAGGAGGTCCCCCATGCCCGCCAGCCCCATCACGGTCTCAGAGCGACCGCCCAGGCGCTCGACCAGACGGCTCATCTCCGCCAGTCCGCGGGTCAGGAGGGCGGCGCGGGCATTGAAGCCCAGGCCCAGGGAGTCCACCAGACCGGCCGCGATGGCCAGAACGTTCTTGAGAGCCCCGCAGAGCTCCACGCCGACCCGGTCCCAGCTCAGGTAGAGCCGGAGCAGCGGCGTGGAGAGGAGGGTCTGGAGTTGCAGGGCACGGCTGGATTCCACCGTGGGGGGAAAGGCCAGCACGATGGCCGCCGGGTGGCCGAGGGCCACTTCGTCCGCAAAGCTCGGTCCCGAGAGCACCCCCACTGGGACACCGATCATGGGCTCCAGCACCTCCGAGAGCCGGTGGTGGCCCTCCTGCAGGATGCCCTTGCTGACATGGATGAGGATCTCGGGCCGGCGCGGGGTCCGCGCCAGAAGGCCTTCCCATATGCGGGGGCTGATCTGGGTGGGGAGGGCACTGATCCAGAGGCGGGCCTCGAAGGCCTCTTCGGGGCTGCCCACCACCCGGATGGAAGGGGGCAGCTCAGCCTGCCCCAGACGGGGGTGCCGCCGGGTCGAGTTCAGCTCATCCACCTGGGACTGGGGATGGCCCCAAAGGACGACATGGGCGCCCTGTCGTGCCCAGGCGATGGCCAGGGCCGTGCCCCAGGCCCCGGAGCCGAAAACGGCGATATCAGGCTGACGGGTCATCGCTGTTCCTCCCCGGCCTGGGCCTTCTTCCGACCCCACAGCCTTCCTTCGGTTCCGGAGAGCAGGCGCTGGATGTTGGCAGCATGGCGGCGGATCACCAGCCCCGGGATCAGCACCCAGGCCAGGATGAGATAGCGCGCGGTGGCCTCCGGCAGGGCCACGATGCCGGAGAAGCGGGACCCAAAGAGGCCGAGGGCCGAGGGGATCAGCACCAGGGCCGCCACCATGCTGCCGAGGCTCACATAGCCGCTGAGGAGGACCACCACCAGAAAGGCCACCAGGGCCGGTACCGGCAGGAGGGCGTGGTAGGCCAGGCATACCCCCAGGGCTGTGGCGACGCCCTTGCCTCCTTTGAAACGGAGCCAGGGGGTGAAGACATGCCCCGCCACGGCGAAGAAGGCGATCCAGGCGAGGGGCACCGGGAAGACCCCGCTGTGCCGGGCGATGAAGACCGGCAGGAAGCCCTTGGCGGCATCCAGGATCAGGGTGGCGATGCCCAGGGACTTGCCACCGGCCCGCATGACGTTGGTGGCGCCGATGTTGCCGGAGCCCTGCTGCCGCACATCCCCCTTCCCGGCCAGCTTCACGAGGATGAGGCCGAAGGGGATGCTGCCCGCGATGAAGGCGCCTGCACACCAGGCGATGAACGATTGCAGAGAGAGGGTGTACATCGGGTTATTTTACCAGATTGGAGACGGCCGGAAGTTCGAGTCTCAACCAAAGCCATTGCAACAAATCACACCCACAACCCAAGATCGCCCCACGCTCAGATGAGCTGCCTGCGCAGGAAATCCAGGGCCCAGGAGGCGGCCCTGGCCTGGACATCGCCCCGGAAACCCGGGAGCACGTGGGTGATGGCGCAGGTTCCACCTGGACCGGCGACCGCCATGTGGATCGTACCCACGGGCGCATCCCCGTGGCGGTCCCCGGAGGGACCGGCATTCCCGGTCGTGGCCAGGGCCCAGGTGGCCCCCAGGGAGGCCCGTATGCCCTCGGCCATGGCCCGGGTGGTCGCCTCCGCCACAGTCCCATGGGCCGCCAGCAGCTCCGCAGGGACCGCAGCCAAGCGGTACTTGGCCGCCGGAGAGTAGACCACGCCCCCACCCAGGAGGACATCGCTGGCACCGGGCACAGCCACGAGCTTGGCGGCGATCTGGCCGCCGGTCACGCTCTCCGCCAGGGCCAGGGTCTCGCCGCGCTGCCTCAGGCACTCCAGGACCGTGCTCTCGATGCTGCCCTCCCCAGCACAGACCAGATCAGGCCCCAGGAGCTCCCGGAACTCACCCAGAGCCTGCTCCAGGTGTCCGGGGTCACTCCCCTTCGCCACCAGCTCCACATGGGAGAGTCCGGCAAGGATGGTCCAGGAGAGGTCGCCATGGCGCTCGCGGAGCATCCGGGTCCGTTCGTCCAGGGCGCTCTCGGGCACCGAGCCCACCACCATCCGCAGGGTGTGGACCGGTGCTCCGGCCAGAGGGGCCAGCACCGGCTCCACCTGTCCCTCCCAGATCTCCTTCATCTCCCGGGGCACCCCGGGGAGGAGCACCACGCGGCACCCCGGGAAGCCCGCAGGCGACTCCCACAGAAGGCCGGGGGCGGTGCCGGCCGGATTCCGGAGGATGCTGGCCCCCACCGGCACCAGGGCCTGCTTGAAGTTGCTCTCCGGGGGCACCCGGTGCCGGGCGGCATGGAAGTCCAGGATGTCCCTCCGGACCTGGGCATCCTCCGCCAGGGGTGTCCCGAAGACCTCAGCCCAGATCTCCTTGGTGAGGTCATCGAAGGTGGGGCCGAGGCCGCCGGTGCAGATGACGAGTTCAGAGCGGTGGACGGCCTCGGTGAAGAGCGCCCGCAGGTCCCCGGGGTCATCCCCCACCACGCTCTTCCGATGCGGGGCGAAGCCCATCCGCCCAAGCCGCTCCGAGATCCAGACCGAGTTCGTGTCCAGGCGCCCGGTCACGAGCAGCTCCGTCCCCACTGCGATGCATTCGATGCGCATGCCCCCCCCATCCGGGGATGAATATACCCCCAGGGGCCTCTACCCCGTGACAAGGGGGCTGTTTCCCATCAGAATTCCGGGGAGACATTGGAAGACTCCGGATGGAAGAGACCCAGAACGGCCCCCTGACGGTGGGACGCTATGAAATCAGGAAGCGGCTCGGCTCTGGCGCCATGGGCAGCGTCTATCTGGCCGAGGACCCCCGGATCAAGCGCAAGCTGGCCATCAAGGTCGTGCGCCTGGATGCCATCCGCAGCGAGGCCGACCGCCAGGACTTCCTGATGCGCTTCCAGCGCGAGGCCGAGGTCTCCGGGCTCCTCAATGATCCGGGGATCGTCACCATCTATGATGTGGGCGATAGCGAGGTGGGGCCATTCCTGGCCATGGAATACGTTCCGGGCCATCCCCTGGACGCCCTTCTCAAGTCAGGGGAGATCAGCCAGCTGGATCTCACGGCCAAACTGCGGATCGCCGCTGGCATCGCCTCGGCCCTGGATCATGCCCACGCCCATGGAATCATCCACCGGGATGTGAAGCCGGGCAATGTCATCCTCACCGAGGAGGGGCGCCCCAAGCTGATGGACTTCGGCATTGCCAAGCGCGAGGACGCGAGCCTGACCCAGACTGGCACCTTCCTGGGTACCCCGGCCTATGCCAGCCCCGAGCAGATCAGGGAGGGCAAGAGCACCTTCCGGTCCGATATCTTCAGCTTCGGAGTACTGGTCTTCGAGCTGCTCTCCGGCGGGCTCCCCTTCCCCGGCTCCTCCATCAATACCATTCTCTATCGCATCGTGAACGAGGCCCCGGCAGAGGTGCTCCCCCCGGTGCCGGGACTTGCGGAAGGCGCTTGGCAGAAGGTCTTCGGCAGGGTCCTCGCCAAGCGGCCCGAGGAGCGCTTCGACTCCTGCGGAGCCTTTGTGAGGGCCCTGGTGGACTCCGTCAACGGCCTGGCGCCCGAAGCCCGCCTTGCCCTCCTCCAAGGGCTGCGCCAGATTCCCCCGTTCCAGACCGGCATTCAGCTCGACCAGCCCCCTCCCCCCTCTCCCCAAGAAACGACGGCCCTGCCCCGGTCCCATCGCTCCCTCGCCCTTCCCCTCGGCATCGGTGCCCTGGTGGTGATCCTGGGGGCGGGATTCTTCGCCTACCGAAGCCGCAGGGGAGGCCTGGTCACCCTGGTGACCCACCCAGCCGAAGCCCGGGTCATCCGGGACGGAAAGGTGCTGGGCACCACGCCCCTGGGCATCAAGGCCTCCCAGGGGGACCACTTCCGGATTGAGCACAAGGGCTACGAGCCCATGGACTACACCTTCACCAAAGGCGGTCCCACCAGCCTGGACCTCAAGGCGCTCCGGACCCGGGAGCGCCTCCAGACCGACCCACCGGGCGCCCTGGTCGTCATGGACACGGTCGCCCTGCCGGACCCCACCCCCACCACCGTGGAGTGGGACCAGGGCAAGCGCCATGAGCTCACCTTCACCCGGGGGGATCGGGGCTATTCCCAGCTGTTCCTGGAGGGCGAGACCCCCAGCGGAAAGGTCTTCGCACTTCAGCCCCAGGCTGCGGCACCCCCCGCCCCGGCCGAGCCCGTCGATAACGCCCAGCCAGCCAGTCTTGTGATCTCCGCCGCCTACCCTTTCAAAGCCAGGATCGACGGAAGGGATACAGGCGAACTGCGCTCGGGTTCCCCGCTCAAACTCCCCGCAGGCTCTCATCGGCTCGAGATCGCCAGCCCCAAGGTCTTCTTCCGGGATATCCGGACCCTCACCCTGAAGCCTGGCCAGACCCTTCAGCTGCCGCTGCCCGAAGTCTCCTCCCTGACCGTCTCCACCTTCCCGGCTGCCGGCATCATCGTCATCGACGGCGTGGCGACCGGCGTGGAGAGCGATGGTTCGGTTCCCATACCTGTCACCCGGGGGAGACACACCGTGGGCATTGCGGGACATCCTGAGAGCCAGCGGGTGGTCGAGGTCGCCGCAGACCTCACGGTGAAGTTCAAGCTGTAGGGAAGGAAAGGGATGGCAGAAACGGAAGAGGCATTGACGCCCCGGGGCCCCTGGCATCACACCCGCTCCACCTGGAGCGGCGGGCGGCGCCTCAACACCTCGATCTTCATCCTCACCTGGGTCCTCCTCCAGACCCTCGTCCCCACCCTCTGGGCGACCCACCTCAGGAAGCTCACCGGGCACAGCACCCTTCCCCACTACTGGGGTGAGCGGCTCACCGCCCGGGACCTCCACGAGCTCCTGGTGAACGGAGGCCTTGAACACGCCTGGAGCGGGTTCTGGACACCCCTGGCCCTGCTCGTCCTCCTCTTCCTCATCATCTGGTTCGGGTGGCGTATCCAAGCCGGTGAACTCGGCCTGAAGGCCCGCTGGGCCCCTTGGGGCCTGGGCCTGCTGGACACCCTCGTCGTCGGACTGCTGCCCCTGACTGCGGTGGCATGGGCCCTCGACCAGTGCCTCGCCTGGCTCGGCGGCATGGGGATCCAGGGGCTCGCCTGGATGGCCCTGGGCGGTCGGATGCTGCTCCCGCTCTGCCTGAGCTCAGCCCTGATGGTCCAGTGGTGGCTCTGCCGCATGTCCCGTGCTGCTGAGCCCGCCATGCCCCCATTCAGGCGGCTCAGGGAGGATTTCCTCGCCCTCTGGTGCTACCCCGTCCAGTGGGCCGTCCTGATCCTGGCCAGTGTCCTCATCAGGAGCCTCCTGCAGGCCCTGCCTCTCCTGGCTGGCTGGCAATGGGGGGGAGGCGCCACGGGCCGGGTCTGGGCTCTCCTGCTCCTGCAGGCAGTGGCCGCGGCCCTCAACGCATGGATCATCGCCTGGATGCTGCGGCTCACCGCCCGGTTCTGGCGAGGGGACGCCACTGTGCGCCAGGCCATCGCCGACCTCAGACGGGACTTCGCCTTGAACAGGAAGGACGCCGGCAGCTGACCCCCACGGGCCCATGGGGTCCTGATAGGGCTGGCCGGTCCCAAAGCACCCGCCGTAATGAGACAGGGAGAGGAAGCCGCAGCCCTCACACCAGCAGCGGAGCCTCTCCTGGAGGGCCCTCGGCAGCCTCGACCAGCTGGCGGGCACAGGGAGTGAGGAGCCGAGACCTGAGCAGGGGAGGACGGAGCACTTCCACCACCTGTCCACCACTCAGCACCATGACCCGGTCGGTCCCCTGCTGAGCCAGCTCCAGGTCCTGGGTCGACAGCAACCAGCCCATGCCACGGCACTGATGCTCGGCCCGGAGGAGGCCCAGCAGGGCGTCTGAAGCCGCAGGATCCAAGGAGGCCGTGGGCTCATCCAGCAGCAGAAGCTCCGGGGAACCCAGCAGAGCGAGGACGAGCCCGAAACGCTGGGCTTCTCCGCCGCTCAAGGCCCGCGGAACACACCCCAGAAATCCGTCGGATGAGGACAGGAGCAGCCCCTCCAACAGGGAGCCTGCCCGCCCCGTCACACGCCCCCTCCGATCCAAGCCGCCCATCAACCGGAGGTGGTCCCGGAGCGTCAGGCTGCCCACCAGGGCCAGCATCGGATCCTGGGGAAGCCAGGCACAGGCGTCCCACTCAGGCCTCCGACCCCCCCCCCTCCAGCGGACCTCGCCGGAGCCGCATTCCACTCCGGGGGGCAGGAGTCCCAGAACAGCCGTCAGCAAGAGGCTCTTGCCCGCACCCGAGGGCCCCAAGAGGACGACACACTCACCGGAACGCAGCTCAAGACTCAAGGGCCCCAACAGGCACCTGCCCGAGGGCGTTCTGAGGGCCAGTTGGTCGATCTGGACATCCATGGTGCGGGGATTCTAGCGCGCCCCCCGGTCAGCCTGAACCTTCACTTGACGTTCAGGGGGGCGAGACTACCCTTTGGGCATGAAAAGCGCACCCCGTGAGGGGCCAGATAGGAGGGATCATGGATCTTCAGCCTGACGTGCAAGAGCGCCTGATGAAGGAACACTTCGAGTTCCGCAAGCTCATGGAAGAGCACCGGGCCGCCGATGAGCGGCTCCACTACCTCCAGAACAAGATTCGCCTGACTGCGCGCGAATCCATTGAGGAGGTGGAACTCAAGAAGGCGAAACTGCGTGCCAAGGAGCGCATCTACCACATCGTTGACGAGTTCAACAAGACCCGCGGGCAGTAGTCGGCCCGATCCATCAAGACAGCGGACCCCGGCCTGAGGCCGGGGTTCGCTGTTTGGGGGGGGGACAGGAGGCGCAGCCCAGGACAGTGCCTTCGGGCGACGGCAGGGAGAAGCGGTCGTTAGAAATTTTTTGAACTATTTTTCCTGTTTCATTCATCCTTGCACGCAAAAACGCCTCTGGGATCGCCTGGTATGACCAGCCCGTGCCGAGGGGTCACCACCTGAAACAGATCATCCCTTATCCCTTATTTGCAGCTTTTACAAGAAAGGCCAAGACCCTGAACAAGCGCGTGGACCTTCCCGCAGACGGCCTATTCAGAGTCGAGGATTTGTAACAAATTTTTCAAATATCAAGCATCTTCATCACGTCCCAAAACTTGATCACCGTGTGACACTACCGACACATTTGTGCAGAATTCAAAAACTTAGTCGCCCGTCAAAGCCATGGATACCCCTGCTCAGGACCATGCTCCTTCAGTGTCCGCCAGGAATACATGAACACTACATTCGCCATTCCCTTCACTCCGCCAGCCTCAGACTGTTATTATTATTTCATCTGTGGTTCAGACATCTTTCGCGGACCCCATTGACGGTCCCGGGGGAACTCGGGATGATGGCTCCTGCACCAGAATGAATTGGCCTAAGACGGGTGAGTTGGGCATGTATCCGCCAAGTTTTTCCCCCCAGGATGCCACCGTGAGACGGGGCTCTTTGGGCTTTGCCTGCCCGGCCCCCTGAGCCGGCGCTCTGTGATGCCATGGATGTTCCATGACCCTTGCAACGGCGGTCACAATTTATCCGACACACCAGGATTGCAGCAGATTGTGACCTCCAGCACTACAATGGTCTTTTTCAACTACCCCAACGCCTGAGTCACGTTGGCTCAAGGAGAGACAAAACCATGCATGAACTGAACCCCGAAACCATCAAGAACCTCTTCCGTCTGGACGGCAAGGTCGCCATCGTCACCGGTGGCGCCGGCTCCCTGGGTGAGACCATCGCCGAGGCCCTGGCTGCCTACGGTGCCGACATCGTCGTCACCGGCCGCACCCTGGCCACCCTCCAGGCCGCCGTGGAAAAGGTCGAGAAGTACGGCCGCAAGTGCCTCCCCGTCGTCTGCGACGTGACCAAGGAAGAGCAGGTCGAGGCTCTGGTCACCGAGGTCAAGGCCAAGTGCGGTCGCATCGACATCCTCTTCAACGTGGCCGGCATCGCCAAGCGCTACCCCGCTGAGGACTTCCCCGTCGCCGACTTCCGCCAGGTGATCGACATCAACGTCACCGGCACCTTCCTCGCCTGCAAGCACGTGGGCAAGGTCTTCAAGGAGCAGGGCTACGGCAAGATCGTCAACATCTCCTCCGTTCGCGCCTTCGCCGGCCACCCCGGTGGCTACGCCGCCTACGGTGCCTCCAAGGCCGCCGTTGACCTCCTGACCAAGCAGCTGGCCACCGAATGGGCCAAGTTCAACATCAACGTCAACGCCATCGCCCCCACCATCTTCTGGACCCCCCTGACCCAGCAGGTGCTCGAGGACGAGAAGCTCAAGAAGATCTTCCTCGATCGCATCCCCATGGGCCGTGCTGCCGTCCCCGAGGACATGGTCGGCGCCTCCGTCTACCTGGCCGCCCCTGCCTCCAACTTCATCACCGGCCAGGCCATCTACGTCGATGGTGGTTGCGTCGCCGGCTGATGCGCCACGGAAACGGCCCCGACCCCTGGAAGGCGGGGCCGTTTTCTGCATGGATAGGCAGACTGGATTACTAAGGAGTTTCCCATGAGAAGTTTCAAGAACATCGCCGTCATCGGCGCTGGTCTGATGGGCTGCGGTCTGGCCCAGGCGTTCGCGTACTGCAAGGACATGAAGGTCATGCTGCAGAGCCGCGCCACCCCGGCCGATGAGGTCTACAAGCGCATCGACTCCAACCTCAAGCCCCTGCTCGACAAGGGTGTCTTCACCCAGGCCGAGGCCGAGGAGATCAAGAGCCGCATCCACCCCATCAACAACATGGCCGAGGCCGTGAAGGATGCCGACTTCGTGATCGAGTGCGTGGCCGAGGACATGGAGATCAAGCAGAACCTGTTCCGCGATCTCGAGGCCCTTACCAGCCGTGAGTGCGTCTACGCCACCAACACCTCCGTGATGAGTCCCACCGAGATCGCCCAGAAGATGGTCCACAAGGACCGTCTGGTCGGTGCCCACTTCTGGAATCCCCCCTACCTGATCCCCCTCGTCGAGGTGGTGAAGGCCGCTGAGACCTCCGAAGACGTCATGGACTACTCCATGGAGATCTTCCGGAAGATCGAGAAGCGCCCCATCCGTGTGAACAAGGACGTCCCCGGCTTCGTGGCCAACCGTCTGCAGCACGCCCTGTGGCGCGAGGCCATCTCCATCGTGGAGCGCGGCATCGCCGACGCCGCCACCGTGGACGAGGCCATCAAGAGCAGCTTTGGCATGCGCCTGCCCCAGCTCTCCCCCATGGAGAACTCGGACATGGTCGGCCTGGACCTGACCCTCCAGATCCACAGCTACATCCTGAAGTACATCGAGAACTCCACCGAGCCCTCCCCCCTCCTCAAGGAGAAGGTCGAGAAGGGCGAGTTGGGCTTCAAGGCCGCCGGCAACGGCTGGCAGCAGTGGACTCCTGAGACCATGGCCGCCTCGAAGAAGAACCTTTCCGAATACCTGATCAAAGTGATCTACGGCAAGTAACGCCTAAGACTCATTCTCAATCCAAAACCTCATCATTGACACTGGAGGCCCCCATGGGGAAGAAAGTTTTTGTTGACCTCAGCCACCCCTTCTTCGGCGATATGCCTCTCTGGCCCTACTTCGCCAAGCCCGAGATTGCCCCCATGCACAGCATGGCCAAGGCCGGCGTGCTCACCCAGATGATCAAGTGCACCATGCACACCGGCACCCACGCCGATGCCCCCCGCCACGTCATGGAGAAGATGTTCGACGGCCGTCGCGCCCTCTACTCCCATGAGCTGGCTGTGGATGCCTACGCCGGCGACGCCGTCTGCCTCGACCTCCGCGTTCCCGACTGGGAGCTCATCATGCCCAAGCACCTCGAGGAGGCCGTCGAGCGCGCCGGCATGAAGACCTCTGAGCTGAAGGGCATGGTGCTCTGCCTCAACACCGGCATGCACCGTCGCTTCGATGACAGCAAGGACTACTACCACTACTCCCTCGGCTGCGGCTTCGACGCCGGCATGTGGTTCGTCAAGCAGGGTGTCAAGTGCGTGGCCCTGGACCAGCAGGCCCTGGATCACCCCCTCCACACCTCCATCGGCAACAACGGCACCCGCATGAAGCTCGAAGGCTACTCCGGCCGCAGCGTCATCGAGGAGTTCATCGAGAAGTTCGGTGAGGAGTACTACGCCGAATTCGACAAGGACACCTACATCAAGATCCACGGCAAGGCCGCCTACGATGCCAAGTTCGGCATCCTGGAGAACATCGGCTGCTACGGCACCTGGGAGCCCTGCCACAAGCTTATGCTTGGCCACGGCATCACCGGCGTCGAAAACCTCGGCGGCGACCTGGACAAGGTCAAGAACAAGCGCTTCCGCTTCCTGGCCTTCCCCATCCGCTGGCACCTGGGTGACGGCTCCATGGTTCGCTGCGTCGCCGAGATCGACGAGGACGACATCGTCCCCAACGTCGAGCCCCGGATCTACAAGTACGGCGCCATGTAAGGCGGAGCACGTACTCAAGTGAGCCCCACGGAAATGGAGATCCTCCCGCGACGTCCTCGGACGCCCGGAGAGGGTCTCCATTCCTTTTTGCAGTGCACCCCTGCACCATTCCTGAAGGGAAAAAGGAAATGAAAGAAGTTGTAATCGTCAGCGCCGTCCGCACCGCCGTGGGTTCCTTCAATGGCACCCTGGCTGGCATCCCCGCCGCCGAACTCGGTGCCATCGCCGTCGCCGAGGCTGTCAAGCGTGCCGGCATCGATCCCGCTCAGGTCGATGAGCTCCTCTGTGGCAATGTCATCGCCGCGGGCCTGGGCCAGAACGTCGCCCGCCAGGTCTCCATCAAGGCCGGCCTGCCCCAGGAAGTCAGCTCCATGTCCCTGAACAAGGTGTGCGGCTCCGGTCTGCGTGCCATCAGCCTCGCCGCCCAGATCATCAAGGCCGGCGATGCCGACATCATCGTCGCCGGTGGCGCCGAGAACATGAGCCAGGGCCCCTACGTCCTCCCCAAGGCCCGCTTCGGCTACCGCATGGGCAACGCCACCATGATCGATGCCATGGTGAATGACGGCCTGACCGATGCCTTCAGCGGCGTCCACATGGGCATCACCGCTGAGAACATCGCTGCCAAGTGGGGCCTGACCCGCGAGGAGCAGGATCAGTTCGCCGTCCGCAGCCAGAACCGCGCCGAAGCCGCCATCAAGGCCGGCAAGTTCAAGGACGAGATCGTCCCCGTCATGATCCCCCAGAAGAAGGGCGATCCCATCGCCTTCGACACCGACGAGTTCGTCCGCACCGGTGCCACCTATGAGTCCATGGCCAAGCTGAAGCCCGCCTTCAAGAAGGACGGCACGGTCACCGCCGCCAACGCCTCCGGCATCAACGACGGCGCCGCCTTCATGGTGGTCATGTCCGCTGACAAGGCCAAGGAACTGGGCATCAAGCCCCTGGCCAAGATCGTGTCCTACGCCTCCGCCGGCCTGGACCCCCAGATCATGGGCTACGGCCCCGTCCCCTCCTCCAAGAAGGCCCTGGACAAGATGGGCATCAAGGCTGCCGACCTGGACCTCGTGGAGGCCAATGAGGCCTTCGCCTCCCAGTCCCTGGCCGTCTGCAAGGACCTGGGCCTGGATCCCGAGAAGACCAACGTGAACGGTGGCGCCATCGCCATCGGCCACCCCGTGGGTGCCTCCGGCGCCCGCATCGCTGTGACCCTGCTCCACGAGCTGCGCCGCCGCAAGGGCAAGCTGGGTCTGGCCACTCTCTGCATCGGTGGCGGCCTGGGCACCGCCCTCGTCATCGAAGCCTGCTACTGATTCCACCCAAACCCTCCCCTTTTCGAGGAAAAACCATGTCCGATCTTTCCAACAAGGTCATCCTGACTGTTGCCCACACCGGCGCCTGGCCCAAGAAGACCGACACCCCCTACGTCCCCCTGACCCCCAAGGAGATCGCCGCGGACGTCCTCGCCTGCGAGAAGGCCGGTGCCTCCGTCTCCCACATCCACGTGCGCGATGACAACAGCAACGCCTGCATGGACTTCGACAAGTTCAAGGAGGCCGTGGACCTCATCCGCGCCGCCGGCAGCAACATGGTGCTGAACCTGACCACCTCCGGTGGCCTGGGCCTGACCGACGAGATCCGTCAGAAGCCCTTCGTCGAGCTGCGCCCCGAGATGGCCTCCTACGACTGCGGCACCATGAACTGGCAGCACAGCGGCATCTTCGAGAACAGCCCCCGCTTCCTCGAGTCCACCGCCGTAAAGATGCGCGAGTGCAACGTCAAGGCTGAGATCGAGATCTTCGACATCAGCTGGATCTACAACGCCACCTACCTTCTGAAGAAGGGCTTCCTCCAGGGGCCCCAGCACTTCCAGTTCGTGATGGGCGCCGCCAACGGTATCCCCGCCACCGTTGAGAACCTCTGCCTCCTGGTCCGCAACCTGCCCCAGGGCCAGGGCCACACCTGGTCCGCCTTCGGCATCGGCCAGATGCACCTGCCCATCATCGCCGCCTCCATCGCCCTGGGCGGTCACGTCCGCATCGGCATGGAAGACAACATCTTCCTGTCCAAGGGCGTCCTGGCCGAGTCCAACGTCCAGTTCGTCGAGCGCACCAAGAAGATCATCGAGGCCCTGGGCAAGGAAGTCGCCACTCCCGATGAGGCTCGCCAGATCCTTGGCATCAAGAAGTAAGCACCCTGCAGGCGCCTTGCTCCTGCAGAACACCAAGGCCCCGGCTGCAGCCGGGGCCTTTCCTTTGGTTGACCCCATCCCCCCGGCCATGGGTCAATGAAGTAGAGGGGTACGATCTTGAGGGCGAAGAAGAAGGCGGCAAAAAGCAGCAGGAAACCCCTTTGGAAGCGAGCTCTCAAGGTATGCGGCTACGCCGTGGCCGCTTGGTTCGTGGGCACCGTCCTGATCGTCCTCCTGCTGCGCTGGGTGCCCATCCCCGTCTCCGCCCTCATGGTGGAGCGGGAAGTGGGCTCCTGGTTCAGCGGCAGACCCCATGAGATCCATCACCACTGGGTCTCTCTCGACGAGATCCAGCCCAGCATGGGGGTGGCGGTCGTCGCCGCCGAGGACCAGAACTTCGCGGAGCACTTCGGCTTCGACTGGAAGGCCATCGAGAAGGCCATGGCCCACAACGAGCGCAGCAAAAAGAAGCGGGGCGCCTCCACCGTCTCCCAGCAGACTGCCAAGAACATCTTCCTCTGGGAGTCCCGTTCCTGGGTCCGCAAGGGCTTCGAGGTCTACTTCACCCTGCTCATCGAGACCCTCTGGTCCAAGCGCCGCATCCTGGAGGTCTACCTCAACAGTGTGGAATTCGGGGACAGCGTCTACGGGGTCGAGGCGGCCTCCCGCCAGTTCTTCCACAAGCCGGCAAGCCGCCTCAGGCCCTCGGAAGCGGCCCTCCTCGCCGCCGTCCTGCCCAATCCCCACCGCTTCCGGGTCGAGGCCCCCAGCGGCTATGTGCGCTCACGCCAGAGCTGGATCCTCCACCAGATGGGCAACCTGGGGGGAGCCGAGTACATCAGAGAGCTCTGAGCCCGGTGTGTCTCCAAGCCCGCTCAGGCCGGGCTCGGGGAGCAGGGGAGATGGGGGGCACGCCCTACCCCCTGGTGGCCAGCAGATGCCCGATGGCCACCGCCGCAGCATCGGCGGCATCTGTGGGGAGGGGCTCCTTCAAGCTGAGGAGGACCTGCACCATCTTCCCCACCTGGGTCTTGTCCGCCCATCCGTAGCCGCTGACGGCCTTCTTCACCTGCATGGGATTGTAGTCCCCCACGGGCAGGCCGTGCAGGCCGGCCGTCAGGAGAATGCCCCCCCGTATCTGACCAAGCTTGAGGGCCGTGGCGGCGTTCTTCTCCACGAAGGGCGACTCCACCGCCATGAACTGGGGGCGATGGAGTTCGATGGCCTCCGTCAGCCTCCTGTGGATCCCCAGAATCCGCTGGTCGAAGTCGGCCCCCCGGGGGGAGCGTATGACTCCGGCCTCCACCAACTCAAGGCGGGAGCCCAGACGCGAGACCACGGCCCACCCACAGGCGAGAGAGCCCGGATCGACGCCCATGCAGAGCGCCGGCCGGGCATTGGATCCCTGGATCATGCCGCTCAGAGCCGCTCGACGCGGATCTCGGTCCGACCGGACTTGGCCTTGGGGGCAGGCGCTTCGGCAGCGTCCCGACGGGAGCTCTCCTCGCGCCGCGGGGCCTCCTCACGGCGGGGCGCCTCTTCGCGCCGGGGCGCCTCGGCCCTGCGGGGGGCCTCGGGAGCCCTCTCAGGCCGTGGGGCGGGTGCGGGCTTTGCCGCAGGAACGGGTGCCACCGGTTTGCCCGCCCACTGCACCCCCACCTGCTTGATGCGGTCCACCAGCCGCTGGGGCTCCAGCACCTGGAGACCATCCCCGAACTGCATGCACCAGCGGGCCACTGCCCGGAGATCCGTAGCCGTGAAGCTCACCAGGGCCTTCCCTTCCTCCTGTTCCTGCAGAGTGAAGGCAGGGAAGGGCATGGGAGCCTGGCGCACAGCGAAGATCCACTGCTTCAGGAGGACAGCCTTGACCTGGATGGGCTCACCCCCAAGCCAGCCGCCGATCTGGTTGGCCGCCACCCCCTCGGGGTAGGGTCCCTGGGCTGAGCGGCCCAGCCCCTCGACGGGGTTCACCTCGACCAGGAGATCCAGGCGGTGGTGACGCTCAGCGTTGTAGCGGCGATCCCAGCCCCAGACGTACCAGCCCTGGCTGAGGGCTTCGTAGGATAGCTGACGGGGCTCGAAGGTTCGCGGGGGATTGGCCTCGGCATCTGCGAAGAGGAGCTCCACGGCACGGCCACCCTGGATCGCCTCCAGGAGGGCCGCAGCCATGGGCGGGAGCAGCCCCGCGGCCTCGCCCAAGGACCCGGCTTCGACAGCCTGGGGGACAGCGGGAACAGCGGCGGCTTCGATCGGTTCAACGGCCTCGGCAACCTTGGACTTGCGGGGCCTTGCAGGAGTCTTCCGGGCCTTGGGGGTCGGCGTGGGCTCAGGTTCGGGCTGGACCGCAGCCTCTGCCTTCACTTCCAGCTCAGGGTCGGGGGTCGTGGTCTTCTTGGTGCTGCGGCGTGGGGCCATGGCGGTCTTCTCCGGATTCATGATCAACCAAGGATGGCTGTGGCGTCTATTCCCGAGGCCTATTCGGCCTCCATGGCGGCGGCCAGGACCGGTACAACCTGCTTCTTCCGGGATACGACCCCCGGGAGGTGAGCCCGCCCGTCCTCGGTCTCCACCTGGAAGGCCTTGGCCACCAGATCTCCGGCTTCACCGGTGAAGAGCAGTTCGGAACCCTGACTCAGGATGTCGGTGACCAGGAGCAGGAGGAGGTGATAACCGGCCTTGGCGCAGTACTGGTCCATGTACTCCACCAGTGCACTGCGGACGGCATCGAGTCCCGAATCCCCCATGGTGTAGACCTGGGCAATGGCGACCCGGTGTTTGGGGAAACGGAACTCCTTGATGTCCTGGGCCAGGATCTCCTGGGGCGTCCTGCCGATGAGCGTCGAGCCGGCCCGGAACATGGCCGTGGCGAAGTCGGGGATGTCGATGCCGGCGATGTCCGCCAGACGTTCGGCCGTGAGGCGATCCGTATAGGTGGCGGTGGGGGACTTGAACTGGAGGGTGTCCGAGAGGATCGCGGCGCAGAGGATGCCTGCGATGCTCCGGGTGGGCCGGATGCCGGCCTCGAAGTAGAGATTGGCCACGATGGTGGAGGTGCTGCCCACCGGCTCGTTCTTGAAGTAGATGGGCTTGTTGGTCTGGATGTCCCCCAGACGGTGGTGGTCGATGATCTCCAGGATCTCGGCTTCCTCGATGCCATCCACGGTCTGGCTCTTCTCGTTGTGATCCACCAGGATGACCTTCTTGTTGCGGTAGGAGATCAGGTGGTAGCGGGAGATGAAGCCCTGGATGACATTGTTGTCATCCACCACCGGGTAGCTCCGGTAGCGGGTCTTCAACATCCGGTCCTTGATGTCGTCCACATAATCGTCGACATGGAAGGCGACCAGCTCACCGGTGGTCATGACGTGGCTGATGGGAATGCTCTGGTTGATGAGCCTGGCGGTGGTGAAGGTGTCGGCCTGGGTCGTCATCATGACGCAGCCCTTGGCCTCGGCGGCTTCCAGCACCTCAGAGGAGGGTTGGGAACCGCAGGTCAGGATCAGGCAGTTGGCCCCACCCTCGATGGCCTTCAGCTGGTTGTCATGGCGATTCCCGGCGATGACGATATCACCCGGCTCCATGAATGGTTCCATCTCGTCAGCATGTGTGGCGGCGATCACAATCTTGCCGGTCGGGTCGAATTCCTTGCCGTTGCCCCGGATGAGCTGGGCACTCAGGGTCTCCACCACATTGGCCAGCGGTGTGCAGCTCGCTGCAATGGGATTGTTGTCGATGGCATCCATGTACTTCGTGGTGATGTCCGAGACCGTAAGCAGCCCGAGGAGCTTCTGGCCATCGTCCACCACCGGAAGGGTCTTCACATTCTGCTGGCGCATCACCCGCCAAGCGGACTTGACGGAGATGCCCAGACTCACGGCATTGGCCGGGTCCATGTCCAGGTCCGAAACCTGGGTCTTCACCGTCTGGAGGAGTTCCGGCGCCGGAACTCCGAAGTGATCCAGCACGAAGGCTGTCTCCCTGCTGATGTCCCCCAGACGGCAGGGAACGGCCTGGACCCCCTGTTTGCGCTTGAGCTCGGCATAGGCGATGGCCGCGCAGATCGAATCCGTATCGGGATTCTTGTGGCCAGTGACGAAAACGACAGGATCCATGACTTCAACCTCGGGGAAAAACAATGCAAGCAGAAGATCCTAGCGCAGCTGCTGAGAAATAGCTGCACCTCCCTGCATCGGCTTTTCACCAGCCCCGGGGGGGGCTCCCCCCTCAAGTGCTCCGGGGATGCATGCGGTCATAGAGCGACCTCAGACGCGCTTGGTGGACATGGGTGTAGATCTGGGTGGTGGTGATGTCGGCATGCCCCAGCATGGCCTGGACGGCCCTGAGATCAGCCCCGTGGTCAAGCAGGTGGGTGGCGAAGGCATGGCGGAGGACATGGGGGCTCACCTCCCTGGAGGGGATGCCCGCCTTCACGGCATAGCCCTTGAGCAGGCGCCAGAGGTGCTGCCGGGTGAGGGGTTCGCCGCGTCTCCCCACAAAGAGCTCCCCGCCCTTGGGACGGAAGCCGGGACGCAGGCGGAGCCAAGTCCTGATCCAGTGTTCAGCGCCCTCGCCGAAAGGCACCAGGCGTTCCTTCCGCCCCTTGCCCATGACCTTCAGGAAGCCCTCGTCCAGGAACACCGAGAGGGCCGGGAGCTCAGCCAGCTCGCTCACCCGCAACCCCGTGGCATAGAAGAGCTCCATCCAGGCCCGGTCCCGGACCCCCAGCGGGGTCTGGACATCAGGTGCGATCAGAAGGGCATCCACCTGCCCCTCACTGAGCGTCTTCGGCAGCACGCGGGGTGCCCTGGGCGGACTGGCAACCGATTCAGGCCCAGCCCCATCCCCGCCTTCCATCCGGAGGAAGCCCAGGAACTGCCGTACAGCCGAGGAGAGCCTGGCCAGGCTCCGGGCGGCCCGCCCCTCCCCCCGGCAGGCCACAAGGAAGCGGTTGAGCGCATCCCGATCCAGATCCCCCGGTGCCAGCCCAGCCTCGATGGACCAGGCCGCCAGGAGACGGAGATCCGAAAGGTAGGCCTCCACGGTGTTGACGGAGAGCCCCCTCTCCACCGCCAGATGGGCCTGGAACTCCTTCATGGACCCGCTCCACCCCAGGGCCCATCCGGCCCGCTGATCAGTGACTTGCATCGGAAGCTCCGCACTTGTCATCCTAGTCGCTTGGCAGACTTCCGGCTGCGTGATAGTCTCGCTAAGTTTTGAAGGAGAGCACATGGCTGAGATCCGCAAGAAGGTCATCGCGATTATCGCTGAACAGCTGGCCAAGCCCGAGGATTCCATCACCGAGAACAGTCACTTCGTCGACGACCTGGGCGCCGACAGCCTGGACACGGTCGAGATCATCATGGCCATCGAGGAGGCCTTCGGCATCGAGATCCCTGAGAGCGAGCAGGAGAAGATCAAGACGGTGGGAGACGCCATCACCTACATCGAGAAGAACGCCAAGGCCTGAGATCCAAGCCATCCGAATCGAAGCGCCGCCATCCTATGCCGTGCGGCGCTTCAGCCGTTGAGGTGATCCCATGACATCAGTCCAGCGCCGCCGTGTGGTCATCACGGGCATGGGGACGGTCAATCCCTGCGGAAACTCCGTAGCCGAGACCTGGAGTTCCCTACTGGAGGGCCGGAGCGGCATCGGCCTCATCGACCGCTTCGACACCACCGACTTCTCCTGCAAGATCGCCGGTCAGGTCAAGGGCTTCAACCCTGACCTGTCCATCGAGAAGAAAGAGCAGAAGAAGATGGACATCTTCATCCAGTACGCCATGGCCGCCACCCAGGAGGCCATGATCGATGCCGGGTTCCACGACGCCGAGCTCTCCATTGAGGAGAGAGAGCGCTTCGGGGTCTATATCGGCTCCGGGATCGGCGGGCTGGGAACCATCTGGCAGGAGGCCCGCGGCTACCGTGGTCCCCGCCGGACGAGCCCCTTCTTCATCCCGAGCCTGATCATCAACCTGGCTGGCGGCAACGTCAGCATCAAATATGGCCTCAAGGGTCCCAACAGCGCTGTGGCCACCGCCTGCGCCACCGGCACCCACGCCATCGGCGATGCTGCCCGCTTGATCATGCACGGCTATGCCGACCGCATGGTCGCCGGGGGCTCCGATTCGGTCATCAACGAGCTGGGCGTGGGAGGCTTCAGCGCCATGCGTGCGCTCTCCACCCGCAACGACGACCCCCTGACCGCCAGCCGGCCTTTTGATGTGGATCGTGACGGCTTCGTCATGGGCGAGGGTGCGGGGATCGTGGTGCTCGAGGAATACGAGATGGCCAAGGCCCGCGGGGCCAAGATCTACGCAGAGGTCGCCGGCTATGGAATGTCGGGTGATGCTTACCACATGACCAGCCCCAGCGAGGATGGTGACGGCCCCCGCCGAGTCATGACCGCCGCCGTCAAGGACGCCGGCATTGACCCCAGTCAGATCGCCTATGTCAATGCCCACGGCACCTCCACCCCTGCCGGGGACCGGATCGAGTGCCTTGCCCTGAAGCAGACCTTCGGCAGCCACGTGAAGGACCTCAAGGTCAGCTCCAGCAAGTCCATGACCGGCCACCTGCTGGGCGCCGCAGGCGGTCTGGAGACCATCGTGTCCACCATGGCTCTGGTGAGTGGCCGGATTCCCCCCACCATCAATCTGGTGAACCAGGATCCCGCCTGCGATCTGGATGTGACCCCCAACGTCCCGGGCAGCTTCGACGGAGAATACGCCCTGAACAACAACTTCGGGTTCGGCGGCACCAACGGCTGCCTGGTCCTCAGGAAGGTCTGAGCCCAGCCCTCTGTCCAGGCGCCGACCCACAGGGTCGGCGCCTTCTGCATATGCCCATGTCCTCTTCCCGCATTGCCGCCCTCTTGGCCCTGAGCTTGACCCTCCACGCAGAAGGTCCATCCACCCCTGCCCCACCGGAGCTCCCAAAACGCCCCTGGAGCGATGTCGCCACCCTCTCCCTGGTCTCCACCACTGGTAACTCCGAGGGGCGCACCCTGGGCTTCTCCAACGACTTCATCTACACCTGGGGTCGGAGCGCCCTGATCATCAAAAGCGGGATCCTGAAGGTCTCCTCTGCCACGGTGACCCGCTCGGCCTCGGGCAACACCCTGGATGACGCCACAGTCACCGAAACCCGGGTCTGGTCCACCACGGCCGAAAGCTGCTTCCTCAACCTCCGCAAGGAGGAGAAGATCCTCAAGGGCGACCGCTGGTACTGGTTCTCCAGCCTCGGCTGGGAGCGCAACCGCCCCTCCGGCCTGGACGCCCGTTACACCGGCAGCCTGGGCATGGGCCGTCTCCTGCTGGATGGCGAACCCACCCGTCTGAGGATGGATCTGGGCCTCGGCTATGCCGAGGAGCGCCCCACCGTTCCGGACAGCACCACCCGGGACGGCTACTGGACGACTGCCCTGAATATGGAGTTCAAGCGGAAGCTGGGAGCCTCGGCGATGTACAGCGCCGACCTGATGGCCCTCGAGGACCTGTCGGACACCCAGGACTGGCAGACGAACCTCAAGCAGGCCCTGACCGCCTCCCTGAACAAGACCCTGGCCCTGAAGGTCGCCTACGAGTACCGCTACCGCCGGGTGCCCAAGCTGGTGGCGATCACGGCCTACTCCATCGACGACTCCAGCGTCTCCCTGGGTAGCGTTTACATCCCCGCCCGGAAGCTGGACACCCTCCTGACCACCAGCCTGGTGGCCACCTTCTGAGAGCTCCGGTTCGCCTTTCTTTCGCAGAGGGAGCACAATAGCCCCATGCCGAAAGCCCTGCCCTTCAAGCTCGTCTCGCCCTACGCACCCGCGGGGGACCAGCCCGAGGCCATCGCCCAGCTGGTGGCGGGCATCGAAGCCGGAGAGCGCTGCCAGACCCTCCTGGGCGTGACCGGTTCCGGCAAGACCTTCGCCATGGCCTCCACCATCGCGAGGCTCAACCGCCCCGCCCTCATCTTCGCCCCCAACAAGACCTTGGCGGCCCAGCTCTTCAGCGAGTTCAAGCAGTTCTTCCCCGAGAACGCCGTCGAGTACTTCGTCAGCTACTACGACTACTACCAGCCCGAGGCCTACGTCCCCGAGCGGGACCTCTTCATCGAGAAGGACGCCAAGGTCAACGACGAGCTGGAGAAGCTCCGGCTCAATGCCACCCGCTGCCTCCTGGAGCGCCGGGACACCATCGTGGTGGCCTCCGTGAGCTGCATCTACGGCCTGGGCGACCCCAGCAGCTACCTGAACCTCTCGGTGTCCATGGCCGTGGGCGACACCCTGGACCGCGGGATCCTGCTCCGGAATCTCGTAGCCATCCAGTACGCCCGCAACCAGATGAGCTTCGAGCCCGGGGTCTTCCGGGTGCGGGGCGACGTGGTGGAGGTCTACCCCGCCTACGAGGACGTGGCCTACCGCATCGAACTCTGGGGTGACGAGATCGAGCGCCTCTCCAAGATCGACCCCCTCACGGGCAAGGTGCTGGAGAAGCTGGACCAGCTCACCATCTGGCCCAAGTCCCACTACGTCACCCCCCAGGACAAGCTGGAGGTGGCCATCCGCCAGATCAAGGCAGAACTGGAGGAGCGGGAGAACCAGTACCGATCCGAGGGCCGCATTGTGGAGCTGCAGCGCCT
The DNA here is from genome assembly GCF_963677305.1 of uncultured Holophaga sp. Lineage (GTDB taxonomy): Bacteria > Acidobacteriota > Holophagae > Holophagales > Holophagaceae > Holophaga. The sequence goes on from NZ_OY781925.1 coordinate 3,138,626, forward strand.
GCACCAGCGCACCATCTACGACATCGAGATGATGAAGGAGATGGGCTACTGCTCGGGCATCGAGAACTACAGCCGCTTCCTGGACGGCCGCCAGCCCGGCGAGCCGCCTCACACCCTGCTGGACTACTTCCCCGAAGACTTCATCCTCTTCATGGATGAGAGCCACGTGGCCACGGGACAGCTCCACGGGATGTACAACGGCGACCGCAGCCGCAAGTCGACCCTCGTGGACTTCGGCTTCCGCCTCCCCGCTGCCCTGGACAACCGCCCCCTGAAGTTCGAGGAATTCGAGACCCGGGTGAACCAGGTCATCTACGTCAGCGCCACCCCCGGCAACTACGAGCTGGAGCAGTGCGGGGGCGTGGTGGTGGAACAGGTCGTGCGCCCCACGGGCCTGGTGGACCCCATCGTGGAGGTTCGCCCCGTGGGCAACCAGGTGGACGATCTCCTGGAGGAGATCCGGCAGGTGGTGGCACGGGATGAGCGCGTTCTGGTCACGGTGCTCACCAAGAAGCTGGCCGAGCAGCTGACCTCCTACTACCAGGAGCTGGGCGTCAAGGCCGAGTATCTCCACTCCGAGATCGACACCCTGGAGCGAGTGGAGCTCCTCAAGAACCTCCGCAAGGGGGTCTTCGATGTCCTGGTGGGCATCAACCTCCTGCGGGAGGGCCTGGACCTTCCGGAGGTCTCCCTGGTGGCCATCCTGGACGCCGACAAGGAGGGCTTCCTCCGCAACCATCGCTCCCTGATCCAGACCATCGGCCGTGCCGCCCGCAACGTCCACGGCAAGGCCATCCTCTACGCCGACCGGATGACCGGCTCCCTCAGCACCGCCATCGAGGAGACTGCCCGGCGCCGGGCCAAGCAGCTGGCCTACAACGAGACCCACGGCATCACCCCCGAGACCGTGAAGCGCAACCTGGACGATGTCATGGGCGAAGCCCTGGCGCGGGAGTTTGTCAACGTCCCCAAGGTGGACCAAGTCGCCGAGGAGCCCCTGCTCTACCTCAGCGACACCGAGTTCGAGAAGGCCATCGCCAAGCTGGAGAAGGAGATGCGGGAGCGGGCCACCCGCATGGAGTTCGAAGAGGCCGCCAAGCTGCGGGACCGGATCCAACATGCACGGCGGGAGCGGCTCGTCTCCAGCTGAACCTGGAGATAATCGAGGCAAGGAGTACCCATGCCCCGCCCCTCGACCTTCCAGTTCCACATCGATCCCGAGCTCTGCACCCGCTGTGGCCTCTGCGTCTCCGACTGCCCCGTGCGGATCATCAGCCAGGAGCAGAAGGGCATCCCCTTCGTGGAGGGCCCGAAGGAGAGCCGCTGTATCCACTGTCAGCACTGTCTGGCCGTCTGCCCCGTGGCCGCCCTTTCCATCGATGGGCTGCAACCTGCCGACAGTCAGCCCACCACGGGCCTCCCCTCCTTCGAAGCCATGGACCACCTGGTTCGGAGCCGACGCTCCATCCGGCACTACCGGCGCGAGAATGTCGATCCCGCCCTGCTCTCCCGTATCCTGGCAAGCCTGGCCCATGTGCCCACGGGTACCAACGCCCAGCAGCTCACCTTCAGACTCATTGATGACCTGGGGGTCATGGAGCGCTTCCGTCAGCAGACCATCGAGGCCCTGATCCGCGCCGATGCCGCCGGAGACATCCCCGACCGCTATGTCGTCCTGCGGAACGCCCACCAGGCCTTCACCAAATACGGTATCGACATCCTCTTCCGGGGTGCCCCCCACCTGCTGGTGGTCTCCGCCCCGCCCCATGTCTCCACACCCCAGCAGGATGTGGACCTGGCCCTGGCCACCTTCGAGCTCCTGGCTCAGAGTGCGGGGCTTGGCACAGTCTGGTCCGGTTTCGCTTGCTACGCCCTGGAGACCGCCCCCGAGCTCAAGACCCTCCTGGGCCTGCCCAGGGATCACGCCTACTACGCCATGCCCTTCGGCCTCCCGGCCGTCCGCCACCCACGCACAGTGCAGCGGGAGCACTCCGCCGAAATCCACCGGGTGGTGCTGTCGTGAGACGCGTCCACTGGATCGGCTCCGCGCTCCTTCTGATCCTGCTTCTCGCGGTCAGCGGCGGACTCTTCTGGACCCGCAGCTCCGGCCCCCCGGCCGGGCTGGTGGCCCGCCTGCGGGGGAGGACCGCCAGCGGCAAGGCCAAACCCGTCGTCAAGGAACGCACCGTCGAAACCCGCTACCTCCTGGCGACCCGGCAGCTGGGCAGCCAGGCCGGCACCCCGGAGGAGCAGGAACTGGCCCGTCAGGCAGAGCGCCTGGCCAATCATGAGCTGACCCTCTCCTTCAACATGGCCATGCGCCGGACCGCCGAGGCCCCGGTGGGGATGTCCGCGGAGATGAAGGAGCAGACAGCCCTGGTCGACAAAGCCGAAGACGCGGTGGAAGCCGACCAGCGCAGCATCCGGAACCTGGAGAGCCAGCTCGCCCATGCCCTGGAGACCCGACGCGACGACCTGAACGACCAGCTCGAGGTGGCCAGGGCCCAGTTGGAGCTGGACCAGGACGAGCTGGACAGCGCCCGCGAGGACCTGGATCGCATGGGAGGTGACTCCAAGGCCCGGATCAAGCGTCTCAAAGAGGCCTACGACGCCATGGAGCGGGAGCCCAGCACCCTCGGTCAGGCCGCCTCCGCCCTGGCGGCACAGACGGCGGGAGGAGGCCTGCTGGAGCGGATCCGGACCTGGCGCTTCCAGGCCGCCAAGCGCCGGCAGCTTGCCCAGGCCCAGGACGAGATCCGCGCACGCATCCAGAAGATGGGCGAACGCCGGGACAAGCTCGCCCAGCAGATCAAGGACGAGGCCGCCCAGAAGGCCCAGGCGCGCCATGAGGCCAGGGACTTCGCCAAGGGAGGCACCCAGTACGAGGGGACGACCTCGGAAGAGGAGAAGAAGGCCGCCCTGGAGAGCCTCCGGGCCTTTGTCGCCCGCCAACAGCGCTACACCAGCTTCACCAAGCGCCTGGAGGACTTTCAGGCCCTGGATGAAGTCTACGGCAGCTGGCGTCAGCTGGCGGACACCCAGGCCCGTACCGCACTCCATGAACTCCTGAAGGTGTTGCTCCGCCTGCTCCTGATCGTCCTGGGCATCTTTGTCCTCCACCGAGCCCTGGAGCGGATCCTCCACACCCTCTCCCGGGAGAAGCTCCGCGCTGCCACCCTCCAATCCTTCCTCAAACTCGTCATCCTGGTGATCGGGCTGGTGGCCATCCTCCTCACGGTGACCGGAATCCCCAAGCAGCTCGCCACCTTCCTTGGCATCATCGGTGCGGCCCTGACCCTGGCCCTGCGGAACTTCATCGTCGCCTTCTTCGGCTGGTTCGTGCTGGTGGGCCGGAACGGTGTCCGGGTGGGCGACTGGGTGGAGATCAACGGTGTGGGGGGCGAGGTCGTGGAGCTGGGACTTATGCGCACCATCATCATGGAGACCGGAAGCTGGAACGAGCTGGGTCACCCCACAGGGCGGAAGGTCTCCTTCATCAACAGCTATGCGGTGGAGCACCACTTCTTCAACTTCTCCACCGCCGGACAGTGGATGTGGGACGAGCTCCAACTGGTGATCCCCCCGGGCACCGACCCCTACCCCATCATCGATGGCATCCAGAAGCTCGTCACCGAACGGACCGAGGCCAGTGCCCGGGAGGCCGAGGCGGAGTGGCGCAAGGCCACCACCCGCTACCGGGTGAGGACCTTCTCCACCGTCCCCGGCATCCACGTCATCCCGGGCGCCCTGGGCATCGAGGTCCGAGTCCGCTACATCACCCGGGCCTTCGACCGCAACAGCACCCGCAAGGCCCTCTACGAAGCCATCCTGGACCTGATGCAGGGTAAGCTCCAGGCTTGGCATCCCCCCACAGGAAACTCCGGGGCATTGTAAAGCATCTCACTTGTCATTAGGATTCCCGGAGGGGTTTCTCCTTGCACCGCCTGCTCTCCGTCCTCGCCCTGCTGATGCTGATCCTTGCCGGATCGGCTCATGCGGTGCAGCTGGATCCCGAGATCCCTGTGAAGACCTGCTGCTGCGGTGGAGGCTGCGGCTGTGGCATGCCCACCCGGGCACCGGCACGGGGTCCCGCAGCCCCGGACCAGAGCAGTCTGGCGGTCCCTTCAGCACCCACCCAGGAGGCGCCCGCAGCGGCTGAAGCCTCCACCCGCACCCACCCCTGTCCGGAGCGGCTCTGCACAGGCTTTCCCGAAAGCTCCCCCTCGGCGGCCCTGTCGGAGCAGCCCCGCGGAGCCGAGTCCCCCCCTGACCGGCAGGCCACCCTCTCCTGCTTCCGGATCTGATAGGCTCAGCGTCCCCCGACGTCACTGACCCTTTTCACCATCCGGAGCCTTGCCATGCCTACATCCCGGCGCAGGGTCCTGTATCTGGGGCTGTCCGCAGCCATCCCGGTCCTGGCCTCGCCCTCCCCCGCCTCCCCAGCTCCCCATCCCGACCCGGTCCTGGACAGCCTCATCCAGGAGACCCTGGATCGGAATCCTGACCTCGCCCGCAGCCATGCGCTCGACTTGGCGGAGCGCGAGCGCATCCCCCAGGCCCGGGCCCTGCCTGATCCGACCCTCGCCCTGGGCCTCCAGAACGACGGCTTCAAGTCCATTCAGGTCGGGAAGATGAGCTCCAGCTACTACCAGATCATGGTCACCCAGCCCCTGCCCTGGCCGGGCAAGCGGGACCTGAAGGCCGATATCGCCCGACTGGGGGCCGAAGGCCAGGCCGCCGCCACGGACCGCACCCGCCTCACCCTGATCGCCGACCTCAAACGGGCCTACTATGGCCTGCTCCTCGTCCGGGGCCAGCAGGAGCTGCTCCGCCAGCAGCAGCAGCTCTGGGATCGGGCCGCCGAGATCACCCGGGTCCGATACGAGGTGGGCCAGGGCACCCAGGCGGACCTGCTCCGGGCCCAGGTGGAGCAGAACCGTCTCAAACAGGCCGCAGTGGGCCTGGAGGGCGAAGCCTGGTCCAGGCTCACCCAGCTCAATCGCCTGCGGGCCCTCCCCCCTGAGACCCCCCTGGCCACCCCCAGCCACTTGGTGGACCTGCAACCGGAACCCCGCGGCATCGACTGGGTGGCCAGGGCAGAAAGCGAGAGCCCTGAGCTCCAGGAGGCCCGCCTCGCCGCCCGCCAGGCCGGCCGCAGCCTGGATCTCGCCAAGCGGAACCGCTTCCCGGATATGGCCGTGACGGCTGGCTATATGCCCCGTGGCTCCCTGGATCCCATGTGGCAGGTGGGCTTCTCACTCTCCATCCCCCTCTGGTCCGGACAGAAGCAGCATCGGGCCATCGCCGAGCAGGAGCGGCGCCACCAGGCCGGCACCGCGGGGGTGGAGAGTCTCCGCCAGACCCTCTCCCAGCGCATCCGGGAGCGGGAGGCCCAGCTGGAGAGCGCCCGCAGCAGCCTGAAGATCTTCCGCGAGGGTCTCCTGATCCAGGATGAAGCCAGCTATCAGGCGGCCCTGGCCCAGTACCAGTCTGGTCGGAGCCCCTTCCTGGGGGTCCTGGAGGCCCTCAACGGCTGGATCGCCGATCAGGGCGCCCTCCTCCAGACCCTGGCCCAGGTTCTCGCCCTCCAGATCGCCCAGGAGGAGTTCAATCTCAACGGCACCCCCTCCATCACCGCCCCTTCCCTGAGACCCGCCGCGATGGGCATGGGCGGCTCCTCATCCACCTCCTCCGCCAAGCCTGCCGCTTCTCCTGCCGGAGAGAGCGCTTCGGGCATGGCCGCCATGTAAGCGGAGTCCCTCATGCGCGAACCCTCCACCAAGCCTCACAGACTCCGCGGCCTGGGGCTCCTGGCCCTGGGCCTCGTGGTCGGCATCGGGGGCACCTGGTTGGCCCGCCGCCCCTCCCCGACGCCATCCCCGGCCACCCCTCCGCCCCAGGAGGCCCCCAAGAAGACCATGTACCAATGTCCGATGCACCCGCAGATCATCCAGGACCACCCCGGCACCTGCCCCATCTGCGGCATGGACCTGGTCCCCATGGAGGCAGGAGGCCATGAGGAAAGCGGGCATCCACACAGCCATGAGCTGCCCGAGGGCCATGCAGGTATCACCATCGACCCCCAGCGCCAACAGCTCATCGGCCTTCGGACCGAGGCGGCCATCGAGGCTCCCCTGGGGGGAGGCCTCCGCGCCACCGGCAAGGTGACCGCGGATGAGACCCGGGTGCGGAAGGTCAACGTCAAGGTCGAGGGCTTCGTCGAGAAGCTCTACGTGGCCTACACAGGCATGGCCGTGACTCGCGGAGCCCCCCTCTTCAGCTACTACAGCCCGGAGTTCGTGAGCGCCCAGGAGGAGTATCTGCTCGCCCTGAAGACCCGGAAGGCCCTGGCTTCCGGCAGTCTGCAGGGCAGCGGATCCGATCTCCTGGAAGCTGCCCGCCGCCGACTCACCCTGTGGGATGTCCCGGCGGACACCATCCATCGCCTGGAGGAGACCGGCCAGGTCCAGCGGGCCCTGGTGCTGCGCTCTCCCATCGCGGGGGTGGTCACCGCCAAGAACGTCGTCGAGGGAGCCCGCCTGACCCCGGCCGAGCTCCCCTTCGAGATCACCGATCTCAGCCGAGTCTGGGTCATGGCCGACATCTACGACACGGAGCTCTCCCGCGTGAAGATCGGCACCCCAGCCGAAGTGAGCCTGGGGGCCTACCCCGGACGAAGCTTCAGAGGCCGGGTGGCCTTCATCGATCCCGTCATGAATCCGGCCACCCGGACTGCAAGGGTCCGGATAGAGGTCCCCAATCCGAAGGGAGAGCTGAAGCCGGAGATGTTCGGAGACGTGACCCTGGAGACCGGCACCCGCAAGGCCCTGACCGTCCCCCTGGATGCCGTGCTGGACGCCGGTCAGTCCAAGGTGGTCTTCGTGGCCCTCGGCGAGGGGCACTTCGAGCCGCGGAAGGTCACGGTGGGCGCAACAGGGGGGGAACGCATCGAAATCACCTCGGGGCTTAAGCCCGGGGAAGAGGTGGTGGTCCGGGCCAACTTCCTGGTGGACTCGGAGTCCCGCCTGAAGGCCGCCCTCGCCCAGATGCAGGGGAACTGAAATGAGCGGACCGACCTCGTACGATCCCGATCGGCCGACCTTTCTCCAGCGCGTCATCCGCTTTTCGGCGGAGCACCGCTGGCTGGTCATCGCCGCCTCCCTGGCCCTGCTCGCCTTCTCCTTCTGGACCATGCGGCGCATGCCCCTGGACGCCCTGCCGGACCTGAGCGACACCCAGGTGATCGTCTACACCAAGTGGGACCGCAGCCCCGACCTGGTGGAGGATCAGGTCACCTACCCCATCGTCACCAGCCTCCTGGGCGCACCAAAGGTCAAGGCCGTCCGGGGCCTCTCGGACTTCGGCTACTCCTACGTCTACGTCATCTTTGAGGACGGCACCGACATCTACTGGGCCCGCAGTCGCGTGCTGGAGTACCTCTCCAAGATCGGCAACACCCTGCCCCAGGGGGTCCAGCCGACCCTCGGACCGGATGCCACCTCCGTGGGCTGGGTCTACCAGTACGCCCTGGTGGACCACAGTGGGCGCCACAGCTCTGATGAACTGCGCTCACTCCAGGACTGGTATCTGCGCTACGGCCTGCAGAGCGTGCCCGGCGTGGCGGAGGTGGCCACCGTGGGCGGCCAGGTCCGGCAGTTCCAGGTCCAAGTGGATCCCGTCAAGCTGGCGGCCTACCGCATCCCCATGGAGGCCGTCATCATGGCGGTCAAGGGCGCCAACAGCGAGGTGGGCGGCCGGGTGGTGGAGTACAGCGGTCGGGAATACATGGTCCGGGGCCGTGGCTACGTCAAACGCACCCAGGACCTGGAGCAGGCTGCGCTCAAGGCCGCCGATGGCACCCCGGTGAAGCTCTCGGAGGTGGCCACGGTGACCCTGGGCCCGGAGATGCGCCGGGGGATCACCGACCTCGATGGCATCGGGGACGCCCCCAGCGGCATCGTGATCATGCGCCAGGGAGAGAACGCCCTCAAGGTGATCCAGGGGGTGAAGGCCCGGCTGGCGGAGCTGAAGAAGGGGCTCCCCGAAGGGGTGGAACTGGTCCCGGTCTACGACCGCTCCGAGCTCATCGAGCGGGCCATCGGCACGGTGAAGCACAAGCTCATCGAGGAGATGATCATCGTCGCCCTGGTGATCCTGGTCTTCCTCTGGCACATTCCCTCCTCCATCGTGCCCATCGTGACCATCCCCGCCAGCGTGGCCCTGGCCTTCATCCCGATGTACGCCATGGGGCAGAACGCCAACCTCATGAGTCTGGCGGGTATCGCCATCTCCATCGGCGTCCTGGTGGACGGGGCCATCGTGGAGGTGGAGAACGCCTACAAGCGCATCGAAGGCTGGATGGCCTCGGGACGCCCCGGCAGCTTCCACCAGGTGCGCCTCGCCGCCCTGATGGAGGTGGGGCCTTCCGTCTTCTTCTCCCTGCTGGTGGTGGCGGTGAGCTTCATGCCCATCTTCACCCTGGTGGACCAGGAGGGGCGCCTCTTCAAGCCCCTGGCCTACTCCAAGAACCTGGCCATGGCCATCGCCGCGGTCCTGGCCCTGACCCTGGATCCGGCTCTCCGCATGATCTTCGCCCGGGTGGAGCCCTTCCGCTTCCGCCCCCGCTGGCTGGCCTGGACCTTCACCCAGGTGGCCGTCGGCAAATACTACGCCGAAGAGAAGCACCCCATCAGTGTCCTCCTCCACCGGCTCTATGAGCGCCCCTGCCGCTTCGTTCTCCGCCACGCCAAGGCCACCCTGGTGGTGGCCGCCCTCCTGGTGGCCGCCACGGTCCCGGCCTTCATGGCCCTGGGCAGCGAGTTCATGCCCCCCCTCAACGAGGGGACCCTCCTCTACATGCCCTCCACCCTGCCCGGCCTGAGCGGGACCGAGGCTCAGCGCATCCTCCAGGTGCAGGACCGGCTGATCCGCACCGTCCCGGAGGTCGCGCGGGTCTTCGGCAAGGCGGGCCGGGCCGATACCGCCACGGACCCCGCCCCCTTCGCCATGATGGAGACGGTCATCGTCCTCAAACCCGAGAACCATTGGCGGGAGCGGCCCCGCTGGTACTCCTCCTGGGCTCCGGACTTCCTGAAGGCGATCCTCCGCCCCTTCTGGAGGGACCGCATCACCCAGGAGGACATCGTGGCGGACCTGGACAGGGCCGTCAGGCTCCCGGCCATCCCCAACGCCTGGACCATGCCCATCAAGGCCCGCCTGGACATGCTCAGCACCGGCATCCGCACCCCGGTGGGGCTGAAGGTGAACGGCAGCGACCTGGAGAGTATCCAGAAAGTCGCCGTGGAGGCCGAGCGGATCCTGCAGGGGGTCCCCGGCACCCGGAGTGCCTTCGCCGAGCGCACGGCCCAGGGCTACTTCCTGGACTTCGTCCTGAAGCGCGACGCACTGGCCCGCTATGGGCTCAGCGTCGACCAGGCCAACCTCCTGGTGATGACGGCCATCGGCGGGGACAACCAGAGCACCGTCTATGACGGGCGTGCCCGCTACCCCGTCAACGTCCGCTATGCCCGGGACTTCCGCGAGAGCCCCGAGGCCCTGGCGAGGGTCCTCGTTCCCACCCCCGGCGGCGCCATGATCCCCATCTCGGAGATCGCGGACATCCGCTGGGACCTGGGTCCCGCCATGATCCGGGACGAGAACGGCCAGCTGAACGGCTATGTACTCCTGGACTTCGACACCTCCAAGGTGGATGTGGGCACCTACGTCCAGCACGCCAAGGCCGCCCTGGACCATGAGCTCAAGCTGCCCCCTGGCACCAGCCTCACCTGGTCAGGGCAGTTCGAGAACATGCTCCGGGTGAAGGAGCGGCTCAAGGTGATCCTGCCCATCACCCTCCTGCTGATCTTCGCTCTGCTCTACGCCAACACCCGCCACGCGTTCAAGGCCGCCATCGTCATGCTGGCCGTCCCCTTCAGCGCCGTGGGGGCCTTCTGGCTCCTCTGGTTCCTGGGCTACCACATGAGCATCGCCGTCTGGGTGGGGCTCATCGCCCTCATGGGGCTTGATGCCGAGACCGGCGTCTTCATGCTCCTCTTCCTGGACCTGAGCCACGAGGAGGCCCGGAAGGCCGGGCGCCTGAACACCCCCTCCGACCTGGTGGAGGCGATCATCCACGGCGCCGTCAAGCGGGTGCGCCCCAAGGCCATGACCGTCTGCGCTGCCTTCATGGGCCTGCTGCCCATCATGTGGAGCACCGGCACGGGCTCCGACCTCATGAAACGCATCGCCGCCCCCATGGTGGGAGGCCTGGCCACCAGCTTCCTTCTGGAGCTCCTGGTCTACCCGGCGATTTACTTCCTCTGGAAGCGAAGGACGCTTCCCGAGCCTGACCCCACTCCCAAGGAGATCCCATGCTGAGCCTCATCCTCACGGCGGCCCTGGCCGTCACCCCCACCCACGTCAAGCCCGCCACCAATACCATCTGCCCGGTCCTGGGCAACGCGGTGAAACCCAACGGCCCCAAGGTCGTCGTCCGGGGCCACGAGTACCTGCTCTGCTGCCCCGGCTGCGATCAGGAGCTGCTCAAGAATCCGGACAAATATCTGAAGAAGGACGGCACCCCCAAGAACGCCAAGAAGTAGCACCCTCCAGACCCGGCCTGCCCTGCCCCCTGGCAGGCGGGCCGGGTTGCGCAGCCCCCCCCGCCGCCCCATGCTGGGGACTCTCCACCCCACGCATCCCCATGGAGGCACCATGCTGAGCATGCTCCTGACGGCCGCCCTGATCGCCACCCCCCAGGCCAAGAGCCCGCACCCCACCAACACCGTCTGTCCCGCCTGCGGGGGCCCCGTCAGCGCCAAGAGCCCCGTCATGGTGGTCAAAGGCCATCCCTACCACTTCTGCTGCGAGGAGTGTGGAGAGATGGTGCAGAAGAACCCGGACAAGTACCTCGACAAGGAGGGTCGGCCCAAGCGCGAACCCCACCCATGAGCGGGGCCCGTCTCAGGCCAGGCCCTGCCTGACTGCATCCGCCAGCTCCGCCCGACTGTAGGGCTTGTGCAGGAAACCCCGCAGGCCCTTGGCCTGCATCTGGGCAACGGCGTGGTCGCTGATGAACCCGGAGGCTGCGACCACCCGGACGCCTGGATCAAGCTCCTGGAGCCGCTCGAAGGTCTCGGCTCCGGAGAGCCCCGGCATGACCATGTCCAGAATCACCAGGCGGATCTCAGCCCGATGCCTGGCGAAGAGGGCCAAGCCCACCGGACCATCCTCCGCCTGGAGCACATCGAAGCCCATGGACTCCAACAGGAGCCCTGTGGTCGAACGGATCAGATCCTCGTCATCGATGATCAGAATGGCACCGGCGCCCGTGATCTCCTCGCGCCCCACCTTGGGGTTTGAAAGCCTGGGCCGCTCATCCAGAGGCAGGAGGATCCTGAAGGCGGTGCCTCCCCCCGGCTCCGAGTGGAGCTCCAGGCCGCCGTGGTGGTCGTTGACGATCCCGTACACGGCCGCCAGCCCCAGTCCCGTCCCCTTGCCGTCCAGCTTGGTGGTGAAGAAGGGCTCGAAGATCCGCGCCTGCAGCTCAACGGGAATTCCGTGCCCTGTATCCTCCACACAGAGGCCAACATAGGAGCCCGGCTCCAGCTCAAAACCTAGAGGAAGAGAGCGAGGCTCCGGGATCCGGACCTCCTCGGTGCGGATCGTGAGGGTCCCCCCCTCCGGCATGGCATCGCGGGCGTTGATGCAGAGATTGAGGAGTGCGTTCTCCAGTTGGGAGGGATCCCCCACGACCTGGGGCCGGTCGGCCCCCAGCCAGAGCTGGATGGCGATCTTCCGGTCAATGCTGCGCCTCAGGAGGGCCACGGAGTCTTCGACGATGCGGTGCAGCTCCAGGGGAGTGGAGACCAGCTTCCCCTTCCGGCTGAAGGCCAGGAGCTTGCTGGTGAGGTCCGCGGCCCGCTCGCTGGCCCTGCGGATGATCCTGACCAGATCCCCCCGGGGATCTCCGGCGGGCAGGGCATCCCCCAGGAGGTCCGCGGCCCCCATGATCCCTGCCAGCATGTTGTTGAAGTCATGGGCGACCCCCCCGGCCAGCTGGCCGATGGCATCCATCTTCTGGCTCTGCCGCAGCCGTTCATCTTGCTCCTTCAGGGCCTGGTCCGCGACGACCCGTTCGCTGACATCGATGGCGATCATGAGGAAGCCCGACAGGGACCCTTCGTGATCATTGACCGGGGTGACCACCAGATCCACCAGTCGCCGCTCCCCCTGGCGCGTGGTCCAGGTCCAGCGCGCCTTCTCCGGATCCCCGACCAGGGCCATGTGCCGGAAGACCGCGAAGGGACTGGACTCCGGCTCCCCGTGGCCCCTCATGGACACGAGACACTCCTCCAGTTCCCGGGCATCATGCCAGAGCAGCGGCGTCTCCCGACCCACCACTTCCTCCTGACTCCAGCCCAGGAGCTGCTCGGCCCCCCGGTTGAACACCAGGATGGTGCCCTGCACATCCGTCATCACAATGGCAACCTGGGTGGAAGCGTCCAGCACACTCTGGAGCCGCCCCAGGGCTGTGGCCAGGGTGGCCTCGGCCCGGCGACGGTCGGTGAACTCGCCCTGCAGGCGATGCGCCCAGAGGAGGGCCACCAGGATGGCCAGCCCACCCAGAACCACGCCCACCGACACATTCAGGCGGAGGGCATCGCTCTGGGCCCTCCTGCGGTGAGCCTCAGCCTGAGCGAGATAGGCGCTGACCTGGGCCATCGCGGCCTCGTGCAGCGGCATGACCTGCAGCAAGTCCTGTCGGGCCATCTCGAAGGCCAAGTGTTCCTGGTGATCGAGTAAATCCCGGTATTGCAGACGGAGGCGGTCCAGGAGCCCCGGCTCCAACCCACCCGGTGGAACCAGGGCCTCCACCCCACCCAGCTGCATGCGCAGGAGCCCGGCACGCTGGTCGATATGCTCCGGATCCCGGCTGCTCACCAGAATGGCCGCCTGGGCGTAGGCCCCGTGCAGACGGTCCTCCACCCGCCGGGCCCTCTCCCCATCCTCGTCCAGCCGGCGCCAGGTCCTCATGAGGCTGCGCTGACTCAGGACTGAGACGGCGATCTGGGCCAGCAGCAGGATGACGATCCAGGTGAAGGCCTGCAAAAGACGCCGGGAGATCCGGCGGCTCATGGCCGCCTCCCGCCCCGTCGGGTCAGGATCTGCCGGGTCCAGCGGGCATCGAAGAGCTCAGCTTCCCGGAAGCGGGCCCCCCTGGAGTCGTAGGTCAGCAGGAAGCGCTTCAGCTCGGCCAGGAAGTGCTCCAGTCCACCCCCGGGGGCATTGCGGGCGAGGAGGAGCCGCTCGGAATGGACCGGGGCCACCTCCATTTGGGTCACCATGTCCCGGTAGCCATCGAAGGGCGTGCTCCGGAAACTGCGGGCAGACACGATCTTCATCAACTGGGGCCTGTTGGCAGGCTTCCGCATCCAGTCCATGGCCTCCCGGACCCCCTCGACCAGGGCCAGACGCTCGGCCTCCGACATGGACTCCACCACCTGTCGGCTCCCGAAGAGACACTCGGGAATGCAGCCAGGTGAGTCGGCGGAACTCGCCAGGATCCGGGCTTCCGGCCCCAGTGCAGCCGAAAAGGGATCGCAGATCACCCCAGCATCCAGCCGCCCAGCCCGGAACTGCGCCGCAAGATCCGAGGGGGCGAGCTCAGCCACCGGGACCTTCAACAGGAAGCGCCACTCCCGAGGCAGGACTCGGTGGAGAAAAAAGGGCAGGGAGTAGCGGGCCTGGTAGTATCCCATCGGCCCCATCTCCAGCTGGGCGGAAGTCTTGCCCTTCCGCACAAAGACCCGGTCCCCCCCCGAGGACCAGTCTGTCTCCAGAAGGATACGGATCGGCTCCCGGTGGGTGTGGATCCACACCACATCCGCCACCATGGCACAGGCGAAGTCGGCTTCACCCGAGAGCTGGGCATCCAGGTAGCTCGCACCGTCCGGATATGCCTGGAGCCGGACATCCAGCCCCCTTGCCTTCCAGAAGCCCCGGGCCTCGGCCACATCCAGGAAGGCCCATCCCATCCAGGGTGTGGTGGCGATGCGATAAGTCCGCCCCCAGAGAGGGGTCACCAGCAGGAGAACCTGGAGGAAAATCCGCAGGAAGGGCATGGGCACCCCGACACTGCCCACACTATAGGGTCTGCATCACCATCCAGCGAGGGGATCCCTGGACCCGGGCACTCTGCCCCCAGGGGGCCTTCTCCTCCTCAGCCCTTCTGCGACATCTTCTCCTGCGCCAGCGCGTCCCGCTCATCCTTGCGCAGACGCCAGACCCAGCGCCCTGTGGTCCGGTCGAAGAGATCGAAGAGGCAGAGCCAGTTGAGCAGGCCGGCCACCATGATGTAGGTGGCGCCGTATTCCTGGGTCAGGTTGCGGATGGGCTCGGTGCCGACGCCTCCGAAGAGCCAGGCGAAGACCCCGTAGACCGGACCTGAGCCCAGGGTGGCCATGGCCCCCAGGGTGGGCAGCCAAGCCAGGGGCGAGATCTGAGGGACATAGACCCCACCCCGGGGACCGGCCCCCGGTCCATAGTAGAGCTGGAGGAAGGCCAACGCCGTGAATACGACATAAACGGTAAAGAAGACCTTGGCCCGGCCCTTCTGTCCCACCATCCAATAACCGGCGCCGGGGATGATCCAGTTGGCCAGGATCGGCTTCCAGCAGGCCTGGAAGGCCTGCTTCCTCCGGAGCGGCAGCGGAAGGGAGGGGGTGGTGGGCGTCTCGGTCATGCCTACAGATTACCGCGGGGCTTGCCAACGGGGGAGCGGGTCCCAAAATGCAGGAGTGAGCGTGGAGGCATCATGACCCATTCCAAAATCCGCCGTATTGCCGTATGCACGGGTGGCGGCGACGCCCCGGGCCTGAATGCCGTCATCCGCGCCGTGGTCATCGCCGCGCTCAACCGGGGATGGGAGTGTTATGGCATCCGTGACGGCTTCAACGGCATCCTCTTCCCCGAGCGCTATCCCGATGGGGGTGTCGTCCGCCTGACCCGGGAACGGGTCCATGGCATCACCCATCTCGGCGGTACCATCCTGGGCACCACCAACCGGGGCAATCCCCTCCACTACCCCCTCCACATGCCCGATGGCACCATGAAGGAAGTGGACCGCAGCGATGAGATCCTGGAGTATTTCGCCAAGAAGGAGCTGGACGCCCTGGTCTCCATCGGTGGCGACGGCAGCCTGACCATCGCCAACGCCCTCTGCCAGAAGGGTCTGCGGGTGGTGGGGGTCCCCAAGACCATCGACAACGACCTGGACAAGACCGCCACCACCTTCGGTTTCGACACGGCCGTCTCCTTCGCCACGGAGTGCCTGGACCGCCTCCACAGCACCGCCGAGTCCCACCAGCGGGTCCTGGTGGTGGAGGTGATGGGGCGCTACGCCGGCTGGATCGCCCTGCACTCCGGCATCGCCGGGGGCGCCCATGCCGTCCTCATCCCCGAGATCCCCTTCGACCTGGAGAAGGTGGCCGCGGTGATCCGGAACCGGGACAACGACGGCCGACTCTACAGCATCGTCATGGTGGCCGAAGGGGCCTCACCCCAGGGGGGGCACAGTGAGGTGGTGGCCCAGGCCGAGGTCGGGCAGGCCGAGCGCCTGGGCGGCATCGGCGAGCGTGTGGCCCGCAATCTCCAGGAGATCACCGGCAAGGAGAGCCGCTGCGTGGTGCTGGGACACCTCCTCCGCGGAGGGAGTCCCACCAGCTTCGACCGCCTGTCGGCCCTCCGCTTCGGTGCGGCCGCTGTCCGTGCCCTGGACGAGGGCTTCAACGGGGTCATGGTGGCCCTGGCCCACCCCGATGTGAACTATGTCCCCCTGGAGGAGGTGGCCGGCCGGATGAAGGCCGTCCCCATGGACTGCGACACCCTGCAGACCGCCCGGGACCTGGGGATCACCTTCGGGGATTGACAACTCATGTCCCACAGGGGATGCTGGGCCCATTCCAGCGGGGGACAGCATGGCTACAGGAATCCAGTCCGGAGGCCTTGTCGATCGTGAGCGGCTGAGGCTGGCGGTTCAGATCCTGCGGGACAGCGGAGAGAGCGGGGTCACCAAGATCCAGCTGGGGCGCAAGCTCGGCAAGGTGAGCCTCCGCACCGTGGACCGGGCCATCCAGCTCCTGGAGAACCAGGGTGCCCGCATCGAACGGACCCGCTCGGGCAAGCCGGCGGTGATCCACTTCCGGCTCACCAAGGGCCCCAGCTGGGATGAGTCCATCTCCGCCGAAGCCCGCCTGGCCCTCCGGCTCGCCTCCCTCATGCTGGTACAGGGTGGGGCCAGCCTCTGGCAGGAGAAGATCACCACCATCGAGCGCATCGCCAGCGAGCGCATGTCCAATCGGGACCACCGGATCTTCCGCCAGCTCCAGGACGCCATCCGCATCCAGGGCGGGGTGGAGGATCCCGTGGAGTCCCCGGAGGTCCTGGAGCCCATCCTGAAGGCCCTGGAGGCGGGGAAGTCCCTCAGGCTGGAATACCGGTCCGCAGGCTCCAGCCGGGCAAAGAGCCATCAGGTCATCCCGGCCGCCCTCACCCACGATCTCTACTCAGGAGGAACCTTTCTCCTGGCCTGGGAGTCTGCCACCGGGCGGGCCCTCCACCTCCGACTCAGCCGCATCCTCACGGCCAAGCCCTTCAGGGTGGGGACCCTGCCCGATCCCGAGGCCATGGAGCGGGCCGCCCGCTACCAAGTGGGCGGCTGGATCAGCACCGACGAACCCTTCGAGGTGCGGCTCCGCATCGAGGGCACCCACTGGGTCCAGTCCCTGAAGGAGGCCCCTCCTGCCCTGCCGGACTTTGATTTCCGCAGCGCCAGGGATGGCAGGAGCGGCATCGCCACCTTCAAGGCCAACCATCCTTCCGGACCCGAGCGCTGGGTCCTCCAGTTCGGGGAGGCTGCCGAAGTGCTCGAGCCCGATTGGCTGCGCAAGGAAATCGGGGAGCGGCTGAAGAAGGCTGCGGGGAAGTACTGAAAGCGTCTTTTCAGGCTCACTTCAACCGGATTTGGCACCCCGCCACGGCCAGCCAGGCTTCGTCAGCGACCCGAGTGGTGGCCTGGGCGAGCCAGCCAGCAAGGTCCCGGAAGCGGCGGGTGGCCGGGTCGGCGGGGACCGGAGACCAACCCACTTCATTACCCACGATGACGAGGGGCCAGGGTGCCCTGCGGAAGGCCTCCAGTTGGGCCATCCAGTCCTCCAGGATGGCTTCGTCGCTGGCCTCCATGCGCCAGGCCAGCCACAGGGTCAAGCAGTCCATCATGACCCCGCTGGGCACGGGATCCAGGGCCAGGAGCGCCTGCGCCACATCCCCGGGAGCTTCCAGGGTGCGCCAGGTATCCGGACGCTCGGCCTGGTGCCGACGCACGCGGTCAGCCATCTCCTGATCGGTGGGATCTACCTGGTAGGTGGCGACATAGACGCCCATCCCGCCCCACCCCAGGGCCATATCGAGGGCGAAGCGGCTCTTGCCGCTGCGCACAGGTCCGGTCACGAAGACAATTTTTCCCATGGCTCCAGGATGCCTGAACATATCAGGATGGAAAGATGACAAAAGCCATCTCCGTCCTGGGTTCCGCTTCCGATGTGGGCAAGAGCCTCGTCACCGCAGGCCTCTGCAGGCTCATCAGGGACAGCGGGCTGGATGTGGCCCCCTTCAAGTCCCAGAACATGGCCAACCAGGCCGGGGTCACTCCGGAGGGCCATGAGATGCCCCGGGCCCAGATCCTCCAGGCCAGGGCCTGCCGCCTGGCCCCCCACGTGGACATGGGCCCGGTGCTGATGAAACCCGTGAGCCCCACAGGCGCTCAGATCGTGGTGCTTGGCAAGGCCGTGGGCCAGCGGGAGGCCCGGGACTATTTCAAGGACACCTCCGAGCTGGCGGCAGTGGCCCTGGGGGCTCTGGACAGGCTTGCCGCAGCACACCAGGTCATCGTCCTGGAGGGCGCTGGCAGCCCCGTGGAGCTCAACCTCTGGAGCCGGGACTATGTGAACCTGCGCCCTGCCCGCCACATCGGCGCGGCCATCGTCCTGGTGGTGGACATCCACAAGGGGGGCGTCTTCGCCCAGGCCAAGGGCACCCTGGACCTGCTCCCCCCTGAGGACAGGGCCCGGGTGCTGGGCATCGTCGTCAACCGATTCAAGGGCGACCTCGCCCTCTTCGAGGACGGGATTCCGCTCATGGAGGAGGTCTGTGGAGCCCCAGTGCTGGCGGTGCTCCCCTTCGTGGAGCACGGGCTGGACGAGGAGGACCGGCCCATCCGGATCCCCGTGGACCAGAAACCTGAACCGGGACGCCTCCATGTCGGCGCTCTCCTCTCCCCCCGGGTCTCCAACACCGAAGATCTCCATCCCCTGCTGTCAGAACCCGATGTCCAGCTCACCTGGATCACCGACCCGAAGCTGGCCCTCCAGCAGGACCTCCTGATCCTGCCCGGCTCCAAGGCCACCATCGGGGATCTGGCCCACCACGCCTCCACCGGCATGGCCCAGACCCTCCGCGACGCCCACGCGGGCGGCGCCTGGGTCCTGGGCATCTGCGGGGGTTACCAGATGCTGGGCCTGGAGCTGGTGGACGAGGCCGGCAGCGAGGGTGGCCCCAGCCACTGGGAGGGACTGGGCATGCTCCCGACCCGAACCGTGTTCCGCAAGGACAAGCTCACCACCGAGAGCCGCTTCACCAGCGCCTGGCCCGAACCGGGACACCCCCTGACGGGCTACGAAATCCACGCCGGGCGTACCGAGGTTCTGGATGGAGGCGAGCCCCTGGTCCAGGGAGCCCAGGCTGATGCAGGCTGGCGCTCAGGGCACGCCGTGGGTTCCTATCTCCACGGCCTGCTGGCCGAGGACGCCTGGCGCTCGGCTTTCCTCAACCAGGTACGGCTCTCCAGGGGCTTCGCACCCCTTGCCCCCCAGGTGGCCGACCCGCTGGAGATCCGCATTCAACGCTGGGCAGAGCACCTCCAGCGGCACCTCCGCCCCGGGGCCTGGGAAAAGATTCTGAGCACCGTTCATCCGAATTAGCTTCAGCTGCAAGCGCTTCTGCCCGCCTCTGCCTCTGAGCCCGCAAAGAGACTGGCTTTTCCCCTTTGCACAATCCGCTGCCCCGCCTAACCTAGTGGCCGTAGCAAGGAGGGGCCATGACCCAGGTGGCCTGGATGGATCTGCTGGACGCATACGACTTCGCCAACCTCGGTGCGGAGTACGAACATCGGGCCTACATCGACCGGGTGACGGGCCGCATCTACTTCGCCTCCGAGGACAGCCTCCCGGACGACGACCAGCCAGAGGACTGGAGCGACCCCGACCGCTACCTCGAGATGCCCAGGGCAAGCGATCTGGAGTTGGGGGTCTATACCGTGCTGGACTTCGTGGCCAAGCACCTGCCCCAGGACTACGGCACCGTCTCCAACTTCTTCCAGCAGGCCGGCGCCTATGGCCGCTTCAAGGGTCTCATGGAGCGCCGCGGTCGTCTGGACCAGTGGTTCAGCTACGAGGCGGATGCCACCGCCAATGCCCTGCGGAGCTGGTGCCGCCGTAACGGTCTGGAACCCATCCACACGCCCACCCGCGGGGCAAGCTGAGGGTGGCTATTCTGGCGGGATGGACATCCGATTGAGCAAGGCCACGGAACAGCAGCTCACCGCCTCCCTCCAGCGCTATCTCCAGGAGGAGCTGGGGGAGGAGGTGGGAGAGCTCAAGGCCACCCTCTTCCTGCGCTTCTGCCTGGAGGAGATCGGGCCGCCGATCTATAACCAAGCCATCCAGGACGCCCGGACCTTCATGCTGGAAAAGGTGGGCGACCTGGAGAATGTCTGCTACGTGGCGGAGAAGAAGAAACCACTCCGGCGGCGTTGAGCGCGGCTACTTCCCCTTGGCCAGGATGGCCTCGATCTGGTCCATGATGATGTCCATCCGGTGGGCCAGGGCCCGATAGGGTCCGGGGGTGGCAAGGTCCACACCGGCCCGCTTCACCAGCTGGTAGGGGTGGTCCGAGCCACCGGCCTTCAGGAGCTCGAGGTAGGTCTCCACCGCTCCCTTCTCCCCCTTCTGGATCCGCTCGGCGAAGGCCTGGGAGGCGGCGATGGAGGTGGCGTACTGGTAGACGTAGTAGTTGTAGTAGAAGTGGGGGATGTAGGCCCACTCCACGGTCACCGGCTCATCGATGACCACGACTCCCTGCTCCGCTCCGTGGTAGCGCTTCAGGATGTCCCCGTAGATGCGGGTGAGCTTGTCACCGGAGAGGGCCCCACCCTTCTCCACCTCTTCGTGGATGGCCAACTCGAACTCAGCGAACATCGCCTGGCGGAAGAAGGTGCCCCGCAGGCCTTCAAGGGCACTGCCCAGGTAGTAGAGCCGCTCCTGATCGGACTGGGCCACCTTCAGCATGTAATCCAGGAGCAGAGCTTCATTCAGCGTGGAGGCAATCTCGGCCGTGAAGATGCTGTAGCGGGCGGTGGGGAAGGGCTGGGTGCGGTTGGCCAGGATCGAGTGGACCCCATGCCCCCACTCATGGGCCAGGGTGCTGAGTGATTCGTAGTTGTCGTTGTAGTTCGTCAGCACGAAGGGATTGCCGTCATGCACGCTGCCGCTCATGTAGGCACCTGAGCGCTTTCCGGACTGGGGATAGACATCGGTCCACCGGGCGTGGAGGGCCCTGGAGATGTCCGCGGTGTAGGTCGCCCCCAGGGGACGGGTCGCCTCGATGATGAGCCGCTGGGCCTCTTCGTAGGGGAAGCTCTTGTCGGTCTTCACCAGAGGGGGATAGATATCGGAGTAGTGGAGCTGCTTGAGCCCCAGCATCCGGGCCCGCAGGCGGAAGTAGCGGTGCAGGGTCGGCAGGTTGGCATGGGTCTCGGCAATGAGGGTGCGGTAGACCGACTCGGGCACATCATCGGAAGCCAGAGCCGCCGCCAGGCTGTTGGGATAGTGCCTGACCTGGGCATTGAAGCAGTCGGTCTTCACCTGGGAGAAGAGCGCCACCCCGAAGGTCCTTTCGTATTCCTTGAGCTTCCCGAAGAAGGCCTTGAAGACCTCAGCCCGGTCCGCAGGGTCCGCCGCGGCGCGGTAGCGGCTGTAGCCCGCCTGATCCAGCCGCACCTCCTGGCCATCGGAGAGTTTCACGGTGGGCCAGGGCATGTCCGCGTTGGCCAGGATCCCGTAGAGGCTGGAGGGCGTGTCGGCGATCATCCCCACGGCGGCCATCACGCCCTCCGCTTCGGCTCCCAGCGTGTGGGGGGCACTCCGGAGGACCTCCTCCAGGGGGAAGCGGTAGACCGCCAGACGGGGTTCCTCCTTCAGGAAGCTCCGGATCCGCGCTTCGCCCACCGTCAGGAGCTCTGGGTCCATGAAGCTCACCGCCTGAGAGAAGCGGGTCACCAGCAGATCCAGCTCCTGGCTGCGCTCCAGTCCAGGAGTCAGCTTGGTGTTCTCGTCGTGGGCGAGACTGGCGTAGGTGTTGAGTCGGGTCAACTCCTTGCGCAGACCATAGATGCAATCGAGGGCGTCAGCCAGACCCGCGGCGCTGTCCCCCAGGTGCCCCCGGAAAGAGGGAATGCGCTCCATCCCCTGGACGACCCGCTGACGGGCGGCCTGATAGGCCGCTTCGTCAGGGTAGAGAAGCGTGAGGTCCCAGGTGCGGGAGGGGGCAGCCGCCCGGGAATCCGGCTTGGGCGCTTCGGCTGCTCCGGCTTCGGGGGCGAAAAAGGAGCTGAGGGCGAGGAGGCAGGTGATGATCGGCATGGTCTTCATGGGAACCCATCCTGGCCGGGGCGGGAATACCCCGTATCACGATGCTACCTTGTCCTGCATCCGACAGGCTCAGTTCTCGCTCTCCGTCCTCCTGACCACCGGAGGCATGCGGGGCGTGGCAGGAGCCGCCGCAGGGGTTCCCGCGGGCGGCGGAAGGGGCTGACGGAAGAACTCCGCTGCGGCACCGACGGCAGAGAGGGCGCCTCCCACATCCGCGGGGAGGAAGATCTTGGTGGCCTTGCCCTCGGCCACCTTCTCCAGGGCCTCCAGGCTCCGGATGGCGATGAGCCCCTGGTCCGGCTTCCCCGCGTGGATGGCGTTGAAGACGGTCTCGATGCGGAACTTTTCGGCATCGGCCAGGGTACGGACGGCCTGGGCCTGCCCCTCGGCGCGGATGACCGCTCCCTGCCGGTCACCCTCGGCCCGCAGGATCTGGCTCTCCCGCTCGCCCTCGGCCTTCAGGATGGCGCTCTGCTTGAAGCCCTCGGACTCAAGGATGGCGGCGCGCTTCTCCCGCTCAGCCTTCATCTGCTTGGACATGGCATTGGTGATGTCCGCCGGGGGCTCGATCTTCTGGATCTCCACCCGCACCACCTTGACACCCCACTCGTCCGTAGCCTCGTCCAGGACCTGCCGCAGTTGGGTGTTGATCTTCTCGCGACTGGAGAGGGTGGCATCCAGCTCCATCTCGCCCACGATGTTGCGGAGATTGGTCTGGGCCAGCTTGACGGCAGCGTACTGGAAGTTGGCGATGTTGTAGATCACCCGGACCGGGTCCGTCACCCGGAAGTAGATGACCGCATCCACCGTGACGGCGGCATTGTCGCGGGTGATGACCTCCTGGGGCGGCACATCGATGACCTGCTCACGGGTGTCCACTTTGATCAGAGTCTGGAAGAAGGGCAGCACAAAGGTGAGCCCGGGCTCCCGGGGCGGTGCCGAATACTTGCCCAGGGTCTCCACGACTCCCTTCTCGTAGGGGCGGATGATCTTCAGGGCCTTGCTGGCCAGCACCAGCACGAAGATGACCAGGACGACGAAGAGAAGGGCCTCAGGCATGGTTCATTCCTTTCCTTCAGGGTTGGGAGCAGACTGACACACTTGCAGGCGGGTGCCCACCACCAAACGGATCTCCACCCAGGAGTCCTGGGGAATGAAAGCATCTGCAGTGGCCCTCCAGAGGGCTCCATTTCCCAGGCGCACCTGCCCCCGTCCCGTGTCGGGATCGATCGCCTCGATGACCCGCGCCCGCTGTCCCGCCAGGGCATCCAGGCCGACGGGACTGTGGGGCATGCGCTTCATCCAGCGCCGGGCCAGGGGCGCCACGGTGAGCACCAGGAGGGCTGAACCCAAGAGGAAGACAATCCAGGTCCCCAGATGGCCCAGCCCCAGCCAACCGGCCACCGCCGCCAGGAGCGCACCTCCGGCCATGCAGGCGAAGAAGAAGAGCCCCGGGGTGACCATCTCGATCACCAGGAAGATCACCAACAGGAACAGCCACCAGAGTGCGGGCATGGACACCTCGTGATGCGCATAACATAGCGCAAATCGGCCCTCCGCACCGCTGATCCTGCATGCCGGTACCATGGAGCCAGGCCATGCATCTCCTCCCCCTCTCCGTCCGCGACTTCATCGAGCCCCTGGTGCCCACCGGCAGCATCGATGCCTCGTACGCCTTCCAGCTCCAGGAGGACACCGCCCAGCAGGGCATCCGCATGCATGCCCGCATCCAGAAGCGCATGGCCTCGGAACACCCGCAGCTGTGCCACGAGGTGCCCCTGTTCACCCGCTTCCAACGGGAGGGCCTTGAGGTGCTGGTCCGGGGCCGGATTGATTTATTAATAGATAATATAATTGAAGAAATCAAGACCACCACCCAGGCCCCGGGGCTCCTGAAACGCCTGGCGGAGGACCCCCTGCATCCCTTCGCCCAGCAGGCCCGGATGTACGCCTGGATGCATTTCGGGACGGAGCACCCCTGCACCTGTCGCATCCGAGTGGTCTCCCTGCTGGACGACAGCGAAAGCCTGGTGGAGGTCCCCTTCGATCCCGAGGCCTTCGGGCACTGGGTGGAGGCCCAGGTGGACAGCCTGCACCGCGCCCACTTGGCGGACCTGGCCCGGGCCGAGGTACGGCGGGGCATGGCCAAGGGCCTCACCTGGCCCTTCCCGGAGACCCGCAGCGGCCAGGGGACCCTCATGGACGAGGTGGCCTTGGCCCTGGAGGCGGGGGAGCCCCTGCTCCTCCAGGCCCCCACAGGGCTGGGCAAGACCGCCGGCGTGCTGCACCCGGCCCTGCTGCAGGCCCTTCGGGAGCACCAGCGGGTCTTCTGCCTGACCCCCCGCAACAGCCAGCACCCCCTGGCGGAGGCCTATGTGCGCCGCCTGCGAGAGCAGGGCCACCCGGTGCGCTCCGTGACCCTGCGGGCCAAGGAGAAGGTCTGCCCCCAGGAGGAGGTCCACTGCCGCCCCGAGTCCTGCCCCCGGGCCGACAGCTACTTCGACCGGCTCCACGCCTGTGGGGTCCTGGAGGAGCTGCAGGCCCTGGGCTGCGCCGACGGAGAAGCCCTGCGGGAGGCCGCGGACCGCCACACCCTCTGCCCCTTCGAGCTCTCGCTGGATGCGGCCCGCCACGCCGATGTGATCATCGGGGACTACAACTACGCCCTGGCGCCGGGCTCCACCCTCCTGCGCTTCTTCGGAAACCCCGAGGCCGCGGCCCGGAACATCCTCCTGCTGGACGAAGCCCACAACCTGCCCAGCCGCGCTGCGGACTGGTTCAGCCCCGCCCTGGAGCTGGAACAGCTCCTGGACCTCCGCAAGCGGCGCAAGGGCCTGGGCCGGGGGACCTCCGCCCAGCTCACTCGCTGCATCCGGCTCCTGGAGGGCCACCAGGGCCCCCACCGGGTGCTGGAGGTGGACACCGAGGCCTTCCTGGACGAGGAGCAGCGCATCCGGCGCCTCCTGGCCAAGGCCGCAGCCGAAGGCCAGGACCTCCCCCCCTCCCACCCCCTGGTGCGCCTGCTGCGGCCCTGGGCGGAGTTCTGCGCGGTGCTCCGGGAGCGCACCGAGGCCCATCTCATCACCTGGAAGCCCAGGCCCGGGGGCGGCACCCTGCAGATCACCTGCCTGGAGGCCTCGGAGCACCTGGCAGAGCGCTTCAAGGCCGTGGCGGGCACCGTGCTCTTCTCCGCCACCCTCAAGCCCTTCGACTACTACCGCAGGCTCTCGGGTCTGCCCGAAGGCACCCGCAGCCGGGAGATCCCCAGCCCCTTCCCCGCCGCCCACCGCAAGGTGCTCATCGTGCCCCAGATCAGCACCCGGCTGCGCCTGCGGGAGCGCTCCGCCCCCCGCATCGCCCAGTTCCTTAGCCGGGTCCTGCCCCTGCGGCCGGGCAACTACATCGTCTTCTTCCCCAGCTTCGCCTTCCTGGAGCAGACCCTGGCCCAGGTGGAGCTGCCGGGCTTCGAGGTGCTCTCCCAGCCCCGGCAGGCGGACCAGGCCACCCTGCGGGGTCTCCTGGACACCCTCCAGACCCGGCGCAAGGTGGTGCTCCTGGCCGTCCAGGGCGGGTCGCTCTCCGAGGGGGTGGATCTCCCCGGAGAGGCCCTCATCGGCTGCGTGGTGGTGGGGCCGCCCATCCCCCCCTTCAGCCTGGAGCACCAGCAGCTCCGGGCCCACTTCCAGAAGCGCTATGGCCAGGGGGAGGCCTACGCCAGCACCTACCCCGCCATGGCCAAGGCCATCCAGGCCGCGGGGCGGGTGATCCGGGGCCCCCAGGAGCGGGGCCTGCTGGTCTTCCTGGACGACCGCTTCCTGGAGCCGGACTTCGCGGCGGGCTTCCCCTCCGACTGGTTCAGCAGCCCCCGGGAGCTGGTGTCCAGCGCCATCCTCGCCGATGTGCAGGGCTTCTGGGAGGCCCCCTGATGCTGGAGCGCGGCTACTGCCTGGCCAACCTGGAGACCCTGCTGGCGGAGGTGGAGCGCCGCTCCGGGGACCTGCTCCATCCCCCGGAGCGGGATCGCCTGGAGGCCTTCCGCGCCCTGCCCCTCCCGGCCCGCCACCTCCTGGCCCGCATGCTCACCCGCAAGGGCCCCTGGCTGCGGGGGGACACCCTGGCCTACCCCGAGGTGGGGGAGCCCGGGCCCGCCCTAGCCCACCTGGTGGCAGCGGGCTTCTGCCTGGGACCGGACCAGGCGGACGGGGACGCCTTGCTGCCCCTGCTCACCCGGGCGGAGCTGGCCACCCAGCTGAGGGGCCTGGGGGTCTCCTTCCCCCGGGCCACCCGCCGGGAGAGCCTGGCGCTCCTGCTGCGGGAGCACCCGGAGGCCCTGCCCGACCTGAGGGCCTCCCTGGCCCCCCACCGGGTGGCGGAGCCCGAATTCTGGCGCCTGCTGGAGGTGCTCTTCTTCGGCAACCTGGAGCAGGACCTCTCCAGCTTCGTGGTGGCGGACCTGGGGCACCTGCGCTACCCCGACTACCCCCTGGACCCCTCGGCCCGGCGCTTCGGGACCCGGGCCGAGGTGGACTTTCTGCGCTCGGTGCAGGCCCTGCGGGAGGCCCTGGAAGCCGGAAACCTGGACCTGGACGCCCTGACGGCTCAGGCCCTGGCCCTGCGGCCCGCCCATTCCCAACGGCGCCACCAGGGGCTCCTCAACGGCCTGGGCCGGGCCTGGGAGCGGCTGGGGCGCTTCCCCGAGGCCCTGGCCTGCTTCGAGGCCAGCGGGCGTCCCCCGGCCCGGGAGCGCAGGGTCAGGATCCACGCCGCCCAGGGCGACCTGGCCACCGCCTGCGCCCTGGCCCTGGAGATGGCCCAGAGCCCCCTGGACCTGGGGGAGGCCCGCTTCGTGCGGGTCTTCCTGCACAAGCAGCGCAAGGAGCGCCTGGAGGCCCTGCTCTGGCTGGAGGCGAACCCCGCCCCTCCTCCGGTCCCGGAGCTGCGGCTGGTGCTGGAGCCCAGGGGACTCCCGGTGGAGGAGGCCGTCCTGGAGTCCGCCCGGGGCCAGGGCTGGGAGGGCTTCTTCGCCGAGAACCACCTCTGGCGGGCCCTCTTCGGCCTTGTCTTCTGGGACGAACTCTTCGCGGATGTCCCCGGGGCCTTCCAGCACCGCTACCAGACGGCACCCCTGGACCTGGACCGCTTCCAGGAAGCTCGCCGGGAGCGCGTCGCCGCCCGGCTGGCGGGCCTGGAAGCCCCCGGGGCCCTGGAGCGCCTCGTGCTGGGCAACGCCCATCACCACCGGGGAGAGGCCTGCAGCTTCGTGTCCTGGAAACACCTGGAGCCTGCCCACCTGGAGGCGGTGGTGCGGCGCATCCCCCCGGCCGTGCTGCGCTCGGTGCTCAGCACCCTGGCCCCCAGCCCCCGGGCCTTCGATTCGGGTTTTCCCGATTTATTCCTCTACCGCCCGGAGAGCTCGGCCTGGGCCCTCTGGGAGGTCAAGGGCCCCGGCGACAGCCTGCGCCCCGAGCAGAGCTTCTGGCTGGAGCGCTTCGGCGCCCTGGGCTGCGAGGCGAGGGTGGCCAGGGTCACGTACTGGGACGGGCTATTCTGAAGGCATCAGGAGCCCCCATGTTCGAAGCCATGCGCCGCCAGGACCGTGCCCTCTCCCCTGAGGAGACCCGGGAGCTGCTGCTCCGGGGAGAATACGGCGTCCTGGGCCTCCAGGGGCTCAATGGCTACCCCCACCCGGTGCCCATGAGCTACGCCCTGGAGGGGGAGGTGATCTGGCTCCACTGCGCCCTGGAGGGCAGCAAGCTGGCGGACCTGCGGGCCGACGCCCGGGCTTCCTTCTGCGTGGTGGGCGCCACGGAGGTGCTGCCCTCCGCCTTCTCCACCCGCTACGCCAGCGCCATCGCCTACGGCGAGGTGGAGGAGGTGAGCGGAGCCGAGGCGGACCGGGGCCTCATGGCCCTGCTGGAGAAGTACAGCCCCGAGCACCTGGAGGCTGGCCGGGCCTACTTGGAGCGGGCCCGGGCCAAGACAGGGGTGCTGCGCCTGCACATCGCCCACCTCAGCGGCAAGAGTCGGCGTTGAAGGCTTCACCGCTCCAGGCCATACTGCCGCCAGCCAAGGAGCGCGTTTGAGCTGTTTCATCTGGGATGACCACTTCGAGACAGGGCTGGAGGCCGTGGACGCGCAGCACCGCGGGTTGGTCTCTCTCATGAACCGCCTCCTGGATGGTGCCTATGCCCTCCAGACCGGGCAGGACGCCCCCCTGGAGGTCTTCGGCCAGCTGATGGACTACAGCCGCAGCCACTTCGCTGAGGAAGAGGCCATTATGGCGGCCCGGGGCATCGACCCCCGCTTCCTGGAGGCCCACCGGGAGCAGCACCGGCAGTACGCCCTCACCCTCCAGGAGGCGCGGCGGACCCTCCTCGACCAGTCCCACCCCACCCGCACCCTGGCCAGCTTCGTGGGCCAGTGGCTCATCTACCACATCCTCGGATGGGACCAGGCCATGGCCCGCCAGCTGAGGGCCATGGCAGCCGGAGCTTCGGCCCAGGAAGCCTTTGAGGTGGAGCAGAGCCGCCTCCAGGAGACCGACAGCCCCCTCTTCCGGACCCTCCGGCTCCTGGTGGAGCAGGTCCTCACCAAGAACAGCCAGCTGGTGGAGCTCAACGCCCAACTGGAGCAGCGGATCCAGGCGCGGACGCGGGAGCTGCAGGAGGCCGTCTCCCACCTGGAGACGGAGATGGCCGAGTCCCGCCGCCTCGAGGACGAGCTCTCCGCAGCCAACACCCGCCTGGAGCAGGCCGCCCTCACGGACGTTCTGACCGGGTTGCCGAATCGCCGCCACGCCATGGACCGCTTGGCCCAGCTTTGGTCCGAATCCCGCCGCCACGGGACGACCCTGGCCTGCATCCTCCTGGATGCCGATGACTTCAAGCAGGTCAACGACCGCTTCGGCCACGAGGCCGGAGATCTGGTTCTGTGCGGACTGGCCAGTGTCCTGCGGGACCATGTCCGGGGAGAGGACCTGGTCTGCCGCCTGGGCGGAGACGAGTTCCTGATCCTCTGCGCCCACACGGACCTGGACGGCGCCCTCAGCCTGGCCGAGCACCTGAGGCGCCAAGTGGAGGCTCTGGAACTCCCGGCGGGGCGGGGCACCTGGAAGGGGAGCCTCAGCCTGGGCGTCGCCGAAGCGAAAGCCGACATGGCCAGTGGAGAGGAGCTCATCGCCCGGGCGGACGAAGGCCTCTACCTGGCCAAGAGACAGGGGCGCAACCGGGTGGCCGTGGCCCCGGAGCACGCCTCCGAGGCCTGAAGAGCGTCGGCCCTACTTCTTGTCCATGTGCAGCACACCGCCCACGGCGTAGTCAACGGGGGCCATGTCCTGGAAGATGACGCGCACGGCATCGGCCGGAGCACCCATGTGCTTCATGATGGCCTCGGTGACATCGGCGGCCACCTTGCGCTTCTGGTCTGCGGTGCGGCCTTCAAGCAGGCTGATCTGGACGATGGGCATGGAACCTCCTCGAGCATGTCTGGAGGCAGGATACTACCCCTCACAAGGAAAAGGCCCAGGTGGCCTTCAGGAAGAGGTTAGCGGGCGAGTGCGGCCTTCAGGACCTCGCCGATGATCTGGATGCCCTTCTCCAGCTTCTCCTCGGGGGTGTGGGAATAGGCCAGGCGAAAGTGGTGCTTGTCCGTGCCCTTGGGATCGAAGGTGCCCCCCATGACGAAGACCGCACCCTTCTCGATGCAGGCCTTGACGGTGGCCAGCAGGTCGATGCGCGCGGGGCAGGCGCACCAGATGTAGAAGCCGCCGCGGGGTTCCTGCCACAGGATCTCCTCGGGGAAGTAGCGGCGGATGGCGGAGACCATGGTGTCCCGGCGCCGACGGTATTCCTGGCGCATGCGGGCGATGTAGGGCTGGATGCGGCCGCTGCGCACGAACTCATAGGCCAGCACCTGGGTGAAGGTGGGGGAGCAGGCGTCGTCGGACTGCTTCACCAGCTCGCACTTCTCGTAGACGGCCTTGGGGGCCAGCATCCAGCCGAGGCGGAAACCGGGGCCCAGCACCTTGGAGAAGGAACCGGTGTAGCAGATGGGCAGCTCCTGGTCGTAGAGGGCCTTCATGGGCTTGACGATGCGCTCGGCCTCTTCGTCGAAGAAGAGCTCGCAGTAGGCGTCATCCTCGATGAGGGGCAACTGGTGCGGCTTCAGCAGCTCCACCAGGTCCCGCTTGCGCTGCTCGCTGTAGAGGAGCCCGGCGGGGTTGTGGAAGTTGGGGGTGAGGTAGAGGAACTTGGGGTCTTTCTCCCGGGGGGCCTCCAGCCAGGCCTTGAGGGGGTCCAGCAGGATGCCGTCGCCGTCCATGTCAAAGCCCTGGAGACGACCCTGGAAGGACTGGAAGGCGGAGATGGCGCCGATGAAGCAGGGGTTCTCCGTGAGCACCGTGTCCCCGGGGTCGATGAAGACCTTGGCCAGGATATTGATGGCCTGCAATGACCCGGTGGTGATCATCAGCTCGTTGGTGTCCACCGGCAGCCCCTTGGCCCGCAGGAACTCCTTGAGCACCGCCAGGAGCGGGGGAAAGCCGGGGGTGGGACCGTACTGGAAGGCCGTGCGCTTCAGGTCCATGGGCAGGGTGCGGAAGATCTCGTCCACCTCCTCCACGGGAAAGAGCTCATTGCCGGGCATCCCGCCGGCGAAGGAGATCATGTCAGGCCGGGTGGCCAGGCTCATGAGGTCCCGGATCTCCGAGGTTCGGAGCATGGCGGCATTCTGGGAGAACTGGATCATCACGGGCCTTTCCGGCAGGAGCTCCCTATGTTGGTACCCCCATCCCATGACCCAAGTCAACCAAGCGCCAAAAGGGCTCGTCCCCAACGCGTCCGCGAACCGCGAGGCGTTTGGAAACACGCCCAAAGGCGGCTTTGTCCTACAATCAGAATGACGTCACACCAGTCTGACAATCCACACCAGGGCCGCCCATGTTCAATCCCGAATACGAATCCATGCCTGTTCCCAAGCTCAAGGAGCTCCAGCTGGAGCGCCTGAAGTGGTCCGTGCGGCACGCCTATGAGAACAATGCCCGCTACCAGGCCAAGTTCGACGCCGCAGGCTTCCACCCCGACCAGCTGAAGGGCCTGGACGACCTGAAGCGAGTGCCCTTCCTCACCAAGCACGAAATGCGCGAGGCCTCCCCCTTCGGGCTCTTCGCCACCCCCATGAAGGAGGTGGTCCGACTCCACTCATCTTCGGGCACCACGGGCAACGCCACGGTGGTGGGCTACACGAAGAACGACATCGACACCTGGGCCACCCTCATCGCCCGCTGCCTCTCCGCCACCGGCGCCACGGAGGAGGACATGGTGCAGGTGGCCTACGGCTATGGGCTCTTCACCGGCGGCCTGGGGCTCCACTATGGCGTGGAGAAGCTCGGGGCCACGGTGGTCCCCATCTCCGGCGGCAACACCGACCGTCAGCTCATGCTGATCCGGGACTACGGCACCACCATGATGGCCTGTACCCCTTCCTACGCCATCAACATGATCGACTTCGCCGCCAAGCACATGCCGGACTTCGACTGGCGCAAGACCAAGCTGAAGCGGGCCATCTTCGGCGCCGAGCCCTGGACAGAGGCCATGCGCCGGGAGATCGAGACCCGCATGGGCGTCGACGCCTACGACATCTATGGGCTCTCCGAGGTCATGGGGCCCGGCGTCTCCAACGAGTGCTCAGCCAAGTCCGGCCTCCATGTCTTCGAGGACCACTTCCTGGTGGAGATCATCGACCCGGAGACTGGGGAGGTCCTGCCCGAGGGCTCACAGGGTGAGATCGTCTACACCTCCCTGACCAAGGAAGCCTGCCCGGTGATCCGCTACCGCAGCCGCGACATCACCCGCCTCTACCGCGAGGCCTGCCCCTGCGGGCGCACCCACATCAAGATGGAAAAGGTGACGGGACGCTCGGACGACATGCTCATCATCCGCGGTGTCAACGTCTTCCCCTCCCAGGTCGAGGCACTCCTCATCGAGATCGAAGGGGTGGAGCCCCACTACCAGATCATCGTGGACCGCCAGGGCACCATGGACGACATTGAAATCCTGGTGGAGGTGGAGGAGGCCATCTTCTCCGACGAGGTGAAGGTCATGAACGCCCTCCGGGACAGGATCGCCCACCGGATCCGCAGCGTGCTGGGGATCGGCGCCAAGATCACCCTGGCCGAGCCCTCCAGCATCGCCCGCAGCCAGGGCAAGGCCCAGCGGGTCGTCGACAAGCGCAGGAAGTGAGGAACCCATGAAGATCACCCAGCTCTCCGTCTTCGTCGAGAACCGTCCCGGCCGCCTCCAGCAGATCTTGGGGATCCTGGCCGGCAAGAACATCAGCATCCAGACCCTCACCATCGCCGAGGTCACGGACTTCGGCATCCTCCGGCTCATCGTGGACCGCCCCGAGGAGGCCTACCAGGCCCTCAAAGCCGAGCATGTCACCTGCTCGCGCACAGAGGTCCTGGCCGTCGTCCTGGATGATCAGCCCGGCGCCCTCTACCGCCTCATGGAGGCCTTCACCAAGCAGGAACTCAACATCGAGTATATGTACGCCTACGCCAACGCAGGGCAGCAGAATTCGATCATGATCTTCCGCTTCGATGACCTGGATCAGGCCCAGAAGGCCCTCCTGGCTGAGGGCATCCAGCTGGTACCCCGCTCCGAGATCCACTCCTGAGGGCCAGCAGGCTCATAGCAGGGGGCGGGACTCCATATCCCCGCCCCCGAAGTGCTCCTTGAGGATATGGAGGACATCCATCAGCGTCCTCCGGGTGCAGACAACGTCACACAACTCCCTGGAACTCGGGGTCATGCAGTATCCCCTGCAACCGGGCATACCGAAGGCATCCTGTTCGAGGCGCGGACCGTGGGAGTAGTCCAGAAAGGGCCCCACAGGCAGGGCCAGGGTGGACTGGCAGTCCAGGTGGTTGAAGAGCAGGAAGCCGGTCTCCACCCGCCCCAGCATGTTCTGGATGCCGATGGGACGGATCGCGCGATCTTCCAGGAAGGCCTGACGGGTTCCCCAGGTATGGCGACAGCCGGGACAGACCTTGAAAGCGTTCCAATGTTCCACCAGGAGGGCGATCCCCAGGGCCACGACCACCTCCGGCAGTGCCGGCTGGACCAGGAGGCAGTCGACCCGCAACAGGCAGAGGGTGGTCCGCTGCCCCCGGGTAGGTACCCGGTCCAGGACCAGGATGACCCTCGCCTTGGGCCCCTGGATCCGAAGATGCTGCAGGAGACGGAAGAGGCCAGGAGAGCTGGCACTCTCCCGGAAGACGACGGCCAGGTCAAAGGCGCCCAGGCCGGATTCCAGCACTTCCTCCTCCGTGACCACCTGCACTTGCAGTCGCCCCCTGAAGGCCCGGTCCAGACCCTGGGTATCCCCGCTGGATCCCCCCACCACCAGCACCCTGCGCCCCGCCAGAGTCTCCACCGGCCCTTCCCCCTTCCTGCTGAGCTTAGGCCCCGTGAAGACTTCAGCAAGAACCCGCAGGGCCCCGTGGACGACCGCTTCCCCCTCGGGCACCATCAGAGCTGCCAGACATGAACCGTTACGCAATACTCCCCCCGCCATCCCGGAGTCCCCATGAAGATCCTCTACGGCGTCCCCAGCGAGGGTATGGGCCACGCCACCCGCAGCAAGGTCGTCATCGCCCACCTCCTGGCCTCGGGGCATGAGGTCCGGGTGGCCACCAGCGACCGGGCCGCCGACTTCCTGGAAATGGCCTTCCCCGGGCGAATCCACCGCATCGAAGGGCTCCACCTCCAATACGACAAGGGGACGGTGGACCGCTGGAAGTCCTTCACCCACCTGGTGGCCTCAGCCCCGGAGAGCCTGGTGACCAACGTCCGGCGTTTCGTGGACATGCACCGGGACTTCGAGCCTGAGGTCGTGATCTCGGACTTCGAGTCCTTCACCTACTACTACGCCAAGACCCACCGCCTTCCCGTCCTCTCCATCGACAACATGCAGGCCATCAACCGCTGCGATCTGGATCTGAACATCCCGGAGGAAGAGCGGGAGAACCAACTCCTGGCCAGGGCCATCATCAAGGCCAAGGTCCCCTTCTGCAGCCGCTACCTGGTGAGTGCATTCTTCGAGGCCCCTCCCAGAAAGGCACGCACCGAGGTGGTGCCCCCGATCCTCCGGGACGCCATCCTCCAGGCCACCCCCAGCCAAGGCGACCACATCCTGGTCTACCAGACCGCCACCAGCCAGACGGATCTGGTGCAGGGGCTCCGGCAGGTGAAGGGCCAGAGCTTCCGGGTCTATGGCTTCAACCGGGAGGAGAGCCACGGCCCTGTCCAGCTCAAAGCCTTCAGCGAGGCGGGCTTCATCGAGGATCTCGCATCCTGCCGGGCGGTCCTCACCAACGGGGGCTTCAGCCTCATCAGCGAGGCGGTCTACCTCCACAAGCCCGTGCTCTCCTTCCCGCTGGCAGGACAGTTCGAGCAGTACCTGAATGGCGCCCAGGTGGAGCGCATGGGCTATGGGCGCTGTTTCAGGGCCTTCTCACAGGATGCGGTGAAGGCCTTCCTCTACGACCTGCCGGACTTCGCTGCAGCCGTGGCCACCCACCACCAGGAGGGCAACCGTCTCACCCTGGAGGCCGTGGACCGCTTCCTGAGGGAACTGGGCCCCGTGGACGGCGAGGAGGACTGACACCATGGAACCCCGTCGGGCGGGGTTCCATGGTAGGGAGAAGACCTGAAGGTGAGGCCTGCCCACGGACGCCGGGGGTGAAAGCCCGTCCGTGGTCGGTCGATGAAGCCGCATCGACCGGTCAATCCACCTCCATGCCCCAGCATCCGTCCGCTCCCTGGGAGGGTCCTTCTTCTGGGCCCCCCTGGCAGGTCCGGAGGCTCAGCCCAGCTGGGCGTGGCCCCAGCGGAGCATGCGCTCGGTGGTCTCCCAGGAAACGCAGGCATCGGTGATGGAGACGCCGTAGCGCAGACGGGAGAGGTCCTTGGGGATGGACTGGGCCCCCTCCTCCAGATTGCTCTCGATCATGACGCCGATGACCGACGTCGGGCCGGCCTTCTTCTGTCCCACCAGGCTCTGCCAGACCTCTTCCTGGTTGGCGTGCAGCTTCCGGGAGTTGGCGTGGCTGCAGTCCACCAGGAGCCCCGTGGGGAGCCCGGCCTGGAGGAGTTTCTCC
Organism: uncultured Holophaga sp.; assembly: GCF_963677305.1. GTDB lineage: Bacteria > Acidobacteriota > Holophagae > Holophagales > Holophagaceae > Holophaga. The sequence continues at coordinate 3,173,549 of NZ_OY781925.1, forward strand.
TCGGCCTCATGGATGCTCTCGGCATCGAAGTTGGTACGGGTGCGCCCGCCCCGGAGCACCACATGACCCACGGGATTGCCCGTGGTGCGGACGATGGCGGTGAAGCCATCCTGGTCGATCCCAAGGAAGCTGTGGGGCGCACGGGCACTGAGCATGGCATCCACGGCCACCTGGAGACCGCCGTCGGTAGCGTTCTTGAAGCCCACGGGCATGGAGAGGCCGCTGGCCAGCTCGCGGTGGGTCTGACTCTCGGTGGTCCGCGCACCGATGGCCGCCCAGGAGATGAGGTCGTCCAGATACTGGGGGACATAGGGGTCCAGGAACTCGGTGGCCGCGGGCAGGCCCATGCCCGTGATCTGGAGCAGGAGCCTTCGGGCCATGCGCAGGCCAGTCTCGATGTCGTGGGTGCCGTTGAGGTGCGGATCGTTGATGAGACCCTTCCAACCCACGGTGGTGCGGGGCTTCTCGAAGTAGACCCGCATGACGATCTCCAGGCGATCCGCCAGCTCCACCCGCAGGGCGTTGAGCCTTTCCGCGTATTCCAGGGCGGACTTCGGATCGTGGATGGAGCAGGGCCCCACCACCACCAGAAGGCGCTGTTCCTGCTGCCGGAGGATCCGGGAGAGGGTGGCACGGCTGTCGGCCACCACCCGCTCGGACGTCGGCGTCAACGGCAGCTCCGACTTCAAGTCCCGGGGGGCCATGAGGCGGACGAATTCACGGACATTGAGATCCTGGTTAGCCATGGCTCCATTCTACCCGGTCACAGCCCTGTGACGAAAATCACCGGATGCAGGGTTCCCCATCCTCCAGGACCACCTTGGCCCTGCCGCCCTTCTGGAGGCGCCCGAAGAGGATCTCCTCGGCCAGGGGGCGCTTGAGGCGTTCCTCCACCAGACGGGCCATGGGCCGGGCGCCGAAGGCGGGATCGAAGCCCTTGTCCGCCAGCCACTCCCGCACCTCGGGGTCCACCTTGAGCTCGACCTTCTTCTCGTCCAGGAGGATCTGGAGCTCTTTGAGGTTCTTGTCCACCACCCGCAGGATCTCCTCCCGCCCCAGGGGAGCAAAGGAGATGACCCCATCCAGGCGGTTGCGGAACTCAGGCGTGAAGGTCCTTTCGATGGCTCCGCGGCTGCTCGCCCCGGTGCCTGCTTCTGCAAAGCCCAGGCGTCGCTGACTCAGGTCCCGGGCTCCGGCATTCGTGGTCATCACCAGCACCACATGCCGGAAGTCCGCCTTGCGTCCGTGGTTGTCCGTCAGGGTGGCGTGATCCATGACCTGGAGCAGGATGGCGAAAAGGTCCGGATGGGCCTTCTCGATCTCGTCCAGGAGCACCACGGCGTGGGGAGACTTCCGCACCGCATCCACCAGAAGCCCGCCGTCCTCGAAGCCCACGTAGCCCGGAGGCGCCCCGATGAGACGGCTGACCGCGTGCTTCTCCATGTATTCACTCATGTCGAAGCGCAGGAAGGGAACACCCAGGGTCTGGGCCAGCTGCCTGGTGAGCTCGGTCTTGCCCACCCCGGTGGGCCCCGTGAAGAGGAAGGAGCCCATGGGACGCTCGTGCCCCCTCAAGCCGGAGCGGCTGAGCTTGATGGCCGAGACCACCGCATCGACGGCGGCATCCTGGCCATAGATGAGGGCCTTCAGGCTCGACTCCAGCCCGGAGAGGCGGCTGCGGTCATCCCGGCTCACGGTCTGGACCGGCACCCGGGCCATGCGGGCCACCACCGCCTCGATCTCCGGCACACCAACGACCCGTCGGCGCTTGCGGGTGGGCAGCAGACGCTGGGTGGCACCGGCCTCGTCCAGCACATCGATGGCCTTGTCCGGGAGCTGCAGGTCCCGTAGGTGGCGGATGCTGAGCTGGACAGCACTCTCCAGAGCCTCGTCGGTGTAGCGGACCTTGTGGTGGGCCTCGTAGTGACTGCGCAACCCCTTGAGGATCCCCAGGCAGTCCTCGGCGCTGGGCTCGCCCACCTCCACCTTCTGGAAACGCCGGGCCAGGGCCCGATCCTTGTCCACGCTGTTCTTGACATCCTGGTAGGTGGTGGCCCCGATGCAGCGCAGCTCACCACTCTGGAGGGCGGGCTTGAGGAGGTTGGAGGCATCCAGGCTGCCGCCACTCACGCTGCCGGCACCCACCAGGGTGTGGATCTCATCGATGAAGAGGAGGGCGCCGGGCTTCCTGGCCAGGGCCTCCAGGACCTGCTTGATGCGCTGCTCGAAGTCGCCACGGTAACGCGTCCCCGCCAGGAGGGCGCCCAGATCGAGGGCATAGAAGGGGGCATCCTGGATCGCCTCGGGCACCTCCCCCTGGGCAATGCGCAGCGCCAGTCCCTCGGCGATGGCGGTCTTGCCCACTCCGGCCTCGCCAATGAGCAGGGGATTGTTCTTCCGGCGGCGGCAGAGCACCCGCACCACCCGCTCCAGCTCCTCACCCCGACCGATGAGGGGATCGATCCGTCCCTCGCGGGCCTTGGCCACCAGATCGACGGCATAGGCCTGGAGGGGATCCTTCCGGGGCGCCTCCTCGCCGCCCTCCTCCCGGGACTCCGGGCCGGGACCGGGCTCCGGGGCTTCGGACTTGGCGCCGTGGCTGAGATGCCGCAGCAGGGGGAGGCGGGTCACTCCCTGCTGCCGCAGCAGCCAGGCGGCCTGGCTCTCCTTCTCCGGCAGCATGGCCGCCAGGAAAGAGCCGGGATCCACCACCATGCTCTCGGAGGAAAGGGCGTGATGCACCGCCCGCTCCATCACCCGATTGAAGGCGACGGTGGGAATGGGCTGTACCAACGGGGCATCCTTGGGCAGGCTCTCCACCTGTTCCAGGAGAAAGGCTCCCACCTCGTTCTTGATGGCATCGGGATCCCCGCCGCAGGCCCGGATGGCCTCGGCGATGCTCGCATCGTGCTGGAGTGCGAGGAGCATGTGCTCCAGGGTCAGATACTCGTGGCGGGAGGCCAGAGCCAGATGGAAGGCGTGCTGGATGCAGCGCTGCAGGGAGTCGGTGACGCGGGGGCTGTTGGACACGGCTATTCCTCCACTTCCAGGGTGCAGAGGAGCGGGAACTCATCCCGCTCCGCCAGGGCCTTCACCTGGGCCACCTTGGTTTCGGCGACTTCAAAGGTGTAGATCCCGGCCACCCCCTTGCCCCTTTGATGCACATCCAGCATGATCCGCACCGCCTCGGATTCAGGTTGCCGGAAGACATTGCGGAGCACCGACACCACGAACTCCTGGGTGGTGTAGTCATCGTTGTGCAGGATCACCTTCCACATCCGGGGAGCCTTCAGGCTCGACCGGGGGCGGGTCCGGGTGCTGCTGCTGGAGTCGGGACGGGCCATGGACTTACCTCTCGCCCTGCATTCTACGTCAGGGACGCAGCACCCGCTCCCGCTCCCAGGCCTCCGGGGCCTGAGCTTGCAGTTCCCAGAGGGCCCGGGCGACATATTCCGGGCTGAAGGACGACTCGGGCTGCACGAAGCCACAGACCGTCAGGGTCGCGACCCGGATGCCCGCAGCCTCCAGCTCCGCGTCCAGGAGGAGCGACAGGTGGCGCTGCAGGGCCTTCCCCAGAGAGGACGAGGCGAGGTCCGGCTTCGGCTCCAGCCCCAGGCCGCCGCCGGTGATCAGGATGCGCCCGCCCCCCCGGAGCCCGGGCAGGGCCCAGCGCACGGCATCCAGCGGAGCCAGGAGGTTGGCCTCCACATCGGCCATCAGGTCCAGTCCGGTCTGCGCCAGGAGCCCGCCGGGATGGCCATGGGAGGCATTCCAGACCAGACAGCGGGGCAGCCCGCAGCTCTCCTGGACCGAAAGGAGGGCCTCCGCCAGGGCCGACCGGTCCGACACATCCACACCGATCACCCGGGAAGCGGGATCCCGGATCTCCCCCGCGAGCTGCTCCGCAGCCCCCCCGGGTCTCGCCAGGACAGCCACCCGGAAGCCCTCCCCGATGAAGCGGAGGGCGAGGGCGCGCCCGATGCCGGGACCGGCGCCAGCGATGAGGGCAAGGGGTCTCATGCCATCCAGTCTATCCCTCCCTTGTTGCCCCAGATCAGACACGATCAGAATTAAACAACAATTCATTAAATACGGTTCCCGTATCGGCCCTCCCCATCGCAGACCTCCCCGGGATCCACCCTGGCATGACCCAGCTGGGTGCCTCAGGGCCCATCCCGGGGGAGGGACGGCATCGGACGACCCGCGGCAACCAGCGCTTGGTCCTCACCTTGGAGGGCATGGTCACGGGCGCGGTGCTCAGCCCGGCCGATCTGGATTTTCTGAAGCCCGCCCGCCACGGCGTGGAACCCTGATCAGAATCCCGGTTACCCTTCCCAGGGGGGTTCCATGCCTAAGTCCAAGTCCCTGAACGATGACCTGAGACGGATCCTGGAGGCACGCCACCATGACCCCTTCTGCGTGCTGGGGAGGCACGGCTCGGGGCAGTCAGCCGTCTTCCGTGCCTTCATCCCGCGGGCCCAGAAGGTCTTCTTCGCCCTGAACGGGGAGGCCCTGGAGCGCATCGAGGGCACGGACCTCTTCGTCGGGCGGGGGGACGATCCGCACCTGACCGGTCACCCGGAGCTGGCTTGGATCGAGGACGGTGTGGAGCGCCGCCGCATCTCGCCCTATACCTTCCTTCCCCAGCTCTCCGACTTTGACCTCCATCTCTTCCGGGAGGGCCGTCACTGGCATGCCTACCGCATGCTCGGCGCCCAGGAGCACGAGGCCGATGGCATCCCCGGGGTGCTCTTCGCCGTCTGGGCCCCCAACGCCAGTCGGGTCAGCGTGGTCGGCGACTTCAACCACTGGGATGGCCGCTCCCATCCCATGCGGGTCCACCCCGGCCACGGCGTCTGGGAGCTCTTCATCCCCGGCCTGGGCCCCGATTGCCTCTACAAGTTCGAGATCCGCAACCGGGACACCGGGGCCATCCTCCTCAAGACCGACCCCTATGGCCGGGCTTTCGAAGTGAGGCCCGGCACTGCCTCCCGGGTGGTGGGGAGCGAGGCCTTCGCCTGGTCGGACGCGGCCTGGATGGAAGCCCGCCGTTCCCAGGACTGGCAGCACGGGGCCATGTCCGTCTACGAGGTCCACCTGGGCTCCTGGCAGCGGGCGGATGACGGCACCTTCCTGGACTACCGCACCCTGGCCCACAAGCTGGTGGATTATGCCCTCTGGATGGGTTTCACCCACCTGGAGCTCCTCCCGGTCACCGAACACCCCTTCGACGGTTCCTGGGGCTACCAGGCCACGGGCTATTACGCCCCCACCAGCCGCCACGGCTCGCCCGAGGACTTCCGCTACTTCGTGGACCACTGCCACCGCCACGGGATCGGCGTGATCGTGGACTGGGTGCCCGCCCACTTCCCCAAGGATGGCCACGCCCTTGCCCGCTTCGACGGCACCGCCCTCTTCGAGCATGAGGATCCGCGCCTGGGCGAGCATATGGACTGGTCCACCCTGATCTTCAACTTCGGACGGAGCGAGGTGAAGAACTTCCTCCTCTCCAGCGCCCTCTTCTGGCTGGAGGAGATGCACGTGGACGGCCTCCGGGTGGACGCCGTGGCCTCCATGCTCTACCTGGACTACTCCCGCAAGGAGGGGGAATGGATCCCCAACCGCTACGGTGGCCGGGAGAACCTCGAGGCCATCGACTTCCTGAAGGAGCTGAACATCGTGCTCCATGATCAGTGTCCAGGGGCCCTGGTCATCGCCGAGGAGTCCACCTCCTGGCCCATGGTGAGCCGACCCACCTACCTCGGCGGTCTCGGCTTCGACCTCAAGTGGAACATGGGCTGGATGAACGACACCCTGCGCTACATGGAGCAGGATCCGGTCTTCCGCGCCTTCCACCAGGACCTGCTGACCTTCAGCATGCTCTACGCCTTCACCGAGAACTTCATGCTGCCCTTCTCCCACGACGAGGTCGTACACGGGAAGGCCTCCATGCTCTACAAGATGCCCGGCGACGAGTGGCAGCGCTTCGCCAACCTGCGCGCCCTCTACGCCTACATGTTCGCCCACCCCGGCAAGAAGCTCCTCTTCATGGGCTGCGAGTTCGGCCAGGGCCCCGAGTGGAGCCACGACCGGGCGCTGGATTGGTATGTGCTGGACTATCCCCTCCACCGGGGGCTCCAGCTCCTGGTGCGGGACCTGAACCAGCTCCACCGCGAGCTGCCCGCCCTTCACGGCAACGACTTCGACTGGCATGGCTTCGAGTGGATCGACTGTCATGACAGCTCCCAGTCGGTCCTGGCCTTCGTGCGCAGCTCCGGAGAGGACAAAGTCGTAGTGGTGGTCAACTTCACCCCAGTGCCGCGCCATGGCTACCGCATCGGGGTCCCCGCCCCTGGCCTCTACCGGGAGCTCCTGAACACCGATGCCCAGACCTACGGGGGAGGAAACGTGGGCAATGGAGCGGGTCGCTTGGAGACGGACGAGCACCCCTGGATGGGTCGACCCTGGTCGCTCCGGCTCACCCTCCCCCCCCTGGGCGTCCTCGTCCTGCAGCAAGTGGAGGAAGAGTCCTTGCCCTGACGCGAAAGCCGCGTTAGAGTCTAAGGTTCCTGGAGAGATGCCGGAGTGGCCGATCGGGCTCGCCTGCTAAGCGAGTGTAGTGGGTAAACCATTACCGGGGGTTCGAATCCCCCTCTCTCCGCCAGAAGCGCCCCTCAATGGGGCGTTTTTCCGTTACAGGAGTCTGCCACAATGAGGGGTGGTGATCCGTGCGTGGACGCCCAGGAGGCCCCATGACCGGAGAGTCCAGATTCAAGCTGCGCCTGCCTTCCGGGGCTCCCCGGATGCTGCAGGGCTGGTGCCCCAGCGGAGATGACTCCCTGGCGGCCGCCTTTGCGGACGCGGGAGAGTTCGGCGTACTCCGCATGCCCGCCTTCCCGGACGCCGAGCAGGTGAAGGACCGCCTCAAGCGCTTCCGGACCCGGAGCTCCGGCCAGGTGGGACTCGACCTCAAGGGGGTCATGGGCAACCTGGATGCCATGCTGGGCGCCCTCCGGGAGCGCATGGCCTCCTTCGTCCTCCACACCCCCAAACCCCCTGAAGGGTTGGTCCAGGCCCTCAAGGAGCTGAAGCTGCCCCGCTTCGCCCTGGCCCATACCCCCGAGGAGGCCGCGGAAGCCCGGGCCCAGGGTGCCGATGCCATTATCGCCCAGCCCGGGGCCTGCTTCGACTCCCTCCGCAAGGTCGGACTGCCGGTCTTCGCCACCCCCGGCCAAGCCACCCCTTCCGAGCAGTTCCTGGACGAACCGGGCGTCGCGGGCGTCCAGGTCCACTCCGGCGGCCAGATCGCCCGCAACTCCGGCCTTGCCCACCGCCTCCGCCACGCCATGGGCGAGCGCGCCTTCAGCCTGATGCTGGACACGGCCCGCTGCGAGATGCCGACCCTCAAAATCCGCAACATGGAGGTCAGCTACCCCATCATGCAGGGCGGCATGGGCATCGGGGTGTCCTGGGACGGCCTCGCCGGAGCCGTAGCCGGCGCTGGCTGCGTGGGCCTGGTTTCGGCCATCGGCACCGCCTACCGGAACCTGGAAGGCCTCCCCCTCCACCAGGGGCGGCCCGTGGGCTCCGCCAGCCTCAACAGCCCCGAGCGTCTGAAGGGCATCATCCAGAGTGCCCTCAGCATTGCCGGGGGCCGAGGAGCCGTCGGCGTCAACGTCCTCTGCGCCATCAACGGATACGAGCAGGTGGTGCGTGCCTCCGTCGAAGCCGGAGCCCGGATCGTGGTCTCCGGCGCCGGCCTTCCCCTGACCCTCCCGGGCCTGGTGGAAGACCCGGAGGTCGCCCTGGTGCCCATCGTCTCCTCGGCCCGGGCCCTGGGACTCATCTGCAAAACCTGGGAGCGCCGCTTCGGCCGGGTGCCGGACGCCGTCATCCTCGAGGGTCCCGAATCCGGCGGACACCAGGGCTTCTCTGTGGAGCAGTGCACCGACCCTGCCTACACCCTGGAGAGCATCCTCCCCTCGATCCTCGCGGAGCGGGACCGCTGGGGCAGCTTCCCGGTGATCGTGGCCGGCGGCATCTGGGACCGCTCCGATATCCAGAAGTTCCTGGGCCTGGGGGCCTCCGCGGTCCAGATGGGCACCCGCTTCATCGGCACCTTCGAGTGTGATGCCGCCCCTGCCTTCAAGGAGACCCTCCTCAAGGCTGGGCCTGGGGACATCCAGCTCATGAAGTCCCCTGTGGGGCTACCGGGACGGGGGGTGATCACCCGCCTCCAGAAGTCCATCGAGGCCGGGGAAGCTCCGGCCCCCAAGTGCATCAGCGACTGCCTGAGTCCCTGCGCCAAGGGGCAGGGGGCCCGGGAGGCCGGCTACTGCATCGCCGACCGTTTGGCGGACGCCATGCGGGGGGAACGGGAGACCGGACTCTTCTTCTCGGGCAGCAATGGCTGGCGTCTCCAGGAGATGCTGTCCGTCCGTGAACTGGTGGGCGAGCTCACCGGAGACTACGGCTTGGAGAGGCTGGCCCTGGCCTGATCCAGCTCCCGGCGGCAGGCCTCCAGCTCCCGCTGGTAGGCCGGGCTGGCCTGGAGCGCCCGGTGGATGGCCCGGGCCAGGCGGTAGCCCGCCACATCGTCGGTGGGGTAGTGGACCCCGGCGAGGATCCGGCTCCAGGCCGCCCGATGGGCCCGGTCCAGGAGGGCCTCCTTCCGTTCTGGAAGCAGATCGCCCAGCACCGCCGCACCGAGGTAGGCCTGGACCGCATGGCCGCTGGGATAGGAACCGCTCCGGGGGAGGTGGACGCAGGGTTGGATGCCCGGGTCCAGCAGGGGAGGCCGGGGCCGGTCGAAGCGCTTCTTGGCGATGGAGGTGAGGCTCCAAGCTTCGTCAAGCACCTGATCCAGGAGGGCGCTGCAGCGGGGGAGACGCTCGGGGCTGAACCAGGGACCGATCTCCGCAGCATAGTGGAAGACCCCGGCCCCATCAATGAAGGTCGCCCAGGCCACCTGCTCAGGTGTCCGGAAGCGCTGGCTCATCCTCACCGCCTCCAGGTCCCCATCGGACTCGACACTGCCAGGGACCGGAGGCTGCGCCAGCACCGCCACCGGGTCCACGGCATCTCTGGACAGGTAGACCGCTGCCTTGTGGACCCGGACCTCCTGGGGCGGAGCCTGGGCCTGGGCCAAGCAGACCGGAAGCCAGGCAAGGGACAGCAGGGAAGCAGCTAGGCATCTGCGGACCATGATCTCTCCATGTGACAGGCCCCATCATCTCCGGTCCGGCGCTTTCCCGCAGCCTGTAATCCCGGCCACAATGGAACCCGGAGAACCCAGATGTACGAAGCACAGCGTGAAGCCTGCATCGCCGCGGCCCTGGCCGGTGGCAAGGTCGCCCTCGGGTTCTTCCGGAAGCTCGACCCCGCGAAGATCACCGAGAAGTCCCGCAATGATCTGGTGACCGAGGCCGACCACGCCAGCGAAGCGGCCATCAAGGCTGAGCTCGCCCTCCGCTTCCCCACCTATGGTTTCCTGGGCGAGGAGTCCGGTGCCAGTGGCGACACCTGCCGACGCTGGATCGTGGACCCCCTGGACGGCACCCTGAACTTCGTCCAGGGCTTCCCTCACTGGTGCATCTCCATTGGCCTCTGGGACAAGGAGGGAGGCGTGGTGGGCTGCGTCTACGACCCCATCCACGAGGACCTCTTCGTGGCGGTCAGGGGCCAGGGGGCCACCTGGAACGGCCAGAAGATGACCATCTCGACCCACCACTCCTTGGAGGGAGCCTTCATCGCCACAGGCTTCGCCTACCAGCTGGGCGACCGCTTCCAGGACTACTCCAGGGCCCTCACCTCTGTGTTCTACCGGGCCAAGGGCATCCGCAGGGCGGGAAGCGCCGCCCTGGACCTGGCCCATCTGGCCTGCGGCATGTTCGATGGTTTCTTCGAACTGGGGCTCCGCCCTTGGGATCTGGCCGCTGGCGTCCTCCTGGTCCAGGAAGCCGGAGGGCTCATCACGGACTGGGAGGGTGGCGAGACCTGGATGGAGACGGGCAACGTGGTGGCCGGAAACCTCTTCGTCCACCAGGAACTCCTGGAGACCGTGAGGGGTTGAGATGCGGGCGTGAAAGGGGGGACGCAAAGGCGAGCGGTCCCCCCTTTCCCGGGTAGCCCCAAGGGCTCAGTGCCCCCCGTGGAAGCCCAGCACCACCAGGAGGCAAGGGCCTCCGGCGATCACTTCCAGTCCCAGGGCCGCGGCCAGCCGCACCGCCTCCTCGCTCTCGGCCCCGGGCTGCATCCAGACATAGCGGACGCCAGCCTCGGCAGCCTCCTTCACCACCTGCTCCGTGATCTTCGGAGGCGTGATGACGCTGATGGCCCGTACCTTCACCGGCAGAGCCGTCAGGCTGGGGTAGGCCTTCAAGCCCTCCACCTCCTCCGCCCGGGCATTGATGGGATAGACCTCCTTGCCGTGCTGTTGGTAGCAGCGCAGCACCATGTTTCCGTACTTGGACCGGTCAATGCTGGCGCCGACGACCGCATAGGGGCCGGCCTCGAGAAAGGCCTGGATCCGGGCATTCATGTCTGTGGACATTGCTCACCTCTCAGAGATTGGATGCGGAAAGTCCCCGCCAGCTCCCAAAAAGCCCATCACGGACATAAACCTACATCTATGTAGTCAACTCGTGAAAGCTCCACATTTTTGTAACTGATTTCAAGATTGAACAATAACAATTATATCTTTTTCTTCACAAATAAAGATATTACATAAATTAGTATCCATGCGAAGAAACGGTACGCCGTCTGCTTAACCCCTCCTGACGCCCGGATCCTCCCGAGAGCGCCCGCCGATCTGCAGCAACCGCAAGCCATTCCTGAAGCCATCCCATGAAGTCCCGCCCCCGGCCATCCAGCAGCCCTGTCCCGCAGCACCCCAGCCATCACCGGATTGCCAGCCACCTGCCTGTCCGCCGAGGTGATGCAGCAAGGCGGACTTCGTGAAGACTGGGGATGCACTCTACAGCATCGGCGTCGATGTGGGCACCACCACCACCCAGGTGGTCTTCAGCCGCCTGCAGCTGGCCCGCTCCGGGGGCTACGGTGCGATCCCCACGGTCAGGATCGCCCGGAGGGAGCTCATCCACCGCGGCACCATCCGCTTCACCCCCCTCCAGACCCCCGAACAGGTGGACGGCCCCCGCCTCCGCGAGATCGTGGAGGCCGAGTACCGGGCTTGCGGGATAGCTCCGAGCTTGGTGAAGACCGGTGCCGTGATCATCACCGGAGAGTCGGCCCGAAAAGAGAACGCCCGGGAGGTGGCCCAGCAGCTGGCCGATCTGGCGGGGGACTTCGTGGTCTGCACCGCCGGGCCCGACTATGAAGGGATCCTGGCAGGCCGGGGGGCCGGGGCTGCCGAGCTCTCCCGCAGCCTTACCGGGCGCCTGGCCAACTTCGATATCGGGGGGGGCACCACCAATGTGGCGGTCTTCGAGAATGGCGAGGTCGTGGACACCTATGCCGCTGACCTGGGCGGCAGGCTGGTCCGCATTGACGGGAATGGGTGCATCAGCTACATCTCAGAACGATTGGTGCCCCTGATCCGTCACCTGGGTCTGGACCTCAAACCCGGAGCCCCTGCGGACCGACAGCAGCTGGGCCTCCTCAGCGACGCCATGGCCGCCTGCTTCACCGCCCTCATGGGCCTCGTCGCTCTGGACGACTTGACCCGGTGCCTCCTGATCGACCACCCCCCCCTGGGCCTGGAGATCCGGCACACGATGTTCTCGGGGGGCGTCGCCGAGTTCATCTTCGCGGAGGGAGAGACCGACACCGACACCGACCCCTTCCGCTTCGGCGATATGGGCCCCCTGCTGGGGGAGAGCCTGCGCCGCCTCCTCCCCACCCTCCCCATCCGCGTGCATGCCCCCGCCGAGCGGATCCGGGCCACCGTGGTGGGTGCAGGGAGCCACGCCGTCCGGGTCAGCGGCAACACCGTCACGTTGGACGAGTGCCTCTTGCCCCTCAAGAGCCTGCCGGTGGTCAGGGCCCACTACGCCGGTGAGCCTGGGCGCCTGGTAGAAGAGCTCACCCGCCTCCTCAGGCGCCATGACAACCGGGACCTGGAACCCTCGGCCGCAGTCCACCTCACCGGGCTCCAGGACCTGGACTACACCGGACTCAAAACCCTCGCCGGAGCCCTGGCCGCCACCCTTGCCAACAGAGCGGCCTCACCGACCCAGGTCCCCGCCGTCCCCCCCTTCGTGCTCCTCACGGAGGGGGACTGCGCCAAGAGCCTGGGTCTCCTGGTCCGTCAGGCTCTGCCCTTCCCCATGCGCCTGATCTGCCTGGACCGGGTGGAGGTGCAGGAGGGCGACTATCTCGACATCGGGCACCCGATGGGCGGCGTCGTGCCGGTCATCGTCAAGACCCTGCTCTTCCACTCTGGGCCCCCCTAGACGGACACCCTTCCCTGACCCGCAGCCCAGGCGCAGAAATCCGTCCGCCTGCGGAAGCTCTGCCTTTTGCCACCGCCATCAACGACAAGGAGGAACCCCGTTGAGCACAGCCCTTACCAAATCCCTATCCACCGTCCATCTCTGGGCGATCACCGTGGGCATGGTCATCTCCGGCATGTACTTCGGCTGGAACTACGCCCTGCAGTACACCTCCCCCTTCGGGTTCATCCTCTCCATGGCGATCGTGACGGTCTTCTACTTGGCCTTCATCTTCTGCTTCGCCGAGATGTCCACCGCCATCCCCCACGCCGGCGCCTCCTCTGAATACGCCCGGCGCACCATGGGCGCCTTCGGAGGCTACATCACCGGCTTCTCCTGCATCATGGAGTACCTCTTCGCGGTTCCCGCCATCGCCCTGGGCATCGGCGCCTACATTCATGTCCTCCTTCCCGCCATCCCGGCGGTGGTGGCGGCCACGGCCTTCTACCTCCTCTTCGTGATCATCAATCTGCTCCAGGTGACCCTGGCGGCCAAGGTCGAGCTGCTGGTGACCGTGGTGGCCATCGTGGGCGTGGCCCTCTTCGTGGTCTTCGGCTTCCTCAAGTTCAACCCCGCCAACTTCGCCACCAGCGGCATCTCCCTGGGCGGCTTCAAGGGCATCTTCGCCACCATCCCCTTTGCCATCTGGTTCTACCTGGGTGTCGAGGGCGGCGCCGTGGCCGCCGAGGAGTGCAGTGAGCCCAAGCGTCAGATCCCCAGGGCCTTCCTGGGGGGCATCCTCGCTCTGGTGGCCATGGCCGTCCTCACCCTGGTGGTCACCGTCGGCCTGGCCGATCCCGCCAAGATCAACGGCGTGGACTCCCCCCTGCCCTCTGCCCTGGCCCTGGCCTTCGGTGCCAACAGCATCCTCTCCAAGATCCTCTCCTTCGTGGGCCTTTTCGGCCTCATCGCCAGCATGCACGGCCTGATCATCGGCTACTCCCGCCAGACCTACGCCATGGCCCGCGAAGGCTACCTGCCCCGATTCCTGGCCACCACCTCCAAGAAGCACAAGGCCCCCGTGGCCGCCGTCATCGTCCCCAGCCTCATCGGCCTCGGCTTCGTCCTTTCCCAGAAGACCGCCGCCATCATCACCATCTCCTGCATCGGCGCCGTGGCCCTCTACATCCTCAGCATGGTCTCCTTCTTCCTGCTGCGGGCCCGGGAGCCCAAGCTCGAGCGCCCCTACCGCGTGAAGAGCATGGCCATGCCCGTCGTCGCCCTGCTCATCGCCCTGGTCTTCCTGGTGGCCGTCACCTGGACCAGCCTGCCCACCATGATCTGGGTGCTGGTGGCCTACGCCGCGGCGGTGCTCTTCTACTTCGGCTACAGCGTCCGCGCCCTGAAGCGCGCCGCCGGCGAGGACACCGACGAGGTGGAACTGGTCCCCGAGCTGGAAGCCTGATCGATCTCAAGCACGTCAACCCAATGGGCAGGGGGCTGCACCCGCTGCAGCCCCCTCGCCTTTTCAGGAAGAAGTCCCCATGCAACTGAAAACCCGCTTGTTCGGCAAGACCTTCAGCTTCCGCGATGTGCGCGATGTCCTGGCCAAGGCCAATGAGGAGAAGTCCGGCGATCGTCTGGCCGAGGTGGCCGCCCAGAGCGGCGAGGAGCGCGTGGCCGCCAAGGTGGTCCTGGCCGGTCTCACCCTGGACGATCTCTACCAGAACCCCGCCGTGCCCTACGAGGAGGACGAGGTCACCCGGGTCATCCAGGACGGCGTGGACCCGGTGGCCTTCGCCGCCATCCGCTCCCTCACCGTGGGCGAGTTCCGGGAGTTCCTGCTGGCCGCTCCGGCCCCCGAGATCGAAGCCATCCGGGATGGACTCACTTCCGAAATGGTGGCCGGGGTCACCAAGCTCATGGGCAACATGGACCTGATCCTGGCGGCCAAGAAGCTCCGGGTCACCGCCACCTGCAATACCACCATCGGGGAGACGGGCATCCTGGGCTCCCGGGTGCAGCCCAACCACACCACCGACGATGTCCCGGGCATCCTGGCCTCCCTGCGGGAGGGTGTGAGCTACGGGGGAGGAGATGCCCTCTTCGGCCTGAACCCCGTGGAGGACACCGCCGACAACGTGCGCCGGGTGTTGGACGCCTTCGCGGGCTTCAAGAACCAGTGGCAGCTGCCCACCCAGTGCTGCGTCCTCGCCCATATCACCACCCAGATGGCGGCCCTGCGTACCGGGGCCCCCATGGACCTCATGTTCCAGAGCCTGGCGGGCTCCCAGAAGTCCAATGCCGCCTTCGGCATCGATGTGGCCCTGCTGGACGAGGGCTATGCCCTCATGAAGGAACTGGGCAGCGCCACGGGCCCCAACGTGATGTACTTCGAGACGGGCCAGGGCTCCGAGCTCTCCAGCGAGGGCCACCACGGCGCGGACCAATTGGTCATGGAGGCCCGCTGCTACGGCCTGGCCAAGCGCTACAAGCCCTTCCTGGTGAACACCGTGGTGGGTTTCATCGGGCCTGAGTATCTCTACGACGCCCGCCAGGTCACCCGCGCTGGCCTGGAGGACCACTTCATGGGCAAGCTCACGGGCCTCTCCATGGGGGTCGACGCCTGCTACACCAACCACATGAAGACCGACCAGAACGATATCGAGAACCTGATGGTTCTGCTCACTAACGCCGGCTGCAACTACTTCATGGGCATCCCTGCGGGGGATGACGTGATGCTGATGTACCAGTCCACCGGCTACCACGACATGGCCGCGGTGCGGGAGATCACGGGCACCCGCCCCATCCCCGCCTACGAGCGCCGCCTGGAGGAACTGGGCATCCTCGAGAACGGCCGCCTGGGACCCCGGGCGGGGGACCCCTCCCTGTTCATGCAGCTGGTCGTAGCCTGAAGGAGAACGACATGAAGCACTTTGTGGAACCCGACTTCGATCTCTCCGCCCTGGACCTCACGGAGCGCGTCACCCTGGAGGCCCCCGCCGATGAGGAGGCCTGCCGCCGCATGAAAGCCTCCACCCTGGCCCGCATCTGCATCGGTCGCGCCGGGGCCCGCTACCGTACCGAGACCCAGCTGCGCTTCCGGGCCGACCACGCCATCGCCATGGACGCCGTCTGGACCATGGTGGACGAAAGCGTGCTGGAGCCCTTCGGCTACACCAAGGTCCAGACCCTCATCCGGGACAAGGACGAGTATCTGACCCGCCCGGACCTGGGGCGCCGCTTCCCTGAGAAGACCCTCCAGCAGCTGCGGGACACCTGTGTGCTGAGCCCCGACGTACAGCTCGTGGTGGCCGACGGCCTCAGCGCCCCGGCCATCGAGTCCAACCTGCCCGATATCCACCCCATCCTCATGGATGGCCTGCAGGCCGCCGGGTACCGCATCGGCACCCCCATCTTCGTGCGCTACGGCCGGGTGGCCACCATGGACCGCATCAGCGAGGCCCTGGGAGCCAAGGTGACCCTACTCCTGGTGGGCGAGCGCCCGGGGCTCGCCGTGGGCAACAGCATGAGCTGCTACATGGCCTATGAAGCCAGCACCGCCAAGCCCGAGTCCCAGCGCACCGTCATCTCCAACATCCACCGCCGGGGCACCCCGCCCCTGGAGGCCGGCGCCCACATCGTGGATATCGTCAAGCTCATGATGGAGAAGCGGGCCAGCGGGGTGGACCTCCAGCTCTGAATCCCCGGGAGCCCACACAGAAGGAGCAGGGACATGGCCGTGAAGGCCTGCATCCCTGCTCCTTGGCGTTGGAGGGTCCCAGCGCGGTCTGCGCGCATTTGAAAATACGCCCTAGGCCTTGGCCTTGCGGCTGTAGATGACCACGTAGCCGCAGAGCAGGGCCATGGCGATGATGGCGACCCACTCTCCGGTGGCCCCTGAGGCGGCCTGGGCGGAGAGGATGGGGAAGCCCTCCCGGAAGCGGACGCTGGCCTTCACGAAGGAGGCCACCACGCCCATGATGGCACCGCCCGCCATGAGGCCCGAGGCGATGAGGACGCCCCGGTTCTCCTTGGCCTTGCGGTCCTCCTCACTGACCCCGGCCTTGGCCTTGTTCACAAAGTGGCTGAGGATGCCACCCAGGAGCAGGGGGGTGTTCACCTCGATGGGCAGGTACATGCCCAGGGCGAAACCCAGGGCCGGGACACCCAGAATGCGCAGGATCACGGAGAAGACGATGCCCAGCCCGAAGCAGTACCAGCGCAGGGGCATGGAGACGCTGCCGAAGATGCCCTCCAGGATGGCCCGCATGGCGCTGGCCTGGGGGGCGGGCAGCGCATTGGTGCCCATGGCCATGAGACCGTCGGGGGTGCGGAGCTGGGCCATCTTCCACATGGCGATGCCGCAGAAGAGGGCGGCGACGAAGGTGCCCACGAACTTCCAGCCGATCTGGCGGGCCGGGGTGGCCCCGATCCAGTGCCCGATCTTGAGGTCGGTGCTGAAAGCCCCGCTGGCCGCCAGGGCCGTGCAGACGATGCCCCCGACCATGAGGGTGAGGAACATCCCATAGCCCCCGGAGAAGCCCAGCTTGAGCATCACCACACCGGTGATGACCAGGGTGAGCATGGTCATGCCGGAGATGGGATTAGTGCCGATGGTGGCGATGGCCCGGGCCGCCACGGGGGCGAAGAGGAAGGAGATCACCATCACCAGGACCGTGCCCATCAAGGCGGGGATCACCGCATGCCGGATGCCCAACCCGAAGGAGAGGAAGAGGAAGGTCATCAGGACGCAGGCCACCAGACCCACGGCGACCATGGCCCCGGTCATGGAGCGCTCGACGCGGGTGGGATTGCGACGCTCGCCCTTGTCCCCCTTCAAGAGGGCCTGCAGGTTGCTGATGATGGAGCGGACCATGTTGGGCAGGCTGGCCAGGACGCCCATGACCCCGGCCCCGGCGATGGCGCCCACGCCGATGATGCGGACATAACTGAAGAAGACCTGCTCGGGACTCATCCCGGCGATGGGCACGGTGCCCGGGGGCACCACCCCGGTGGTGTACTGCCCCACGGCATGAACCAGGGGCACCAGCACAAACATGCTGAAGAAGCTGCCGGCGGCGATGATCGCCGAGTAGCGGAGGCCGATGATGTAGCCGATGCCCAGGGTCGCGGCGCTGTTGAGCATGTTGAAGGAGAGGAAGCGCTTCTCCATCGCATCCCCGATCCAGGCGTGGCGGAAGCGGATCTCCTCCCCCATGGCTCTGAAGAGGGTCACCAGGCCGTCATAGGCGGCCCCCACCACAGCAGCCACCGCCAACTCCCGGGCCTGGTTCCCCGCCCGCTCCCCCGTCACCAGGATCTCGGCCGTGGCGGTGGCCTCAGGCCAGGGGAAGACGCCGTGGTTCTCCACCATGAAATGGTGGCGCAGGGGAATGAGGAAGAGGATGCCCAGGCAGCCCCCGATAAAGCTCACCAGGACCACCTGCCAGAGGGTGGGCTGGTTGACCCCGCTCCCCGGCATGGCGCTGAGCATGTAGAGGGCCGGCAGGGTGAAGACCGCGCCGGAGACCACATGACTGGAGTTGGCCCCGATGCTCTGGGCGATGACATTCTCCAGGATCGAGTTGCGGCGGGAGAAGAAGCGGGAGAGCCCCACCGCCAGGATGGAGATGGGGATGGCCGCCTCGATGCCCTGCCCCAGTTTGAGGGCCAGATAGGCGGCGGCCATGGAGAAGATGGCGCAGAAGACCAGTCCCAGGGTGACGCTTCGGACCGTGACCTCAGGCACACCGTCCTGGGGAACCAGGGGAACATAGGTCTCCCCGGAAGCCAGGGGACGCCGGGCATTCTCCGGGAGTCCGTGGAGGGGACCGGAAGGGTTTTCCTGGGTCATGGACGCTCCAGAGTCGTGAAATACAGCATGTTATTCCGGGCGAAACAATGCGAGGATAGCAAGGAATCCCACGAGAAGCGTCCATCCCCCTCCCGCCTCTCGCGGAGCGGAGCTAGTATGATCAACCCCATGGGGGACACAGGCTCCATCGTATGACGATGCAAGTCACCCCTCGACGCTAACACACATCCAAGAGCTGAACGCAGCACCGTTGCGCAGGCAGAAGCAGAATGGCGACCAGTTTCGACAAAATCAGGCCCCCCGAAACCCTTCACAGCTGTGTCACCCGGACCCTGGGGCTCCAGCTGATCCAGGCCGGCGGAGCCACCAAGCCCGTCGTCCTCCCCAACGAGGAACAGCTCTGCCTCCAGCTCGGGGTCAGCCGCAGCATCCTGCGGGAGTCGCTCAAGGTGCTCGCCGACAAGGGCATGCTGGAAGTCCGCCCCCGCTCGGGCATGCGCAGCCGCCCCCGGGAGTTCTGGAACCTCCTGGACCCCGACATCCTGGCCTGGTCCGCCGAAGTGAACTGCGATGTGAATTTCCTCAGGGACCTCTGCGAGGTTCGCCTGGCCATCGAGCCCACGGCCGCTGGCTTTGCCGCCGTCCGGGCCACGGAGGACGACATTCAGGCCATCGAGGCCTGCCTCTCTCAGCGGGAGGCCGTCATCACCTCGGCCGACTACGAGAGCCTGGTCAGCATCGACCTCCAGTTCCATGCGGCGGTGGTCGAGGCCTCCCACAACCCCATCTTCCGCAATCTCAACAACAGCATCCGCGAACCCTTCCGGATGTCCCTGGCCTACACCACCAAGTTCGGCTGGGCCACCACCCTGGGTCTGACGGCCCACCGCAAGCTGGTGGACGCCATCAAGCGCCACGACGCCATGGCCGCCCGCGCCGCCGCGGACAAGATCGTCGGCTACGCCATGCTGGCCATCGAGCAGCTGGACCACAGCCCCACGGAGGGCAAGCCGAAGACACCTCCCGCCTTCTCCTGATTTTCAGCAAAAGGGGCACGCGATCGCGTGCCCCTTTTGCTGAAAAAAAGTGATTCAGTGGTGGGCGGAATCATCGGCCAGGGCTGGATGGGGGGCAAAGTCCACCCGCTTCGCCAGAAAGATCAGCCAGAAGCCGTAGGCCCCCATCACCAGCCAGAGGACCCCCTCGATCATCCCCAGGGCCTCATGCCCGATCCGTGGATGGGCGCCATGGTTGAGGAAGCCGCAGACCAGACCGACCACGCCCGCCAGCACCAGGAAGCGCCCCCAGGCGCGGGAGGGCCCGGGGCCGAGGCAGAGTTCGGGTGGGGTCGTGCCCAGGGGAGCCTCCTGCTCGCCCCGGAGCTGAACCCCCTGGAAGATCAGCAGTGCAGCGGTCAGGTAATAGAAGGTGTGGAAAAGCATGGGCGCCTCTTTCCCATTCATACCATGGCCAGGGGGAGGGGTGTGCCCGCCGTCACAGATGAGTGAATCAACCTCCGACCACAAATCAATCGCTTGATTAAAAAACCGTCCCCTGATTCCATGGAACCCGAGCCCGGAGAGTCGCCATGGCGCAAGCCCACACCCAGTCCCACCCCGACGCCCGGACCCGACTGATCCATGCGGCGGTCCGGGTCTTTGCCATCAAGAACTTCGAGGGGGCCACCACCCGGGAGATCGCCAAGCTGGCCGAGGCCAATATCGCCCTCATCCAGTATCACTTCAAAGGCAAGGAAGGCCTCTACCTGGAGGCACTCCGCTGGATCTTCGAGACCGGCTCCGCCCACATGGACAAACTTCCCGAGCTGGCTCCTCCGGACGCCCCCCAGGTCCGGGGGAGGACCGTGAAGGCCCTGCGTGCCTATCTCCGCATCATGGTGACCTCAGCCTGCATCACCCATCGGCTCATGGCCGAGGATCACGGGCCCGAGGTGGCGGAAGCGGCCCACCAGCTCTGGTCCCGGGAGTTCGTGACCCTGCACCCCGTGGCCCGGGACTTCATCCTGGAGGCCATCACGCCCTTCATCGAGTTCCTGAAGGGCTGCATCCAGCGCCTCCGGCCCGACCTGAGCGAGCAGGAAGGGCAGTTCATGGGCATGAGCGTGCAGGGCCAGCTCATGCTCCTGCACAACCTCCCTCTCATCCGTCACTACCGTGGCACGCCCTTCGGCGAGGAGGACCTGGAGGCCCTGGTCACCCACTTCACTGCCTTCAGTCTCCGGGGTCTGGGCATCCCTGAGGCCTTCCCCCACCCAGGAGTCTGATCATGGTCCCCTTCCCCCCCGCCCTGGTGGCCGAAGCCCCGGTTCCGACCCGGCCCCTCACCCTCAACCTCGCCTCGGCCCTCGAGCGGGCCCGGCGCGAGAATCCCCTGCTCCAGGCGGCCAAGGCCAGGGTCATCGAGCGGCAGGGCCTCATCACTTCCACCCGGGCCGATGCCCTGCCCCAGCTGACGGTGATCGGCGATGTCACCCGGGCCCGGGATGTGAGCCTCCTCCTGGGGGGCACGGGCACCCTTTTCCAGGCCTTCGGTCTCACGGCCGACCAGTTGGTCAAGCCCACCAACGTCTATACGACCCAGGTGAACCTCAGCCAGCCCCTCTTCTACTGGGGCAAGCTGGGCACCGCCATCGAGGTGGCCAAGATGGGTGAGCGGGAGGCCAGCCTGGGCTACACCACCTCCGAGCTCGATACCTTGCACGGCGTGGCCAAGGCCTACATCCAGGTCCTGGCCACCCAGGCGGAACTGGAGGTGGTGCAGACCCGTCTGCAGACCGCCGAGCAGTTCCTCAGCGATGTGAAGGCCAAGCTCGAGACCCAGACGGCCACGGAACTGGACCGCCTCCGGGCCGAAAGCGAGTACCTCGGGGTGGTGCCCGAGAACCTCCAGGCCGAAGCAGACCACCAGCGGGCTCTGGAGCTCCTCAATGGCCAGCTGGGCCTGGACCCCCACACGCCTCTGCAACTCACAGACCCGGGAGGCCCCGATCTGGCAACCCTGCCGCTGGCGCACGAACGGAGCGAGATCGCCCAGTATCGCCAGCAGGAGGAGATGTATCAGGCCAATGCGAAGATCATCGCCTCGGACCTCCGCCCCAAGTTCGACTTCAACGCCTCCTATGGCTACCAGACCGGAGAGAGCGCCAGCCTCTTCAAGGAGCCCTACGACACCTGGAAGGTGGGCGTCACCATGCGCTTCCCGGTCTTCGACGGCCTGCGGACCCGGGGCAAGCTCCAGCAGAACAGCGCCCAGCTGGAGCAGGTGCGGCAGTCCCGCATCGACAAGGAGCGGGCCATCGCCGTGGAACTGAGTACCGCCCAGCGCGAGCTGAAGAAGGCCGTCGCCCTCCGTGAGGCCTCGGAAAAGGCCTACAGCGCCGCTCTGGAGGCCCTCCGGACCAGCCGCGAGTCCTTCGATCAGGGCCTCATCACCAGCTTGGACCTGCTCCAGGCCGAGCGCTCCGAGCGCCAGCAGGAGAGCCAGCGTCGCAGGGCCCAGCTGGGCGTCTGGACCGCTCTCTTCGACTACCGCCGCGCCTGCGGCCTGCCCCCCCTCTGACCCCTTCCAGGTGGAACCATGAACAAGAAGACGATCACCCTCTCGGTCCTGGCCATCCTGATCCTTGCCGGGGCCATCGCCTACCACCGCTCCGGGAGGAACCAGGAGCTGGCCAAGCAGCGGAGCCAGAAGGAGGCCGGCCTGGTGCCGGTGACGCTGGCCAGTGTCGAGAACCGCTCATTCCGCAGCTCCTATCCCTTCACCGGCACCCTCCTGGCGGTCAACCGCGCCGAACTCAAAGCCGAAGTCTCGGGACGGGTCACCCGCGTCTGCGTCCAGGAGGGCGACCCTGTGAAGGCGGGCACCGTCCTCTGCGCCCAGGATGAGGATGAGCTCCTGCTCTCCGTCCAGGCCGCCGAGGCCCAGCTCGCCCAGGCCCGGGTCCAGGCCCAGCAGGCCCAGCGGGACAACGACCGCTACCAGAGCCTGCTGGCCAAGCGCAGCGTCACCAAGCAGGCCGCCCAGCAGGCCGAGACCACCTTCAACGCCAACCAGGCCGTGGCCCGGGCCGCCGAGAGCAACCTCGGCCTCGCCCGCACCCGCCTGCGGAAGTCCCGTATCACCGCCCCCTTCGCCGGGGAGGTGGCCCGCCGGGCCGTGCAGCCCGGCGAGGTGCTCTCGCCGGGGCAGACCGCCTTCGAGATCGTGGACAACCGCAAGCTGGAGATCCAGGCCGACCTCCCAGCCGAATCCCTGGCCCACATCAAGGTGGGCATGAAGGCCACCTTCCGGGTGGCGGGCTTCGACCAGCCCTTCGAGGCCACCCTCACCCAGATCAGCGGCAGCGTCCAGCAGGACGGCCGCACCCTCCGGGTCCGCATGGAGGCCCCCAACCCGGAGGGGCGCCTCAAGAGCGGGCTCTTCGCCGAAGGGGAGCTCCTGGGCATCGGCGAACAGACCCACGCCTCCCTGCCCGTCTCGGTGCTGACCGCGGTGGGACGCGAGGCCGATGTCTACGTCCTGGATGGCCGGGTAGTGCGCCGCAGGCGGATCCTCCTCTCCGGGCAGGAACAGTCAGGCTGGCGTCCGGTGGACGGCCTGAAGCCTGGGGAGCAGGTGGTGGACCTGGGGCGTGAACTGGTCACTGACGGAACCCCCGTCACCCTCAAGAAGGGGAACTGAGCATGTTCCTCTCGGACCTTTCCATCAAGCGCCCGGTCCTCACGACCTGCGTGATGCTGGCCCTGGTGGTCCTGGGCCTCTTCTCCATGAAGACCCTGGGCCTGGACCTCTTCCCCAATGTCGACATCCCGGTGGTCACCGTGAGCGTGAACTATCCGGGGG
The DNA here is from genome assembly GCF_963677305.1 of uncultured Holophaga sp. Lineage (GTDB taxonomy): Bacteria > Acidobacteriota > Holophagae > Holophagales > Holophagaceae > Holophaga. The sequence goes on from NZ_OY781925.1 coordinate 3,196,622, forward strand.
CCAGTCCCGACGCGGTCGAGCAGGACGTCATCAAGAAAATCGAGGAGGCGGTCAATCCCATCGAGAAGGTGGACGAGATCCACTCCACCAGCCAGGAGGGCTATGGCGTCGTCCAGATCCAGTTCAAGATCGAACGGGACATCGACAAGGCCGTGGATGATGTCCGCTCCCGCATCGGGCAGATCCGCAAGGACCTGCCGGACACCATCAAGGAGCCGGTGATCCAGAAGTTCGACCCGGCCCAGCTGCCCGTGCTCTCCCTGGTGGTGAAGCCCGATGCGGCCCACCAGGACATGAGCCCCCGGGAGCTGACCCGCATCACCGACGAGTTCCTGAAGCGCCAGCTGGAGAACATCCCCGGCGTCGGCAAGGCCGAGGTGGTGGGTGGCTCCACCCGCAGCATCCTGGTGCAGCTGGATCCCGAGAAGCTGGAGTCCCTCGGCCTCAACCTCAACCAGGTCATGAATGTCCTCGGCCAGGACACCCAGTCCGTCCCCAGCGGCAACCTCCTGACCCCCACCCGGGAGATCGCTGTCCGGGTGGATGCCAAGGCCCGCCGGGTCGAGGACTTCGCCCATGTCATCGTCGGCAACCAGAAGGGCCGCCCCATCGAGCTGAGGGAGATCGCCCGCATCGCCGACTCGGTGAAGGAGAAGCGCTCCCTGGCCCGCATGGATGGCCAGGACGCCGTGGCCCTGCAGATCCAGAAGCAGTCCGGCGGCAACACCGTCGCCATGGTGAAGGCGGTGCGGAAGAAGCTGACTGAACTCCAGCCCGAGCTCTCGCGCCTGGGGGTGGTCACCGTCACGGCACGGGACAACTCCAAGTTCATTGTGGACGCGGTGGAGGATGTGGCCATGACCATCGTCCTGGGCGGCCTGCTGGCGGTCCTGGTGGTCTTCTACTTCCTCAAGAGCTGGCGCAGCACCATCATCACCAGCCTCACCCTGCCGGTCTCCGTCATCGGCTCCTTCACCATCATGAAGATCCTGGGCTTCACCCTGAACACCATGACCCTGATGGCCCTCTCCCTGGCCATCGGCATCCTCATCGATGACGCCATCGTGGTGCGGGAGAACATCACCCGCCACGCCGAGATGGGCAAGGACCACATCACCGCCGCCCGGGAGGGCACCGCCGAGATCGGCCAGGCGGTCATCGCCACCACCCTCTCCATCCTCGCAGTCTTCATCCCGGTCGCCTTCATGGGCGGCATCGTGGGGCGCTTCTTCTTCTCCTTCGGCATGGTGGTGGCCTTCGCCGTCACCATCTCCCTCTTCGTCAGCTTCACCCTGGACCCCATGCTGAGCGCCGTCTGGCCCGACCCCGAACACGAGAAGGGCTACCAGGAGTCCCACCACGGCCACCGGCGCTTCATCATGCGAACGGTGGACTGGTTCAATGACCGGGTGGACGCCTGGGAGAGGCTCTACCGCAGGGTCATCGTCTGGGCCCTGGCCCACCGCTGGACCACCCTCCTGGGCGCTCTCCTCTCCTTTGCCCTGGCCATGGGCCTCTCGGGGATGCTGGGCGGGGACTTCATGCCCGACTATGACCGGGGCGATCTGCAGGTGGGCTTCAAGACCCAGGCGGACGCCAGCCTGGAGGCCACGAAGCGCACGGCGGAGGCCATCGAACGCATCATCCGGACCCGCCCGGACGGCAGTCCCAGCAGCGAAGTCGATCACGTCTTCACCACCCTCGGCACAGGCCTGACCCCCAGCATCCGCAGCGGCTCCGTCTACATCAAGTTCAAGGACAGGGGACGCCGGGGGCTGATCACCATCCGCCGGGAGCTGCGGGACCGTCTGCGGGACCTGCCCGGGGTCGAGACCGATGTCAGCGCTGTGGATGACATGAACCAGGAGAAGGCCCTGAGCCTCGCCATCGTCGGTCCGGACCGCCAGCAGGTGGAGGCCGCCGAACCCCTGGTGCTGGATGCGATCCGCAGCACCGATGGCGCCGTGGATGTCACCAGCAGCCGGGACCGCAGCAAGCCCGAGCTCCGCATCACCGTCGACCGCAAGGCGGCTTCGGACCTGGGAGTCTCCCCCATCGCCGTGGCCAACGTCGTGCGGCCCCTGGTGGACGGCGTGGATGTGGCCAAGTACGAGGACCCGGAGACGGGAGAACAGTACGACGTGACGGTGCGCCTGGCGGATGCCGACCGGGCCCGGGAGGCCCAGCTCCGGGACCTGACGGTCACCTCCACCAAGAAGGATCCCGCAGGGAACTACTACCTGGTGAAGCTCAGCAGTGTGGCGCACTTCGAGAACACGACTTCCCCCGCCAAGCTGGAGCGGCGGGGCCTCCAGCCCCAGATCCTGGTCACCGCCAACAAGGAGGGACGCACCCTCAACGAGGTGGTGGGCGATGTGAGTACCCGGGTGGAGAAGCTCAAGGCCAGCGGAGTCCTGCCTGAGGGGGTGAAGGTGGAGGCCACGGGCAATGCCAAGCACAACAAGGAGACGGCGGGCTACATGGGCACCTCGCTCCTGCTGGCGGTCTGCTTCATCTACTTCGTGCTGGCCAGCCAGTTCGAGAGCTTCAAGCTGCCCGTCACCATCATGGTGACCCTGCCCCTCTCCATGGTGGGCATGGTGCTCATGCTGCTCATCACCGGGGACTCCAACAGCATGATGACCAGCATCGGCCTCATCCTGCTCATGGGGCTGGTGACCAAGAACGCCATCCTGCTGGTGGACCGCACCCTGCACAACATGCGGGTGGAGCACATGCCCCGGCGCGAGGCCCTGGTGGAAGCCGGCATGACCCGGCTGCGCCCCATCCTCATGACCACCCTGGCCATGATCGGCGGCATGCTGCCCCTCTTCCTGGCCCTGGGCTCGGGGGCCCAGATGCGCGCCCCCATGGCCCGGGCGGTGGTGGGCGGCATCATCACCTCGACCCTGCTGACCCTGGTGGTGATTCCGGTCTTCTTCGATCTCCTCGACGGGTTCACCCTGAAGCGGGTCCTGGGCTGGCTGAAAGCCCTCCGGCACCGCTCCTGACCCCTCTTCTCCGGGATGCCCATGCTCCGAGTCCTTGCCTGCCTCCTCGCCCTGGGATCGGTCCTGGGGGCCGGGGAGGTGCTCCGTCTGCAGCCGTCCCCTCCGGATCACCGGCTCCGCTTCGCCTCGGACTGGATGGCCCCCGGCCAGAGGAGGATCGCCCTCTCCCTGCGGGGGGGCTCGGCCAAGGGGCTGGCCCACATCGGGGTCCTGGAGCGCTTCGATGAGGAGGGGATCCCCTTCCACGCCCTCACGGGCACCAGCGCGGGGGCCCTGGTGGCCAGCCTCTCCGCCACGGGAGTCCCCCCGGAGGTGATGGCCGACATCTTCCGCAGCTTCGACATGGGCACTCTCCTGGATGACCGCCGCCGGAACGGGGGCCGGACCCTGGCGGAGGACGAGGCGGACAACCAGGGCATGCTGCGCCTGGGCTTCTCAGGAGGGCGGGTGGACACCCTCTGGGGTCAGGACCGCAGCCTCCGCATCCAGGCGGCCCTGACGGACATCTTCGCCCAGGCCTCCCTGGTGATGGACGGCAACTACGACCATCTCCGGGTCCCCCTGCGGATCGTGGCTACGGATCTCCAGACCGGCGAGGCCCATGTCTTCCGCTCGGGTTCCCTGCCGACGGCGGTCCAGGCCTCCATGACCATCCCCGGGATGCTCGCCCCGGTGGAGGTCCATGGCCACCAGCTGGTGGACGGCGGGTTGGTGGAGAACCTCCCGGTGGGCATCAGCCGGACGGAGTTCCCGGACATGCTCCAGGTGGGGGTGGACATCGCCCGCAGCTGGGAGGCTTCGCGGGTCACCAGCCTGCCCCAGCTCCTGGGGAGGTCCCTGGAGGCCTCCATGCACCAGAACGAGCTCCGCAGCCGTCAGGAGGCCGACCTCCTGATCTCCCCCGCCATCGACTTCTCGGAGGACTTCGACTTCCACCACCAGGTGACCGAGCTGGTGGTGTCTGGACGGGAGGCCTTCGACCGGATGCTTCCCGCCCTGGAGGACCGGATTTACGGCGGGGAGGGCCTGCGGGTGGTGGCCACGGGGCTGGACAGCCAGGGCACGCCCTTCCCCCAGGAGGTGGCCCAGCTGGTCCGCCGCTCCCTCCCCGCCAGCGGCCCCCTGCGGGCCAAGGATCTCTACCGTCTGCTGCGGCGCATCCACCGCAGCCTTCCGGTGCAGGAGGCCTGGATCGAGCTGCCGGAGGGCGGCAAGGGACTGGCACGCCTGCACCTCCGTCCAGCCCCGCTGGTGCGCACCGTGCGCTGGCAGCTCCCCACCGGGCTCTCGGCAGGAAACGAGGCCAAGCTCAGGCAGCTCTTTGAGCGTCCGGGTCTGCGGACCGGTGATCCCTTCTCCGAGCGGGTCCTGGATGCCGCCCTCACCGAGGGTAGCCTGCAGAGCGCCCTCCCGGGCATGCCCCTCATCCTGCTCCAGGACACCCACTTCGAAGCCCAGAACGGCACCCTGGTGATCGCTGGCCGGGCCCTGACCCTGCACCGGCTCCGCTTCGAGGTCCCGGGCCTGGGGGATTCTGTCGCCTCCCGGCTGAAGGATCTGGAAGGAGAACCCCTCGCTCCCGGCACGCTGATCGAGAGGATCCTGGCGGTGAAGAGCCAATTCGACCTGGGCCCCATCACAGTGCAGAGCAGCCAGGGGACCCAAGGCCTGGAGCTCTGCCTGGCCTCCACCCGGCGTGAATCAGTGGCCCTGAATCTTTCGCCAGGCTACGAGAGCGACTCCGGAGCCCGGATCGATGCCCGCCTGAAGATCCGTCAACCCTGGGGCACCCCGGTGGTCCTCGGGGCCACAGGCTACGCCAGCAGCCTGGATCGGGTCGCCACCCTCGGCCTGGACTACCGCATCCCCTGGCGCTGGAACACCGGCTTCTCCCTGGAGGCGGGTTCGAGTCGCCGGGAACTGGCCCGCGATCCCTATGCCCCGGGTCTGGGTGGCGCCGCCCCCTCCCAGGCCATCCTCTCCGAGGACTGGCTGCGGGCCGAGCTCTGGCAGCGCATCGGCTATGAGGCCAGGGGGAAAGTCAGCCTGGGTATGGACTGGCGGAAGGGTGAGCTCCAGAGCGGGAGCCTTGAGGTTCCCGAGGCCCACGAACGGGTGCTCCGGGTCGCCGGGGAGTGGGACAACTTCGACTTCCACACCCTGCCGACCCAGGGCGCCCTGGTACGCCTCCGGGCAGGGCGGAGCCTGCAGAGCAGCCAGGAGGGTCCGGACTACCGTTTCGCCTACGGCCGGATACGCACCCTGGGTCGCCTGGGTCCCTTGCCCGCCTCCCTGGATATCGACTTGGAGAGCGCCCTGGGCTGGAACACGCCGCTCAGCCGCCGCTACCTGGTGGGCGGCAGCGCCTTCCTCATGGGCTCCAGCCCCAACAGCCTGCTCCTCTCCAACCTGGCCGTGGCCCGCATCGGCCTCCCCTTCACCCGGGCCAACCTCATGGGTGTGGGCGTGCAGGCCACTCCGCGCTTCGACTTCGGACGCTTCGCCGACACCCCCACCACCCTGAGGGGCGGCAGCACGCTGCAGGGTACCGGCCTCCTGCTGGAGTTCTCCCTGCGGGGCTACCGCCTCCAGCTCTCCTACGGCGTGGCCCGCCTCCGGGACGGCGACGGCACTCACCGGGACCACAACCTCACCCTCCAGATCGGCAGCCACAGCATCCACTTCGCAGACCTCATGTAAGGCCCCACCATGAAGCGCACTCTGATTCCTGTTCTGCTGGGCCTGACCCTCACCGCCGGGGAGCCGCCCCGGGACCGCTGGAGCGTCGACCTTGGCCTCATGGCCCTGGCAGGCCCCGACAGCCCCGGTTCCGATGGGTACCAGCTCCGAGCCCTGCCCCTGCTCCAGGCCCGCCGGGACATCTTCAGCCTGGGCGCCATCGAGGGCACAGGCGGCGTGGGACTGGGAGTCCGGGTACTCCGACGCGGCCCTTTCAGCTTCGACCTGGCACTGTCCGTGAGCCCCGGACGCAAGGCCCACCGATCCGAGGTGCTGGCAGGCATGGGCGACCAGCCCTGGATGCCCTGGGCCGTGGCCACGGGCTCCTGGCGCAGGGGCTCCCTGAAGGCCTCCCTGACCCTGCTCCATGCCCTTCCCCGGGAGGGTGGCCAGCGTGCCCAGCTCTCGGTGGAGAAGCTGCTCATGGCCAGCCCCCATTGGGTGATCACCGCCCGGGGCTCCCTGGTCCTGGCCGATGCGACCGCCCTGGAGAGGGAATTCGGGGTGGATGCGGGCCAGGCCCTGCGTCGCAGCGCACTGACTCAGGGGCCTGACGCCCCCCTGCGCCCGGGTGAGGACCGGACCTTCAGCCCCGGGAGCGGGCTCCGGGACATCCAAGTGGGATTGGGGCTCATCCACCGCCAGACCCGGACGCTGAGCCTCATGGGGGGACTCTCCGCCACCCGCTTCTCATCCCGAGTCTCGGAGAGCCCTCTGGTTCGCCGCAACACCGACTTCGCCTTCACGACCGGGCTCCTCTGGCACCTCCCCTGAAGGGAATGCTCCCCCGGCATGGATTCCTGCTGGACAGGCACGGTGGATGTGGTAACCTGATAAACCAGTCGGCTGAGAAGACAGCCTGCTGATCCGGTCCCGTAGCTCAGCTGGATAGAGCATCAGACTACGAATCTGAGGGTCGGGCGTTCGAATCGCTCCGGGACCACCACTTGAAGCCCTGAACCCTGGTTCAGGGCTTTTTACCTATCTCCCTTGCCGGATGGCAAACAGAGCTCAGGGATGGACGAAATCCCTTGGACGCGGTAATCTGATTGACTGGGACTCAAAGAGTCCCTTTCCTCTGGAGTCAAGTCCTCCGGAGCCTTTCATGGATGCCCGCAGCGCTTTTCCGGGCCGGAAACACCGGTCATTGGCCCGACTCACAGCCCTGGGATCCACACACCTGCCCTGACCGGGCCAGTCCGCTTGCCGGATCGGTGGGCCCCACCAGGAGACAGCATGTCCTTCGATACCCTCGGCCTTCTGCCCGAGCTGCTGCGCGCTGTGCGCGAGCAGGGTTACGAAACCCCCACCCCCATCCAGTCCCAGGCCATCCCTGTGGTCCTCTCTGGCCGCGACCTCATGGCAGGTGCCCAGACGGGCACCGGCAAGACCGCTGCCTTCACCCTGCCCGTGCTCCAGCGTCTGGCCCCCAAGGTCAACGCCTCGACCTCCCCCGCCAAGCACCCGGTCCGGGTCTTGGTCCTCACCCCTACCCGGGAGCTGGCCATGCAGGTGGAGGAGAGCATCCGCACTTACGGCAAGTATCTGCCCCTGCGCTCCACCACCATCTTCGGCGGGGTGAACATCAACCCCCAGATCGCGGCCCTGCGCAAGGGCGTGGACATCCTGGTGGCCACCCCCGGCCGACTGCTGGACCACCACCAGCAGGGCACCCTTCGCCTGGACCAGCTGGAGGTCCTCGTGCTGGATGAGGCCGACCGCATGCTGGACATGGGCTTCATCCGCGACATCCGGAAGATCCTGGCCCTGCTCCCCACCAACCGCCAGAACCTGCTCTTCTCCGCCACCTTCTCCGGCGAGATCCGGGAGCTGGCCACCAGCCTCCTGAAGGACCCGGCTTCCGTGGATGTAGCCCCCCGCAACTCCACCGCCGAGCGCATCAGTCAGACCGTCCATCCCGTGGACCGGGAGCGCAAGCGGGCGCTGCTGAGCCACCTCATCCACACCCAGGGCATGGAGCAGGTGCTGGTCTTCACCCGCACCAAGCATGGTGCCAACCGCCTGGCCGAGCAGCTGGAGAAGGACGGCATCACCGCCATGGCCATCCACGGGAACAAGAGCCAGCCCCAGCGCATCAAAGCCCTCTCCGAGTTCAAAGGGGGGGGGATCCGAGTCCTGGTGGCCACGGATATCGCCGCCCGGGGTCTGGACATCGACCAGCTCCCCCATGTGGTCAACTTCGAGTTGCCCCATGTGCCAGAGGATTACGTCCACCGCATCGGCCGCACAGCCCGGGCCGGGTCTGACGGCGAGGCACTCAGCCTGGTCTGCGTGGATGAGCACAAGCTCCTCAAGGGCATCGAGCGTCTCATCAAGAAGCCCATCCCCAGTGTGGTCATTCCCGGTTTCGCCCCTGACCCCAGCATCAAGGCCGAGCCCATCGAAAACGGCCGAAGCAGCGGCCCCCGCCAGGGCGGAGGCAGCCGCCGACCCACCATGGGCGGCCGCCCCTCCCAGCCCCGCTCTGGCGAGGCCTCCGGCACCCGTACCAGCTCCGCCCCCAGGCGAGGCTCCGCCCCGGTGAAGCGCGGCGCCTGAGGGCGATTCACCCGCGACGGAGCACCATTCGCCTGACGCGACAGGTAGTTTGACGAAGGCTCGGGCCGATCCGGGCAGCCGGGTCCATCTTGGGATGACTTTCCCCGTCATCCCAAGGAGGCCCCATGAGGTCTGTCCCCTGCCGTCTAGCTCTCGGCTCTGCCGCCCTCCCCCTCCTCATCCTGGTGGGATGCGGAGGAGGGGGCGCGGGAAGCAGCAGCAGCACATCCCAGACCAGCACGGGCGGCAGCACCACCTACACGATCTCCGGAACAGTGAGCGGGGACGTCGCCTCAGGTGTGACCCTCTCCCTTTCGGGTGCCGACAGCGCCTCCACCACCACCGGAAGCACCGGCACCTATACCTTCTCGGGACTGGCATCCGGCTCGTACACTCTGACCCCGTCCCTGAGCGGCTACACCTTCAGCCCCTCCAGCACTCCGGTCACCCTGAGTACAGACACGAGCGGGATCGACTTCACCAGCACCACCACTTCCAGCAGCAGCCTGGGGGACCGCACCGACTACGACTCGGTCACCCTGAGCTCCCAGGGCACCTACAGTTCCAGCAGCTCCGGAGTGACGGGGACCGACTACAGCTACACCTGCAGCACGGCGGACACTCCGGCGGTCAAGGTCGCCCCCGGCGGCAGCCTCAGCCTGACCCATTGCAAAATCACCAAGACCGGAAGCACCAGCGCCACGGAAAACAGTGGTTTCTACGGTTTCAATGCCGGGGTGCTCACCTCCTCCTCCAGCTCGACCAGCGCCTACACCTCCAGCTCGGCGGCATCGCTGTCCATGAGTGACTGCACCATCACCACCGCCGCCACCGGAGCCAACGGGGCCTTCGCCTTCGGCCAGAACGCCACGGTCACCCTCGATCATGTGACCATCAAGACCACCGGGGACAGCAACTCCCGCGGGGTGGACGCAACCTACGGCGGCACCCTGACCATCAGCAATTCCACCATCTCGACCACTGGCGGCTCCTGCGCCGCCCTCGCCTCGGACCGCTACACTGGTACCTCTGCCCCCAGTGTCACCGCCACCAACTGCACCGGAACCACGGCAGGAACCGGCTCTCCCTGCATCTACTGCACCGGCACCTTCGTGGTCACCGACTGCACCCTCGCAGCCACCGGGTCCGAGGCCGCCTGCATCGAGGGCCTGAACTCCATCACACTGGACAACAGCAGCATCTCGGGCACCCAGAAGTGGGGCGTGATCATCTACCAGAGCACCTCGGGGGACTCCTCCGAAGGCACGGGAACCTTCTCCATGACCGATGGGACCCTCACCAACAGCTCCAGCGGCCCAGCCTTCTTCGTCTGCAACACCGATGCGGTCATCAACCTGAGTGGCGCCACCCTCAGCAACAGCTCGGACATGCTGCTCGTTGCCGGCACCGCCTCTGCGGCCCAGACGCTCCTGGGCAGCAATGTCAACAGCAGCTGGGGCAGCAGTGGGGGTACCGTCACCCTGACGGCCACCGGACAGGCCCTCTCGGGGAGCATCATCCTCTGCGAGAGCAGCAGCAGCCTGGCCCTCACCTTGAATGCCTCCACTCTCACAGGCGCCATCGATACCAATGACATCGGGGGGACCAGGACCGTCACCTTGGACGACTCCAGCCTGTGGACCGCCGATGCCGATTCCCATGTCACCACCCTGAAGGGGATCCAGGTGGGAAGCTCCGGTGTCCCGACGAACGTCGATGCCGCATCCGGATGCACCATCACCTGCGACAGCCTCCAGGACGCCAGCGGCGCAGCCCTCAGCGGCAGTTCCTACACCCTCAGCAGCGGGGGCACCCTGGTGAAGAGCGGCTCCTGAAGGAGGCTCCAGTCATCAGAAAGGGGCGGCCAAAGCCGCCCCTTTTTGTGCAGATTGTTAGGGTAATCAGATCTTCTGGACGTTGGTGGCCTGGGGTCCCTTCTGGCCCTGGGCGACGTCGAAGCTGACGCGCTGATTCTCATCCAGGGTGCGGAAGCCGCGGGACTGGATGGCGGAGTGATGGACAAACAGATCGGGACCACCCTCATCGGGGGTGATGAATCCGAAACCCTTTTCGGCGTTGAACCACTTGACGGTGCCCTGGGCCATATGCTTTTCCTACTATCGCCTGGTAGTTGACTACGATGGCTTCCCCCAGGCAGGGCTGCCAAAGCGGGTGAGTGGTAGCCGCACCCTGCGGCTCCACTACATGTCATTGAATGACAGGGTTACCCACGATAACCCAGAAAGCGGGTTCCCGGGAAATAAATTTTTTCCAGCCTCCGGTGAGTCCGATCGGGAGCCCAGGCGCTCAATCCAGAGCGAGGATGACGCTGGAGGCCTTGAAGATGCCGCAGGCATGTTCCCCCACTTTGAGATCCAGGCTCCGGAGGCTCTCGTGGGTGATGATGGAACTGATGACCTGCCCGGGCGCAACGACGATGTCCACCTCGGCGCTGACGGGACCATCCACCAGCTTGCAGACCTCGCCACAGAGGATGTTCCGGGCGCTGAGCCGGGCCCGGTGAAGGTCCTTGCCCACGATGATGGCACTGGACTTGACGATGGCCTTGACTGGCCTGCCTGGCTTCAGCCCCATCCTCTCGGCGCTGAGGAGGGTCACCGTCGCATGGACACGGCCCCCACCGGGCAGGGCCACTTCCACCAGTGTGTTCACCTCTCCTGGAGTCACTTGGCAGACCTCCCCCACGAGGATGTTTCGCGCACTGATCTTCATACCCGCTCCGGACAGGACCGGTGCACCCCTGTGGGCTACACCCCGATGATGACGCTGGAAGCCTTGAAAATGGCACAGGCCATGGAGCCCACTTCCAGGTCCATTTTAATGAAACTCTCATGCGTTACGACGGCGCTGATGGTGTTGCCCTCACCCAGGTCGAGATCCACCTCGGTGTTGACCTGGCCATCGATAATCTTGCAGACCTTGCCGCGCAGGATGTTCCGGGCGCTGACCATGGAGGGATCCAGGTCCGTCCCCAGGACCACCGCACTGGCCTTGACGATGGCGTAGGCCTGCTTCCCAAGGGAGAGCTCAAGCCCGTCGATGCTGGCATTGGTGACGGTGGCACAGATGGAAGTGCCGCCTTTCAGGGCCAGGACCACCATGGCGTTGACCCCGCCCCTTGTGATCTCCGAGACGGTACCGGCAAAGGTGTTGCGGGCGCTGACCTTCATGGAGAGGCGCCGAAGGAAGGTGTAGAGGTTATCCCCCCCCTCCATCCGGTGGCCGAGGTTCTCCAGGAAACGCCGATGCTCCTCGGAGAAGATCCGGAAGTTCCGGATCACCTCCAGCCCCGCCTCTGTGAGCGCCGTCCCACCGCCACCACGGCCACCGGTGTTCCGGTCCACAAGGGGCTTGTCGGCCAGGTTGTTCATGAGGTTCACGGTGTCCCAGGCGGTCTTGTAGCTGATGCCCACGGCCTTGGCGGCGTGGGTGATGCTGCCCAGCTCATGGATCTTCTCCAGGAGGGCGATGCGCTCCTCGGCGAACACCTTCTGGCCGGCCTTCTGGACCCAGACGGAACCGGACAGTTCCATGTTGGATTGGGATTTGGGCGACATGACAGCTCCAGTCCTGGTAGATCCATCCTGGCAGCGGCCCCGGAGGGTGACAAGGACACCAGAGGACCCGACTTGGTACAGAACACACACAAACTCACAAAAAGCATGATAGGCAAAGTAATCCAAGTCACACACCCAAGTGGGGAATTCCCTTCACCCCCCCCTGGCGCGGTGCTAGGATTCTGGTCTGACCTGTCCGCAGGCTTCCCGTCCCCAGCGCCCTCCAGGGGTGTTTTTTTGCGACGTCGTTATATAATGCAAAACACAACGGCCCACCTCTCCAAGCCTCCTCTGCCCTCCTCTCCCGAAGAGGTCCCGGCCACCGCCCTGCTCACCCGGGCCCTGGGTGCACTGAAACAGCTGGATCGGAGGGTCATGGACGGGGTCCGGATCGAACGGCTGGTGGTGGGGCTTCACTACGTCGGCGTCAAGCTCTCCACCGGCCGCGGAGGCGTGGCCTTCCTCCCCCCGGATATGGTGGTCCAGGGCACTTGCCGACAACTGAAGGAGAGCCCAGTCCAACTCAAGGGCCTGCCGGTGCACTGCCTCGCCGAACCGGGACTTGACCATTCTCTTGCCCATGTGCTGCGCCTGGCCTGCCTCAATGCCCTCTCTGCCCCTTTCCTGGAAGACAGCCACTGGCTCCTGGAGCCGGTCCAGGAGGAACAGGTCCTGAACCGGATCTTCCGCAGGAAGAGGGTCTGCATGATCGGCGCCATGACCCCCCTGATCCAGCGGATCCACACCTCCGTGGAAGAGCTGCTGGTCATCGACCGGAAGGAGGACACGCCCCTGGAACTCCCGGAGATCCGACTGGTAAGCCCCGGTCTCAGTGACTGGGCCCTGAACCGCTGCCAGACCGCCATCCTCACCGGTGCCACCCTGTCAGCCGGTTCCCTGGAGGAGTATCTGGGCCTCGTCCCCGAGGGTCGGACCCTCACCCTCATGGGGCCATCCGCCGGACTCGTCCCCCAGCCCTTCTTCGAGCGGGGCGTCGCCCTGGTGGGTACCGGGATCATCACCGATCCGGACCACGCCCTCGATATCCTGGCCGAGGGCGGGGGCAGCGTCGCTCTCTCCAGGAGCTGCACCCGCTGGGTCCATCTCTTCAATCCCCGATTCCTGGAGCAGCTGCCGAAGAGCTCGGCACCGGCAAAGGGGAACCGCCATGCCTCATGAACCGCGTGCATCCTTCCTCGCTGCTGTCCCCGCCCTCGCAGAAACCTGCACGGGGCCATGGCTCAGCATCCGGATGGCCCTGCTCGGCCTCCGCTGGCTCGGCAGGGATCCCTTTCCCACCGCCCCCCGCTGGGATCTGCTCCTGGTGGTGGAGAGTGACCGCTGCGCCAGTGATGCCCTCATGGCCCTCACAGGCTGCCGTCCCGGTCGGAGAACCATGAAAGTGCTGGACTTCGGGAAGCTGGCCGTCACCTTCATCGACCTGGAGACCCGGAAGGCCTGCCGGGTCAGTGTGCGCCCCCAGGCCCTGGAGGGCCCCGGGGATCCCGAGCGTCTGGGGGACGAGGAGCTTTTCCGCCTCGCCGAGGTGGAGGTGGCCCTGGCTCCTCAGGATCTGCCCGGCCCGCCCCTGCTGTCCTGCCCCTGCGCCCAGTGCGGAGAAGAGGTCCTGGACGGCCGACAGGCCCCCATGGGGGATCTCCTCCTCTGCCAAGCCTGTGCAGAGGAGGAGCCCTACTTCACGCCCCTCCCGGCCCATCGGCAGCATGCTGCGGGCTTTCCTTGAGGCCCACCCCCCTCAGACCTTCAGCCCCTCGAAGCCCAGGTGCTTCTTCATGATCTGGGTGCCCCCCCCTTCGGAGACGACCCTGAGCACACCCTCCGGATCCAGCACTCTGGCCCCGCCAAGGCGGGTCAGGGCAGTACCGGCAAAGGCCTGGGGACAGAGGGGCGTGGAGGGCCCAAGCAGGACGGCCTGACGCGGTCTGCCGAGGCTGGCCATAACCTCATCGAAGGTGCCGTTCACCAGGGAGGTGGCCGTGAGGATGGCTACGGTGCACTCCGCCAGGGCACGCTTCCCCTGCTCGGGGTCCAGGGTCCCGGCGATACCGGAGCGGAGTTCCACGATCTCCAGGCGGCAGCCTATCTTCTTCAGGTCGGCGATCACCGGACCGAAGTGTCCCACCATGGCCACATGATCCCCCGGGCCGATGGCCATGGAGGTGATGACCTCCTCCTCCAGGGGGACAGGCCGGGGGGACTTGGCGAGAAGGGCATTGGCCGTGGCCAGCCCTACGGCCCGGGCCAGCCCGGAGCGCTCATCCGTCAAGAGCCGGAGCAGCCCCTCGGCGGGCTGCCCCGCCAAGCTGCCCGCCGAGGGCAGGTGGGTGCAGCAGGCAGCGCCCGAAGGCGGGGTCCAGGCCAGCCCGGCCTGCCCACTGGCCAGGCGGACGGCGGTATAGCCCAGACCGATCCGCACATCCGCCACCGTCTCTCCGACGGCACTCGTCAGCAGCAGTTCCACCAGCCGTTGTTGCATCTCGAAGCTCATCTCAGGCTCTCCACAGGAAGCAGGCGAACGGGAAACAGCCCCGTGGGGGGCCGCTTCCCAGAAGACAGGGTTCAGATCAGAAGGTGTAGCGTGCGTTGGCGAACCAGGTGCGGCCTGGCATTGGGAAGCCGGTGGTGTACTGATAGTTCTTGTCGGTCGCGTTCTTGAGCCCGGCATCCAGGCTCAGAGCATTCAGGGGCTTCCAACCGACCGCCAGATCCACCGTCGTGAATCCGCCCACATAAGTGGGGGTGGTGGTCACAGGCTGACGTCCCTGGCTCTGCACACTCGCCTGGAAGTACAGAACCTCCATGGGACTCACCTGAAGCGATCCGGTCACCCGATTCTTCGGAGTCCCGGTCAGCACCGTACTGCTGCTCTTGTTGGTCCGATCCAGGTAGGTGTATCCGAACGAACCCTGGACATACCGGTTGGGCTTGAAGCCAAGGGCAAGCTCAGCCCCCTTATGCACCACCTTGCCGATGTTCTGATCCTGGTATATCGGGCTTCCGGAAGAAGCATCCACCAGGGTGGTCTTCACCGACTGGATCAGGTCCGTGATATCACTCTCGAAGAGGTCGGCCTGGAGTTCCAGCCAGGGCCTCAGGTGGGACTTCACACCCACCTCGTAGTTCAGGGAGGTCTCGGACTTCAGATCAGGATTGACGATGTAGACATACCCGCTCGGCGTCTTGACCGAGTAGCGGTCCTTCAGGGTCGCAAAGTGATCCTTCTGGGCGATGGTGGCATAGAGCTGGGTATCGGGCGTCACCTTCCAGAAGATGCCCGCTTGGCCATGGAAGAAACCCTTGGCGTTGGGCACCGTGTAGTAGGTGATGGGGCTGGAGGTCGAGCTACCGGCGGCCGAAGCGGCCTCAGGCTTCTGCTTGTCGTACCCGGCCCCCAGGGACAGGTCGACCGTGTTGCTCAGGGTGATGCTGTCCTCAACCCCGAGGATCACATACTTGTCTTCATCGTGGGCCCACTGGGCCGTGTCCGCGTAGATGTCATTGCCCTCGCGATGGACATCGGTCTTGGTCTGGACGATCGCCTTGATGCTGTGATTGCGGAGCGCCTGGGTGCCGTATTCGAACATCAGGCCGGTGCTGAAGTCCTTGTAATAGCTGTGCCCGTAGGGGGACATGGCTGCAGACCCGCTGGTCTTCAGCGTGCTGTAGGTGCCGTCGGTATAACTGGAGATGCTGTTCTCATAGCGATTGAAGTAGGCCTTGAACTTGAAGTAACTCTTGTCCCCGATAGCGGTGTTGGTCATCAGGTAGTTGCTGTCCATGTTCCAGAAGGGCCAGCGCCAGTAGCGGGCGGAGGTGTCGGTCTCGTTGGGGTCCCCCTTCTCTCCCCGCTGGCGGCTGAAGCCGATCACGTATTCGTCTGTAGCGTTGGGGGTCAGGCCGAACTTGACCGCCAGCTTCTTGTCGTTGGAATACGAATTGTTGCGGTGCCCACCATCCTCAAGGGCCGTCGGCACGTAGTGGGAGGACATCCGCCAGTAGTCCGACTCGGTCTTGCTCGCGCTGCCCTGGACATAGTAGAGACTCTGGTTGGTTCCGAAGTTGACGGAGGCGGTCTTGCCATTGCCTTCAAAGGCCCCCACGCGGACATCCCCCTCAAAGGCCGCCATCGGCTTCCGGGTCACCACGTTGATGGCACCCCCCAGGGTGTTGGCCCCGTAGGTGATGGAGCTGAAGCCCTTGGCCACCTGGATCCCGGCCACATCGAAGGTCGTGAAGCGGGAATAGTCGATATTGCCGTCATAGGGGATATAGCAGGGAAGACCATCCACGAAGACCGGGGTCTGCCGCGGGTCATTGCCCCGCAGGTAGAACTGGGTCTCGTTGCGTGCCCCCCCGGCGTTGAGACTCACCCCCGGCAGCAGGGCGAGCACCGTCGAGATGTCATCGCGGTTGAGCTGCTGGATCGCCTCCGCCGTCACTACGGTGTTAGCTGTCTCCAGGGGATCCAGCTTGTCGGTCACGGGCACGGTGACCTCACCCATGCCGAACTTGCCGCTCTTGGCCTTCTCCTTCTTCTTGGCCGCCTCCTGCTGGGGTGCGGGCGTGGAGGCGTCCTCCGATCGGAGTGCGGGCGAGGCGCACAGGAGCAGGGTCAGGGCGGATACTGCGATGGGCAGTCTGGGCATTTCTCTCTCCATAGGTATCCCTGCCCACCGGGGGAGGGAGTTGAATCGTCAATCAATCCGTGCGACAGCCAGGGGTGCGGCGCAGACCCGCCTCAGACTCCCGCCTCCAGGAGGTAGTAGTTGGCCCCCTCGGAACAGGGACGGCAGAGGGTCTCATCCCCCAGCACCACATCCCGCATATCCAGGACGGACTCACCGCAGCGTGCGCAGATGGCCTTGCGGACGGGACTGCCGGGCAGATCCCCATCCGTGAGGGGCACCTTCACGGGACGGATCACAAAGAGTTCCTCATCGGACTGGGCCTGGATCGTCGCCTTGACCACCTCGGGCGCGGCTGGCGCTGCAGAGTCCTTCCGGTTCCGGGCGCAGATCCGCACAGCCCTGCCAGTCTCCAGGTTGATGAAGGTGGCAGCCATCTTGCCGAAGTCCTTGATCTTCATGGTCCGCTTCCCGGGACGGCAACCGGTCACCGAGGTGATGGCGTCGGTCGCACAGCGGTCGATCTCCACAAAGACCATGAGACGCTTGCGGTCCTCCCCCTTGGGGTCGCCGATCCCGATCTCCTGCAGGCCCCGGAGGGACATGCGCACACCGGTCACGATGCCCCCGCAGAGGTGGCCGTGGAAGGTCTCGGCCTCGGCCAGGAGGGTATCAAAGGGGATCGTCTGGATATCCATGCACATGACTCCGGAACCACGATGGGGACGTCTTCCACCCGAACGTTGTGACCAAAATTACACAACGGGAACCCGAGTGTTATATCACGCACTATATATCGATGCCAGGATTGTTTTCCCGGCGGGGCATTCTGTACCCCGGGGACGCCTACCGGTCGTCCAGGTTCAACACCGAGGCTCTGCCCCGGTTCACCAAGGCCAGGATCAGGAGCATCAGGATGGCGATAACCGAGAGGATGGCCGAGAAGAGGGCCGCCCGACGGAACTCGCCCTCCGCCACAGCGTTGTAGATGGCCAGGGAGAGGGTCTCCGTCCGCCCGATGATGTTGCCGCCGAGCATCAGGCTGATGCCCACCTCCCCGATGGATCGGCCGAAGGCCAGGAGAAGCCCGGCGGCCACGCCCCCCCTGATGTTGGGCAGCACCACCCGCATCAGGGTCTCCATGTGCCCCTTGCCCAGGGTGGCCGCCGCCTCCACCAGAGAGCCGTCGAGCTGCTGCCGGGCAGCCTGGACGCTCTTGACCATGAAGGGCAGACCCACAAGGAAGGCTGCAATCAGGAGCCCAGAGGCCGAAAAGATCACCTTCAGGCCCAACAGCCGCCACAGGACCCCGCCGATCACCCCGTTCCGCCCCAGCAGCATGAGCAGGAAGAAGCCCAGCGCCACAGGGGGAAAGATCATCGGCAGGGTCACCAGGATCTCCACCGATCGGCGGAGGGGGCTCCTCCTCCCGGCCACATACAGACCCAGGGGAATTCCGGTCAGCAACTGGAGCAACAGAGCCCCCAGCGTCACCTTCAGGGTCAGCCCGATGGCCGGGTGCAGCAGGTAATCGGAGATCAGCCCCCCCATCCTCACTTCACCCCGTATTTCCCGAAGATCTGGCGGGCCTTGGCGCCCTTCAGAAAGGCCTCGAAGCGGGCGGCCTCGGGGCTCTTCTCCGTGCCCTCCACCATGCCGGCCACAATCAGGACCGGTTTGTACTTGTCATCGGGGATGACCAGGTAGCCCCCCAGGCTGGCGTGGTTGGCCATGGCCTCCGTAAGGTTGACGAGCCCGGTGTCGGCCTCGCCAGCCAGCAGGTAGGAGATGACCTGGGGCACCGTGGCCACCTGGGTCACCTTGGCCTTCAGCCTCGCATCGTAGCCGTAGGCACGCAGGGCCTCGGAGCCTGCAATGCCGTAGATCGCCTTCTTGTCCTCGGGCATGAAGATCGACCTGACCTTGTCGGTGGCCATGTCCTCGGGCCGGCTCAGGCTCAGTCCCTTGCGGTAGGCCAGCACCAGGATGCCCTTCCCCAGGGGCTCGTAGCTGCGGAAGGCCAGGGTGCCCTTGAGCCCGTCCAGGAACTTCCGGTCCCCGATGATGCAGCTGATCTCCCCGGTCTGCTTCGCCTGGGTGGCCACCATCTGGAGATTGCCGAAGACCGCGTTGACCTTGATGCCGCTCTCCTGCTGGAAGGCCTGCACCACCTCGGTCACGGGCTTCTTGTACCCGGCGCCAGCTCCGACCAGGAGGTCCTTGGCACTGGCGGCGGTCACCGCGAGAAGGAGCGCGGCCAACCCGGCGAGGACCCTGGCCAGCCAGGGCCTGGAGGAAGTGAGCTTCATGGGATTCTCCTTGTCTGAGCCGTCTCGAGCCGTTCGATGACGGGATTGAAAGCCTTGGCGGTGACCCGGACCCGGTCCCCGACCCTGACCGGCTCTCCGCCGGTCCGACAGAGGGCCACCTGGACCGGCTGGTGGCCGATCAGGAGAGTGCAGACATCCACCACATCCTCCCTTTCGATGTGGAGCACTTCCGCCATGAGCTGCAGCTTCCCGCTGGTGGGGCTCCTGCTGAAGATGCCGTGGGGATCGCCGTCGTCGATCACCTGACCATCCCGGAAGGCGATCACGCGGTGGCAGAGCTTGAAGACCTCCTGGAGATCGTGGCTGACCAGGATGGTGGTGATACCCCAGCGTCGGTGGACCTGCAGGATCTCGTCCTGGAGCAGGCTCCGCATGTCATGATCCAGGGCCGAGAGGGGTTCATCCAGCAGCAGCAGGCCGGGCTTGCGCGCCAGCGCCCTGGCCAGGGCCACCCGCTGCTTCTGCCCCCCGGAGAGGGTGTCCGGCCGACGGTCCTGCAGGCGCAACAGCCCGAAGACCTCCAGCAGCTCCTCCAGGTGGCCGGGGTCGGCCTGCTTCTGGGCGAAGCGCAGGTTCTCCCGGATGCTCATATTGGGGAAGAGGGCATAGTCCTGGAAGACCAGTCCCACGCTGCGCCGCTGGGGCGGCACCCGGATACTCCGGGCCGTATCCAGCCAGACCTCACCGCCAACCGAGACGTATCCCTCTTCGGGATCCGTGAGCCCCGCCAGGATCCGCAGGAGGGTGGTCTTGCCCACCCCGGAGGGCCCGAAGAAGGCGACGAGCTCCCCGCTGGCGAGGCAGAGGTCGGCCTTCAGATCCACCGGGCCGCTGGCGGTGGAGAGCCGCTTGCGGACCTGCAGGTCAATCTGCATGGTTTCCGGCCTCCCGCAGCATCACCTCGGTGTTCTTGATGAAGGCGGTGACCTCCATGCCGGGTCCCAGCCCCAGCGCCAGAGCTGCCCGGGTGGTGATGAGCGAAGTGAGGGTAGCTCCCTCGAAGTCCAGGTGGACCTGACTCAGGACCGCCCCGGCCTCCACAGACTGAACCCGACAGGGGAGTTGGTTCCCCAGGCTGATGGCCCCCTCCCTGATCCTGCCGAGGGAGACCTCGGACTCGTTGAAGAGGAGCTCCACCGTTCGGTCTGCACCCAGATAGGGGGCCTTCCCGGGCTCACCGATCACGACCGCCGCCATGGCGTGACCCCGGACCGCCACATCAACCAGCACGACAGACCCAGCCCCACTCAGGCCCGTGATCGTCCCCTGCAGCCTGTTCATCCCCCCGCCCTCCACCCGGAGAGGGGCAGAAGAGACGTTCGGGTCTTGTGTAAATATCGAATGTTCAAAACCATATTGCAAACTATACAACGATCTCCCCGACCAAATCAGCCGGGGAGACCTGGGGCGGCATAATGCAAGGATCAGAAGAAGCTGCAGGTGAACTGGAGCCCCACCTGAGTGCCGGGATCGCGGTAGGCCCCGGTCACGTAGCGGGTGGCGTAGTGAACATCCCCGATGTTGCGCCCGTAGAGGGTGACCTTGGAGTCACAGCCGTGGAGCTTGAAGCCGTAGTCCAGGTTGGCGTCGACCCGGGTGTAGTCGCCCAGCTGGTAGTAGAAGACGCCTGCCGGTGATGAAGAACGGTTGCGGGGCCCGGCGTAGTGGGCGCTGACATTGGCCCCGAAGGCCCCCATACGGTAGCGCAGGGCGGCACTGGCCAAGTGGCGGGACATGCTGGCGTTGGTGGTGGCATCATCCGACGTGGTGTAGCTCCATGAGACCTTGTAGCTCAGGGGGGCGATGATCCGGCCGGCGGCGCCACCCTCGATGCCATGGGTGACCACGTCGGCGCAGGTCACGAAGTCGTATTCCTCCCCCGTGGTGGGGTCGATGTAGGAGGAGACCTTGGTGGTGGAGGTGCTGTTGGGGTCCAGGCCTGTGGTGCTGGTCTTCTGATCCTTGACATCGTAGTAGTAGGCCGTCACCCAGGGCTGGAAGGCCCGGTGCAGGTCCGCCTGGATGCCGAACTCGTATTTCTTGCGCTTCTCGGGAGGCAGGGCGGAGCCGTCGGGGCTGACCTGGTAGTCCCCGGCGTCGTTCTGGGTGCGGGCGAAGCGACCCGTGACCGTGAGACGGGGCAGGGGCTTCCAGGCCACGCCCAGGGTGTAGGCGGGGGAGGGGGCGGCCGTCAGGTCCGAGGCGCTGCCGCTGACGGGGCTCTTGGTATAGCTCAGGCGGTCGAAGCGGATGCCACCGTCCACCGTCAGGTTACCCCCGAGGAAGCGGTACTCGTCTTCGGCGAAGAGGCTCTTCATCTCCTGGGCGATGGCCTTGGTGGTGCTGGGGGCCTGGCCATTGGTCGTGTAGCTCATCTCCTGGATCCCGGCCTTGAAGGTATTGGGACCAGTGGTGATGATATGGCGAAGGGTGACGGAATTATTGTAAGAGTTCTGCTTGCTCTGACAGAACACCTTGACGCCGTTGTAGCCGTAGCTGAAGACCGTGGTCTGGTTGCCGGTCCAGTGCTCCGTCAGGTTGAGCCCCACCATCTCCGGGTCCATTCGGGTCATGTTCATGGTCGAGACCGAGAGGGTGCCCACCTTGGAGTAATCGCTCCCGGTGGGGATCAGGATCTCGCCCCACTCCAGGTTGCGCTTGCCGTGGCCCTTCATGTAAGTGAGGTCAGCCTCGAAGCTCTCACCCGTGTATCCGCCGCGGAAGAGCCCGGAGGCGTTCCGGGTCTGCATGTTCCAGCCATCCTTGCCGGGGTTGTCATAGAAGCCCCCGGAGAGACGGAAGTCGAACTTCCCGACCTTGGTCCCCCCCGCCAGGCCGTACTGTTGGGCGTTGAAGGTGCCGTAGCTGGCGGACATGCTGGCATTGGTTTTGGTGGAGCGCTTGGTCTTGATGATCACGAAGCCGGCATTGGAGGAGCCGGTGCTGGAGCCGAAGTTGGTGAGGGGCCCGAGGGTCAGGGCTGTGGCGTCGCGCACCACCGTCACGGACTCGATGGTGTCCACCGGCAGGGACTGGATGACCCGGTCCACCTGGCCGATGTAGACCCCGTCCAGGATCACGCCGAAGCTGCCGGAGCCGCGGAGGTTGTTGAACTCCTGGTGCTGGCGGCCCTGGAAGGTGATCTCGACGCCGGGCACCTGCTCCAGGATGTCCCAGGCCGTCTGGGGGTGGATGGCCTCAATCTCCTCGCTGGTGATGACCTCCGTCTGGAGCTGGCTGCTCTCGGTGGTGGCGTAGGGGCTGGTGGGCTTCTCCTTGGCACGCTTGGCCGTCACACCCACCTTCTCAAGGTCATAGGTGCGGGTGCTGTCGGAGGCGTCCTGCAGTTCCGCCGCATCGGCGGCGTGGGCATGGGCCGGGAAGAGGGCACACCCGGCGGCGAGCGCCAGGGTGAGGGAGGGGAAGAGTCGACGGGCCATTCAGGCTCCTTTGTCAGGTAGGTGGGTGGGTGGGTGGGTCTTTCGGGGCACAGGCCTCCGGCAGGGGCGCCGCCCCGTGCCAGGTGTCTGTGAAGGGCCATAGCTGGACGGGAGCCAGCTTGGATGCAGATCAGGGAGAGGCCTTGCGGAGCGACTCCTATTCGAGGTTGTATTCCACGGGGATGACCAGGCGGGCACTCACGGGGGGCTTGGGGAAGGGAGCCGAGCGCTGGACGGTGGCCAGGGCATCCCGGTCGAGCAGGCAGCAGCCACTCCCCTTCGCCACACCCAGAGCGTCCACCCGTCCATCCTCCAGCACGATGAAGGTGACGATGACCCGACCGCTCCACCCGGCCCGAATGGCCTGGGCAGGGTAGATCAGGTGATTGGCGATCCGGTCCCGGATGTAGGCGAAGTGCTCCCTCAGGTAGATGGCCCGCAGGACATCCAGGCCATCCCCCTTGCCCGGGCCCACACCGCTGCCAAGGCCGCTTCCGCTGCTGTTCCCCTGCCCCGGGGTCCCCTTCCCTGCGGCCCCGCCCCCTGTGAAGGAAGGCTCAGGCTGCTGACCGGGATCAGGGGGAGCGGCCAGCGGCGCCGCATCTGCATTCTCGGAGAGCACCGGAGGCAGGGGTGCCGTTGTCGGGAGTACAGGTGCCGGGAGATCCCGGGGGACGGCCACAGGCACGGGGGGCTGCAGCATCGGCGCGGCTTTGGGGGCCTTCGGCTGCTCCTGTTCCCCGCCGCCGCCGCCCATCAACTCGGAGAGGTCAACGGTGACCGGTGCCGGGGTCGCTCGGAGCATCCGGGCCGCCAGGACTCCGCCTCCCAGGACAAGGGCGTGGGAGACCAGGGAGATGAGCATGGCGCGCACGGAAGGGAACATGGGTCTCACTCCTTGCCGAACTCGATCCAGGTGCCGATCTCGCTGCGAGAGACCGTGGCCCCCGGAATGCCTGCCGTCCGGAGGGCCTCTTCGTATTCCCCGGGCGTCCTGCGCCCACGATCCTTCTTCGACCACCGGGGCTCCTCCAGGCGCAGCGCCGCCTCCACCTGGGCACGCATGGTGGCCGGGCCGAGGCCTCCGCCGATGTAAGCCCGCCCCCCTGGGCGCAGGATCCGGTAGAGCTCCGTGAAGGCCCTGGGCAGCTCCTCCCAGAAGGGGACGGAGCCCCGGCTGATGACGAGATCCACCGATCCCGCGGGGAGAGGGATGGCCTGGACCTGGGCCTGGAGGATCACCGAGCGCCCCCCCAGCCCCTGCCCCGCCAGATTGCGCTCCAGGTGGCCGAGCATGGCTTCGCACTGGTCCAGGAAGATGAAGTCGAGCTCGGTGATGGCCGCCATGGCCATGCCCAGGTACCCGCCCCCGCAGCCCACATCCAGACAGACCCCCTCCGAGATCCCGGTGGACTCCAGGATGCGCTCCGCGTAGAAGGCATACAGGGGAGCATTGGGCCCCAGGGCGATGCGGTTGTACTCCCCAGTCTCGATGGCGTCCATGATCCCCCCTCAGCCCTGCACAATCCGGTAGTACGCACTGGGCTGGGCGCAGGTGCGGCAGAGGGTCCGCCCCTCGAAGTGCAGCTCCCGCCCGTCCATGACCTTCTCACCACAGGCGTCGCAGATCCGGGTCCGCAGGGGCTTGCCGGGCAGGTCCTCCGGATAGAGGTCCACCTCCACCGCCTGGATCTTCAGGAGCTGCTCGTCGGGAAGGGTGGCCACATCCACCTCGCACTTGGAGGGATCGGGGGTCAGCTTCTTCATGCCGGGGTCGGGAGTGACCCGGACGGCCTGCCCGGTCTCCAGGTTGATGAAGGTGGCCGCCATCTTGCCATGGTCCAGCACCTTCATGGTCCGCTTGCCGGGGCGGCAGCCGGTGATGGCCATGATGGCGTCCGTAGCACAGCGGTCGATCTCCACGAAGACGATCAGCTTCTTCCGGTCCACCCCCCGGGGGTCCGAGATGCCGATGCGCTCCAGGGCACAGATGGTCATGCGGGTCCCCAGCAGGATCCCCATGCAGGCATCGCCATGCAGATCCTTGGCAGCCTGGAGGCAGGCATCATAGTCGAGTCTCATCGCAGGTCCTCCACGGCACCCGGCAGGGCGAGTCCCCGACCAGCCAGAGCCTTGACATTCAGAAGATTGATCTTGCGGACACAGGTCCCGAAGAGCTGGTAGGCACCTCCGCCCTCGGATAGGATCTCCAGCGCTTCGTCGATGTCGTGGACGATGGAAGTCCCCACGAGGGCGACCCCCCGCTCGAAGAGGGGATCCGGAATGAAGCCCGAGGAGGGCCCGACGATGGCGATGGCCGCCTGTTCGGGAACCTGGGCGATGAGGGAGAGCACGCTGCCGTTGGCCACCGAGGCACCGGTGAACACGGCGGTCTCACAGGATCCCAGGGCCTGGGAAACCTGGTCCGGAGGCACGAAGCTCATCCCCCCCGCCTCGGCCTCCGTCGCCTCCTTGCGGTCCACCACATCGATGTGACTGGGCAGGTGCCGGATACGGCGGAGAAGCGGAATGATGGCCCCCACCAGGCACAGGCGTCGACCGTTGAAGAGGGCGGGATAGTCGGCCAGATTGCCAGTCTCATCCATCAGGTACTGCCCCTCTTGAAAGAAGGGCACCGAGAGCGCATTCAGCGTGGCCAGACGGATCACATGGGCAAGGGGGTGGTCCAGCCCCCCCCCAGCCACCCCCAGGGCGGACATGCCGCGGACCCGGGGGGCCGCGTGTTTGAGGATGCGGGTGCTGGCCGCCTGGATCAGCTCGGGGGGCAGGTAGGCGACACCTCCGCAGCCATTCGTGAGCTTGACCCCCACGAAGTGGATGCCCACCACCAAGCGCAGGATGGAGGGCGCCTCGCCCCTCTGGGCGTACTTGGCCACCAGGCTCGCGTGGGCCTCGTCCAGAAGGATCCCGGCATGCCCGCCGCGGAGAGGATCCTGGTTCATCGGCGCTCCGCCTTGTCCGTTTGCACACTCACTTTGGTGAAGCCCATGCCCTTCACCAGGTCGAGCACATCGATGAAGCTCTGGAGCTGCAGTTCCCGGTCCGAGCGGATGAGGACAGCCATCTTCCGGTCGAAGCCCCCCAGCCTCTGCGCCAGGGTGGAGAGGCTGGCCGCCTTGCCATCCAGGTAGATCCCCCCCTGCCGGTCCAGTTCGAGAAGCACCGACTTCTGAAGCTCCTCATGGTTGTGGCTGGCACGGGGCAGGTCCACCGGGATCACCCCCTTGGCGATGAAGGTGGAGGTGGTGAGGACGATGGCCAGGACCACCAGCATCACGTCCACCAGGGGGATGATGTTGAGCTGGTCGAACTCCTTCTCATCCATGGAGGGTCTCCCACCGGGCCAGGAGCACCCGGACACGACGGAGGAGCAGGTTGTACAGGGTCACCGCCGGGATGGCCACCATGAGGCCCGCCGCCGTGGCCTTGAGCGCCAGGGCGAGGCCCGACATGATCCGGGCGCTGTCCAGCTGGCCATCCGAGCCCATGACGGTGAAGGTGAGCATGATCCCCAGGACCGTACCCAGGAGCCCCACGTAGGGCGCGTTGCTCGCCATGATGGCCATGAGGTTGAGCCGGGAGGTCAGGGCGATTTCCAGTTCCCGCCGGTGCGTGAAACGCTTGGGATCAAGCCCCCGGTAGAAGAGCATCCGCTCGATGAAAATGGCGAAGACCACGATACTCATGGCCACCAAAAGTCCGATGACCCCGTAGTCGATTGCCGCTTTGAGTCCGCCCATCTTCAGAATCTCCCACCGGGTCGCCCCGGGAAGCTCCGCACCCCCTGAGCCACTCCGGAGGCACGCCCACCGGAAGCCCCGGATGGGTCGGCACGGGTCCAGGACCGCACTCCCCTTCCCGGGATCGGAACGGAGCGTGGGCCTTGGCATGCCAGACTTCACGTTATAGCATACTGAATATAACGAGCGCCAATCATTTCACCCCAGAGGCCCTCCCGAATGAGCGCAGGGTGCTATGCAACCGTTACAAATCGTTTCAATGCTTCAGAAGACCTTCCCCCCCAACGGCTGGCCCCGCCCCTGCCCCCCTTGAGTGAAAGCAGCACAATATAGTGATCGACACAACGTATCGTTAAGCCTGGTCGTTTCATTTCTGCAACCCATCGGGGATGACATCCAGATCACCCCGACCCTACCCCGAGCGCCCATGCCACACGCATCTTCCATGTGGACCCTCTACGACCAGCTCATCTCCGGCATCCCCGGGGATCTCCGGGTCGAGTCCGTGCTCATCGGCCTGCACTGGACCCTCGTGCGCCCTGAGGGTCCGGGGCTGGGCATGTCCATGACCCCACCCGAAGGCAACCGGAGCATTTGCGGAGCCGGAGGCTTCCGTGGCCGGCCCCTCCGGGAGCTGGCCGCCCTGGCGAAGTCCTGGCACCCCCATGAGGCGGCCCTCGGCGTCGCCGCCCTCAATGCCTACTACAACACATCTCCCTGCCTGGAACACCACTGGAGGATCGCCCCGGGAGACCAGGTCAACGAGAGCGTGTTCGCCACCATGATGGAGGACCTGGCCGGCATGAAGGTGACCGTGGTGGGGCACTTCCCCTATCTGGAAGCCCTGGGCTCCATCTGCCAGCTCTCCATTCTCGAACGCCAGCCCCAGCACGGCGACTTCCCCGACCCCGCCTGCGAATACATCCTGGAGGACCAGGACTACCTCTTCATCACGGGAGTCACCCTCATCAACAAGACCCTGCCCCGGCTCCTGGAGCTGGGCCGGAAGGCCAGGATCGTCCTGGTGGGCCCCAGCGTCCCCCTGACTCCCCTCTGGTTCGAGTGGGGGGTCAGCTCCCTGGCGGGCACCTCCATCACTGACCCGGACCAGGTCTGGCAGCATGTGGCCGAAGGCGGAGACCGCTCGATCTTCCAGCACGGCGCCCGGATGATGAGGCTCTACAGTACCGACCGGCTCCAGGGATGACCGGACTCCAACGGGGGCATCGGGAGGGAGCGAGAAGCGAAGGGCTGGCCGCCGCGCAGCCACTGGTCCTCAAGCGCTGGGCTTTCCAGGGCCCTGAGAACCGCCCCCCCCAGCTCGGCGGGCACCACCGAAAGCCCCCGTTCCCGGAAGAGCCCGGCGATCCCCTGGATCATCATCTCTTCCAGCTGCTCCAGCAGTCCCACCGTGAAGGCCCTGCGCCCATTTCCGCAGGAGTGACGATCCAAGGAGTGGTGGACCCTGCACTTGAAGGGTCTCACCTCATAGATGCGGCAGGCCCCCTGCTCATCCATGAAGGCGCACTTCCTTTGATAGCGCTTCTCCGATCGCCCCTGGGCATAGTCGGCCTGGGCCTGGAGCCGTGGCCTCAACTCGGCCAGGATCGCCTCATGCTGCCCCCGGAGGTACCGGGCGATGCGCAGAGCCTCCACCGGCAGGGCCTCCACCCGGAACTCACAGCAGTGGGCGCAGCCCCGGGCGCACTGGAGGCTGACCCCATCCAGGGCCGGACGGACAATTTCCAGAAAGCGGTCGTTGAGACCATAGATTTCGTCCATGATGGCCGTCTTCACCTCCAGGGACCGCTCCCCGGCCATCAAGCGGTGGATCTGCCCGAAGGAAGCCTCCAGGGCAAGATTGATCTCGGCCACCAGCCCCTCGCGGGCAGACTCAAGAAGGACAGAACGCTCCACACCCACTCCCTGCGGTATCCCCTGCCCCCTCCAGCCCCGCAAAGGGACGGACCTGCGACTCCAACACTGCGACAGGTGAGGGAGGACCAGCAGCCCCGTCAAGCCACGCCAGTCTGCCCGAAAGTAATTGCATCGTCAAGCGGTACATTTGTACCATAATTTGGACTCACCATGACCTCCTCTGACACCCAAGCCCTCACCAGCCTCCGTGCGGCTCTCCAGCGCACCCTCGACGCCCTGGAGGCCGGCATCCGCCCCCAGGCCAGTAGCGGGGATTTCCCCTGCTTCGAACCCGCCAACCTGGAGGGCGACCCCTGGGTCAGCCCCGCCTCCCTCGACACGGTCATGGAGGCCCTGGGCCCGGCGGACATCCCCACCCTCCAGGAGGCCCTCAGGGCCATGGACGCCGATGAGCAGGCCTGGCTGGGCTTCAAGCTGGTGACCGATCCGTTACTCGCCACGGCCCCTGACGCCAGCGCGGACGCCCTGCCGGGCCTCTTCGTGGTCCACAACCCCACAGGCGAGCGGAAGGATGCGCGGATCATCTCCAGCCGCTCGCCCAGCCCCAGGGACCTAAAGCAGATGATGGACATCACCAGCGGACCCCAGATGCATGGAGAGGAGTTCGCCGGGGTGGCCTGGAAGTCCCTGCCCCTCTTCCACCAGACCCGGGTCTTCCTCTTCGGGGGCGGCCTTGTCTCGGCAGAGGTCGCCCTCCTCGCCCATCGGGTGGGCTTCGGGGTCGTGGTCGTGGACGAGGACCCGGCCTTCCTCACCACCTCCCGCTTCCCCTCCGCAAGCAGGACCGCCATCGCCAGCTTCGACAGCATCCCGGACCTGGGTATCACGCGGCACGACTTCGTCTGCGTCCTGACCCGCGGCCATGCCCACGACCCACAGGCCCTGGTCCACGCCATCCAGTGCGGGGCCGGATACATCGGGATGATGGGACGGGCCTCAAAGAACAGCCGGGTCCTCACCCAGGCCCGGGAGGCCGGGATCCCTGAGGAGACCCTGGCCCGGATCCATGCCCCCATTGGCCTCGACTTCGGAGCCAGGACGCCCCAGGAGCTGGCCGTGGCCATCGTGGCCCAGCTCATCCAGGTCCGCCGCCAGCTCCGCTCGGTGCAGTCATGAAGGGAGGCCACACCGCGGTGAAGGTGGGCCCCGACATGACCTTCACCTACTGCCCCCGCTGCGGGCACGCCCTCGAACAGCGGGAGTGCTTCGGTCGCATCCGGCCCGCCTGCCCCGCCTGCCGCTTCGTCCACTTCGCTAATCCCCGGGTGGCCGTGGTCATCTTCCTCCACCATGCAAACCGGGTGCTCCTGGTCAAACGGGGCGTCCCTCCAGAAAAGGGACGCTGGGCCCTCCCCGCCGGTTACATCGACCTGGGAGAGCCCCCCGAGGAGGCCGCCATCCGGGAGATGCAGGAGGAGACCGGGTTGGAGGTCAGCATCGAAGGGCTCCTGGATCTGGGCTACAACCCGGTGAGCCAAGCCATCGTTATCACCTACCGAGCCCGTCTTCTCGGCGGAGAACCCATGGCCGGGGACGATGCCGCCGAGGCTCGCTGGTTCGGAACAGAGGAGCTGCCCGACCTGGCCTTCGACAGCACCCGCAAGGCCATCGGAGCCTGGATCCGGACTCCGCCAGCGGATCTCTGAAAGCCGTTCATTTTCGATGGACACCGGCAGAGTTGATCGTTATATATATAGATATATATCGATCAATCGAGGCCAGTATGTCCGCGACCACCACCCTGGCACCCCTCCCAGCCGCCCACCGGGTGGCCATCGCCCCGGTCTTCGGCGCCTATGCAGAGCGGATCCTCCGGGCCACGGGGATCCGCCGGGGCCTCTGCCTGGACGCCGGCTGCGGAGGCGGCTACCTGGGCATGGCTCTGGCGGCCATCACAGAACTCCGCTTCGTCTTCCTGGAGCAGTCCCCCTCCCTCCTCAGCCTTGTGGACCGCAACCTGAAGACCCATCAGCTTGGGGACCGCTCCCAAACCCAACTCTCCTCCCTCTCCAGCATGCCCCTGGAGCGGGAGAGCGTGGACCTGGTGATCAGCCGTGGCTCCGCCCCCTTCTGGCAGGACCTTCCGGGCGTTTTCCGTGAGTTCCGGCGCGTCCTGCGCCCGGGTGGCCAGGGCTGTCTCTGGGCCTCCTCAGCTTCCCGTCCCGCCTGGGGATGCGGTTCCAGGGCCCCGGAAGCCTTGGCCAGACACCTCTGGGAAGCCGGGTTCAGATGCTTTGAGATCAGCCAGGACGAGGTGGGAGCCTGGACCCGGTTTACACGAACCTGAATCCGCCCCCTGGCGACAATTCGATGTATATCATTCAAATAAATATCTAAATGATATTTTATTTAGATATGTAAACCTTAGCCCTCTATTTACAACTAGGCCCGAGAGCAAACATGACACAACATCCTTTCTTAGATGCGAATTACACACTCAATTATAGAGCATATGACAGATATCCTTCATCTGGCACCCCAATGCTGGAAAATCCATAGCGTTGGATATAGCATTATATTTCTAACGGTCGGCACCCTCTCCGGGGAAGCCCGATCTTAATCCCCGCCACCTACCCCAACCGCCTGAGAAGGCCCATCCCCACAGGAAACCCCAGTGAAGCCCCTTCTGATCACCAGCCTTGCCCTCGCCACCCTCGGCGTCTCCGCCCAGGACCTCCAGACCGCCCTCACCTCCGGAAAGGCCAGCCTCGAGATCCGCACCCGCTACGAGCATGACCTCGACGGATCGGCCAACCCCGAGAAGAGCGCCACCGCCCTCACCAATCGCACCATCCTCGGCTACCAGACTGGCAAGTTCTATGGCGTCAGCGCCAACCTCCAGTTCCTGGATGTCAGCACCCTCTTCGATGTGGACAACTTCAACTACACGGGTGCCCCTGCCTCCAAGAGCGTCTACGCCACCATCAAAGAGCCCCACCAGGACCGCATCCTCCAGGGCTACCTGGAGTGGAAGGGCCTGAAGCTGGGTCGTCAGATCGTCTCGGTGGACGACCAGCGTTTCATCGGCGGCGGCGCCTGGAACCAGGCCCCCAAGTCCTCCACCGGCCTCACGTACCGGGGCGACCTCGGCGTCAAGGGCCTGGATGTCTACGCCGGCTACATCTCCAGCATCGTGCTGAGCGATGCCACCAACCGGAACGTCAACCAGAACTTCGCCCGGGTGCGCTACACCCCCATCAAAGCCCTCTCCATCGCCGCCTTCTACTTCGCGGCCGACGACAAGACCACCCCCACCAAGTCGTACCAGGACACAGGCCTCCAGGTGAACGGTGGCTTCAAGGGCCTGCTCTACGACTTCACCTACGCCAAGCAGCATCGCTACCACGAGTCCACGGCCACGGCCATCCCCAGCACGAGCTACCGTGCCGGGATGGTCGGCTACAAGTTCGGGGACTACACCCTCAAGGCCACCCGGGAAGTGGTGGGCCAGGGCCTGTGGACGCCTGATGCCGGCTTCCACGGCCTCCACGGCTGGTCCGACCGCCTGGGCAGCGCCTCCACCACGGCTCCCGCTTACGGCCTGGTGGATACCTACCTCACAGCCCTGGCCAAGGTTTCCGATGTGAAGCTTGAGGGCCAGTACCACAAGTTCCAGGCCGAGAGCCGGAGCATGAACTACGGCAAGGAGTTCGACCTCTCCGCCGAGTACCCCGTCACCAAGTCCTTCTCCCTCCTGGCCAAGTACGCCAACTACCTGGGCGATCAGGATGCCGCCGCCCTCAGCGGCAGCGTCAGCAAGGATCTGCGTAAGTGGTGGCTACAGAGCACTTATAAGTTCTAGGTTCATACTCCTCCCCTGCCCCGGCGGGGGAGCCCTTTTGACAAGGAATCGCCATGAAGCTGATGAAGACCCTGGCTGCCGTCCTGGCCGTCTCCCTCCTCTCCTTCGCCCAGGCGGGACAGCGCATCACCGTCTCAGCCGCCGCATCCCTGAAGGACGCCCTCACCGAGGTGGCCGCCACCTTCAAGCAGGCCCATCCCGGAGATGAGATCGGCATCTCCTACACCTCCTCCGGCAAGGCCGTGGCTGCCATCAAGCAGGGGCTGCCCGCGGATGTGTTCTTCGCCGCTGATATGAAGTGGCCCCAGGAGCTGGTGAACGCCGGCTTGGCCCAGGGCCCCGCCAAGCCCTTCGCCATGGGCCGCCTGGCCCTGTGGAGCTCCAGCATCCCCGCCAAGCAGCTCAGCTTCCAGCTCCTGCTCCAGCCCCAGGTCCAGAAGATCGCCATCGCCAAGCCCGAGCTGGCCCCCTACGGCGCCCGCACCGTCGAGGCCCTGAAGGCCGAGGGCATCTACGAGAAGGTCCAGTCCAAGCTGGTCTACGGCGAAAACATCTCCGCCGCCGCCCAGTACGCCCTCAGTGGCAACACCCAGGTGGGCTTCGTGGCCCTCTCCCTGGCCATGGCTCCCGAGATGACCTCGAAGGGGCACTACATCCTGGTGGACGAGAAGCTGCACCAGCCCCTAGCCCAGGGCTATGTCATCCTGAAGCAGGGCGAGACCAAGCCTCTCTCCAAGCAGTTCGTCGACTTCGTCCTCTCCCACCAGGGACAGGCGATCTTTGCGAAGTACGGTTTCTCCTCCCCCAAGAAGTAGTCAGAAAGTCCGCATGTTCCTAGCTGAAGGCGACCTCCAGGCCCTGATCCTCACTGCCAAGCTGGCCGCCACCACCACGGTGGTCCTCCTCCTGGTGGGCACTCCCCTGGCCTGGTGGCTCGCCCGGACCCGCTCCTGGTGGAAGGGCCCTGTGGCCGCGGTCGTCTCGCTCCCCATGGTCCTTCCACCTTCGGTATTGGGTTTCTATCTGCTGGTCGCCATGGGCCCCAAGGGGCCCGTGGGCCAGCTCATCAAGTGGATCGGCCTGGATCCGCTCCCCTTCAGCTTCCGGGGCCTGGTGGTAGCTTCGGTCCTCTACTCCATGCCCTTCCTGATCCAGCCCCTGCAAACCGCCTTCGAGGCCATCGGCGACCGCCCCTTCGAGGTGGCCGCCACCCTGGGCGCCGGCCCCCTCGACCGATTCTTCACCATCGGGGTCCCCCTGGCCCGCACGGGCTTCTTCACCGCCGCCGTCATGGCCTTCTCCCACACCGTGGGAGAGTTCGGCGTGGTGCTCATGATCGGCGGCAACCTCCCGGGCATCAGCCGGGTGGCCTCGGTCCAGCTCTACGACCACGTGGACGCCCTTGAGATGGCCGAAGCCCATCACCTGGCCCTGGTGCTCCTGGGCTTCTCCTTCCTGGTCCTCCTGGCGGTCCAGCTCTGGCGGAGGCGCTCATGAGCGGCCGCATCCTCGCCCGCTTCCGCAAGCCCCTGGACACCTTCCGGCTGGAAGTGGACCTCGACCTGCCCTGCCAGGGCATCACCGCCCTCTTCGGCCACTCCGGTTCCGGCAAGACCACCCTGCTGCGGTGCATTGCGGGCCTGGAGCGGACCCCGGGTTTCCTCTCCGTCAACGGCGATATCTGGCAAGAGGAGCGCCGCTTCGTCCCTGTCCACCGCCGCCCCCTGGGCTATGTCTTCCAGGAGGCCAGCCTCTTCCCCCACCTGAGCGTCAGGGCCAACCTCACCTATGGCCGCAAGCGCTCCAGCCAGGAGCTGCGGGTGAGCCTGGAGAAGGCCGTGGAGCTCCTGGGCATCGGACACCTGATGGACCGCCGCCCCGATCGGCTTTCGGGCGGAGAGCGCCAGCGGGTGGCCATCGCCCGGGCCCTGGCCGTGAGCCCCCGCCTGCTCCTGATGGACGAGCCCCTGGCGGCCCTGGACCTGGCCCGCAAGCAGGAGATCCTCCCCTACCTGGAGCGGCTCCACTCGGAGCTGGACATCCCGGTGCTCTACGTCAGCCATTCGCCCGATGAGGTGGCGCGCCTGGCGGACCACATCGTGGTGCTTCAGGACGGCCAGGCCATTGCGGACGGCCCCCTGGCGGCAACCCTGGCCCGCCTGGACCTTCCCTTCCGCCTGGGCGAGGACGCCGGGGTGGTCCTGGAGGCCCGGGTTTCCCAGAAGGACCCACAGTGGCACCTGGCCCGCCTCGACTTCCCGGGCGGCATCCTCTGGACCCGCGACACCGGACTCCCCGAGGGACAGGCTGTCCGGGTGCGGATCCTGGCCCGGGATGTGAGCCTGGCCCTCGAACCCTGTGACCGCAGCAGCATCCTCAACATCCTCCCCGCCCGGGTGGAGGCCATGGCCCCCGATCAGCACCCCGGTCAGGTTCTGGCCCGCCTCCAGGCGGGTCCCTCTGTCCTCATCGCCCGCCTGACGGAGCGCTCGGTCCAGGCTCTGGGCATCGAGGTCGGCCAGGAGGTCTATGCCCAGGTGAAATCCGCCGCCCTGATCGAGTAGCCCCAGGGGTGATCGACTTGCAACCTCTTTCACATCAATCGTTATATTGAAACATACACGACGGCACTCCATGAAGCCCCTCCCGATCCTGCTCTTCCTCACCCTCCTGGTGGCCATCGCCATCGTCTCCCTCTCCCTGGGCAAGTACCCCCTGCCGGTGGGTGAGGTGGCCGCCTTCCTCGCCTGGAAGGTCACGGGACTCGGCCATGTGGGCGCAGATCGGTTGCCCCTCCTGGAGAACATCGTGCTCCAGATCCGCCTGCCCCGGATCCTCAACGCCTGCCTGGTGGGGGCGG
Organism: uncultured Holophaga sp.; assembly: GCF_963677305.1. Classification (GTDB taxonomy): domain Bacteria; phylum Acidobacteriota; class Holophagae; order Holophagales; family Holophagaceae; genus Holophaga. The sequence continues at coordinate 3,231,286 of NZ_OY781925.1, forward strand.
CCCTCTCGGTGTCGGGCGCCTCGTACCAGGCCCTCTTCGTGAACCCCCTGGTGTCCCCCGGGCTCCTGGGCGTCCTGGCCGGCGCCTCCTGCGGGGCGGCCCTGGGCATGGTCTTCCTCAAAAGCTGGTTCGCGGTCCAGACGGCTACCTTCCTGGGGGGCGTCGCGGCGGTGGCCCTCTCTCTCTTCATCGCCCGGATCTACCAGGTGCGGAGCACCCTGATGCTGGTCCTGGGAGGCATCATCAGCGGCGCCTTCTTCACAGCCCTGGTCTCCATCATCAAGACCCTGGCGGACCCCTACACCCAGCTGCCCGCCATCACCTTCTGGCTCATGGGCAATCTGACCCTGGCGGACCGCGCCACGGTCCTGCGCCTGGCGGTCCCCATCCTGGTGGGGCTCGCGGGCCTCTTCCTGCTGGCCAAGCCCCTGAACGCCCTCAGCATGGGGGACGAGGAGGCCCGCAGCCTGGGGGTCCGTGTCACGGCCGTCCGGAGTGCGGTGATCCTGCTCTCCACCCTCATCAGCACCCTCACGGTGGTGCTGGGCGGCATCATCGGCTGGGTGGGCCTGATCATTCCCCACGCCGCCCGCATGCTGGTGGGACCCAATAACGAGACCCTGCTGCCGGTCTCCGCCCTCCTGGGCGCGTCCTACCTGCTGGTGGTGGACGATCTCTCCCGCAGCATCTTCTCGGTGGAGGTGCCCATCGGCATCCTCACCTCCCTCGTGGGCATCCCCTTCTTCATGCTGATCATGAAGAACGCCCGGAAAGGATGGCAGTGATGGCGACCCTGGCCGCCCGCGGCATCGCATTCTCCTATCCCCACAAGCCTGTCCTCCATGAGCTCGACCTGGACATCGGCGAGGGCGTCACCGCCCTCCTGGGTCCCAATGGCTGCGGCAAGACCACCCTGCTCAAGACCCTCCTCGGCATCCTGCAGCCCAACCGTGGCAGCGTCCTCCTGGACGGCACCGAGCTGGCCGCCATGCCCCAGCGGGAAGTGGCGCGTCGCATGGCCTATGTGCCCCAGGTCCATCGGGAGGCCTTCGCCTACCGCATGGAGGATGTGGTCCTGATGGGCCGCATGCCCCACGGCTCCTTCTTCCGGGCTTACTCGGTCCGGGACCGGGAGCAGGCCCGGGAGGCCATGGAGCGCATGGGCATCCTGCACCTGGCGGATCGGCCCTACACGCAGGTGAGTGGGGGAGAGCGCCAGCTCGCCCTCATCGCCAGGGCCATGACCCAGGGGGCCCAGGTCTTCATCATGGACGAGCCCACCAACGGTCTGGACTACGGCAACCAGGTGCGTCTCCTGGAGCGGCTCCAGAACCTGGCCGAGTCCGGGCTCAGCTTCATCTTCTCCACTCATCACCCCGACCACGCCCTCTCGGTGGCCAACCGGGTCGTGATGATGAACCAGGGCCGGATCGTCCACGAGGGCGGTCCCGAGATCATCAGCGACATGAGCCTGGAGGCCATCTACGGCGTCGATGTCCGGCTCTTCAACATCCAGGGGGATGTGCGGGTCTGCGTCCCCGGCCTCCGCCTCCACGCCGCCTGCTGAAAGGGCTGCCATGAAGCTCCGAGTCCCCGTCCTGCTCCTCACGGCCGCCCTGGTGGCCCAGGCCCAGACCCGCACCCTGGCGGACATGACCGGCCATACGGTCAAGGTCCCGGCCCAGGTCCGGCGCATCTACGCCCCGGTCCCCTATGCCTCTTACATGCTCTACGCTGTGGCTCCGGATCTCATGGCCGCCTGGTGCTCCCGCTCAAGCCCGAAGACCGGCCCCTGCTCTCCCCCCACCTCTCCAAGCTGCCGGTCATCGGCGGACGCTCGGGGGCGGGCAACACCACCAATATGGAAGTGCTCCTGCAGAACAGACCGGACCTCATGCTGATGTGGACGGAGAAGAAGCACGGCTTCACCCAGCCCATGGATGAGCTCCAGAAGCTGGGCATCCCCACGGCCACGGTCCAGGTGGACGGGCTCGACACCTACCCCGAAGCCTTCCGCTTCATGGGTCGCCTGGTGGACCGGGTGGAGCGCTGCAACCGGATGGCGGCCCACACCGAGCGGGTGATGAGTCAGGTCAGGGCCGCGGTGAAGCGGATCCCGCCCGAGCGGCGGCTCAAGGTCTACTACGCCGAAGGGGCCGATGGCCTCTCCACGGAGTGCAGCGACTCCATCCACGCCGAGCTCCTGCAGCTCGCGGGCGACTGCAATGTCCACCGGGGGCACATCAGCAACCCCAAGGGCATGGAGCGCATCTCCCTTGAACAGGTCCTCCTCTACAACCCCGACGCCCTGGTGGTGCAGGACCGGGCCTTCTACGACAAGGTCTGGTCCGATCCCGCCTGGAAGGGTATCAAGGCCGTCAAGACCGGGAGGATCTACCTCGTCCCCCAGTCCCCCCTCAACTGGATGGACCGCCCTCCCTCCTTCATGCGGATCCTGGGGGTCCAGTGGCTCATGCACAGCCTCTATCCCCAGGACTATCCCATCGACATCGTCAGGGAGGCCCGCACCTTCTTCTCCCTCTTCCTGGGGGCGCAGGTCTCCGAGGCCCAGATGCACAAGGTCATCTACCGGCAGTGAGCCGCCCCCGAGCGAGGACCAGAACCATGAGTACCCCGGCAGCCTTCCACCAGATCCAGCGGGACATCTTCTCTCCGGCCTATCCCATCATCGCCCGCAAGATCCTGGCCGACATCAACCCGAAGATGCGGGAAAGGAACCCCGACTGGGATCGGATCCGGGAGCAGCGCTTGGGTACGGAGGGCCAGGTCCGCTTCGCCCAGGTAATGGCGCAGACCACCATTCCCGACTATCGGATCGAGCGGAAGGACGCAGGGCTATGGATCACCTTCCAGAAGTGAGCAGTGCTGCCATCAGCCTGGCGGTGGAGGGGCTCTTCTTCCACTACCGGAACCGGGAGGTCCTCAAGGGGGTGGGTTTCCGGGTCCACCAGGGCGAGCTCTGCGGCCTGCTGGGCCCCAACGGCTCCGGCAAGACCACCCTCCTCAAGTGCCTCAACGGGATCCTGAAGCCCAGTGCCGGGCGGGTCCTGGTTCAGGGAAAGGACCTGGCCGCCCATTCCAGGGGGCAGATCGCCCGACGCATCGCGGTGGTCCCCCAGGAGCTGGCCCTGGCTTTCCCATTCACCGTCCACCAGATGGTGCTCATGGGGGGCAGCGTCCGCTACGGCATCTCGGGGATCCCCAGGGAGACGGACCGGCAGCACGCCCTGGGGGTCCTGGAGGACCTGGGGATAGGCCAACTGGCCCCCCGTCGCTTCAACGAGCTCTCTGGAGGCGAACGGCAGATGGTCCTCATCGCCCGCGCCCTCTTCCAGGACACCGAGATCCTGCTCCTGGACGAGCCCACCTCCCACCTGGACTTCAAGCGCCAGTTCACCACCCTGGAGACCGTGAGCCGCATCACCCGTGAGCGGGGACTCACGACGATCATGACCCTGCACGACCCCAACTCCGCGGGGCGCTATTGCGACCGGCTCATCATGCTCAAGCAGGGCCACATCCTGCAGCAGGGCCGCCGCGACCACGTCTTCCAGGTCGGACACCTGGAGGAGGTCTACGACATGAGGATCCACATGGGCCGAACCGACGCCGGAACCTGCTTCGTCACCCCCTCGGAGGAGGCATGAGGGTTCCGGGTGCCTTCCTGGCGGTCCTCCTGCTCCTGGGGGTCTGCATCGCCTTCGCCCTGACCCAGGGCCAGTTCCACATCTCCCTCGAAACCCTGCACCGCGTGGTCGCAGCCAAGCTCTCAGGCGCCGCCCTGGGGGATGATCTGGCCTCCTCCGCCATGGTGCTCTGGTCCGTGCGCCTGCCCCGGGTGCTCATGGCCCTCCTGGCCGGAGCAGGCATGGCCGTGGGGGGGGTGGTCTTCCAGGGAATCATGCGCAACCCCATGGTCAGCCCCTCCTTCCTCGGCGTGACCCACGGGGCCGTCTTCGGCGCCTCCCTGGCCATCATCTTCCTGGGGAAGACGGCCCTCTCCATCGAGAGCTCGGCCTTCATCTGGGCCGTGGCGGCGGTGGCGCTGGTCTACCTCATCGGCGGCCGGGGGATCAACACCATCACCACTCTGGTGATCGCCGGCGTCATCGTCTCCACCTTCTTCATGGCGGCGGGATCCTTCCTGAAGTACATCGCCGATCCCTACGAGCAGCTCCCGGCCATCGTCTTCTGGACCATGGGCGGCCTGAACAACATCCTCTGGAGCCATGTGATCCGGGGGGCCATCATCATCGTGGCGGGCATCGCCGTCATCATGGCCCTCCGGGGACGCCTCAACCTCATGGCCCTGGGGGACGAAGAGGCCCTCTCCATGGGCGTCAACGTCAAGGTCATGCGTCTGGTCTTCATGCTGGCCGCGACCCTGGTGGTGGCGGCGGGCAGCTCCTCCTGCGGAATCATCATGTGGGTGGATCTCATCGTGGCCCACATCTCCCGTCTCATCATCGGCCCCGACCACGCCCGCCTGCTGCCCTTCGCGGCCCTGACCGGGGCCCTGTTCCTGCTGTTCACCGACACCATCGTCCGCCTCCTCCCAGGTGGCGAGGTGCCCATCAGCATCGTCACCTCCTTCATCGGAGCCCCTCTCCTGGGCTACCTCCTGATGAAGCAGAACCTCGCATGGAAGAGCTGACCATGAAGCTGCCCCTCGCCTCCCCCCTCCTCGCCCTGCTCCTGGGTACTTCCCTGTGCGCTGAGAGCACCCGGGTCATCACCGACATGGATGGCCGCAAGGTGGTGGTGCCCGTGGACCCCAAGCGCATCGTCTGCATGCACGGTGTCTCCTCGGACCGCATCACCATGCTGGGGAAGGGCGCCAACCTCGTCCTGGGTCTCAAGCCCACCCCCTGGGCCGCCCATCTCTACCCGGAGCTCCACAACCTGCGGACGGTCATGCCGGGGAGCGGGGGCAACACCGAGCTGATCCTGAGTCTGCGCCCCGACCTGGTGCTCTACTCCCCCAACCCCGGAGAGGCCGAGAAATACCGGGCGGCGGGGCTGCACACGGCCTGCGGCTTCTCGGCCCAGAAGCGCCCCCGCACCCTCCAGGCCTTCCAGGAGAACTTCAAGCAGCAGGTCCGCTTCTTCGGCGATCTGCTGGGCCCCGCGGCCAAGGCCCGCTCCGAGGTCTACTGCCGCTACTTTGACCGCAAGATCGGGGCCATCCTGGCCATCACCTCCAGGATCCCGCCCTCCAAGCGGCCCACGGTCTACTATGGCGGGCGCAGCGGCAACCTCCTCTCCACCCAGGGCCGGGCCAGCGTGATGGACTGGATGGTGCAGGTGGCCGGCGGTCGCTACCTCCCCGCCGCCATCGACAGCAACTTCGCCGAGGCCAACCTGGAGCAGGTCATGGCCTGGAACCCAGACATCATCCTGGTCAGCGGCTGGGGCAACAGCCCCGAGGGCGTCCGGGCGAACCCCAACTGGGCCGCCATGCGGGCCGTCCACTCGGGACGACTCTCCTTCATCCCCACGGGGGTCTTCCCTTGGGAATACGCCAGCGGAGAGAGCGTGCTCCTGGCCATCCATCTGGCCAAGCTCTGCCACCCGGACCTCTTCCGGAGCTGGGACATGATCCGGGAGATGAAGTCGTTCTATGCCGAGGTCTACGGCAAGACCCTCACAGACCGCGACGCTGAAAGGATCCTCCAGTGCCTTCCTCCCCAGTGAAACCCGCCGGACGCCTCCTCTGCGGCCTCGCAGCCGCCCTGCTCACCCTGAGCCCACTGCAGGCCGCTGCCCGTCGCAGCATCACCGCACCGGACGGCCGGGTCGCCCAGGTGCCGGCCCAGCCGGAGCATATCGTCTGCCTCTACCAGCCCGCCTACGACAAGATCCTCATGCTGAGCCGGGGCAACCGGATCGCCCTGATGCCCGGTGAGGCGAGCCCCTGGTGCTACCGCTTCTACCCGGGGCTGCGGGGCACCCCCACCGCCACCCCGGGAGTGGCTCCGGACGCCGAGCGTCTCCTGAGCCTGAAAACCGATCTGGTCATCTACCCCGCGGGGCACATCAACCCCGCCCAGTACCAGCGTGCCGGCCTGCCCACGGTCTGCCCCTATGTCGACACCCGGGCCACCAGCCTCCAGGACTTCAACACGGCCTTCAAGCGCCAGGTCCTCTTCATCGGAGAGCTCCTCGGGGGGGAGGCCCCCGGACGGGCCAGCCGCTATTGCGCCTACTTCGACAGCCTCATGTCCAGGGTCCAGGCCATCACCTCGAGAATCCCCGAGTCCCGGAAGCCGAAGGTCTACTATGGCTGGGGCACGGACCTCTGCACGACCCAGGGCGCCAACACCAACATGCGCTGGTACACCGAGCTGGCCGGGGGCATCTACCTGCCGAAGCAGCTCCCCCAGTACTTTGCCACGGTGAACAAAGAGGTCCTCATCGCCTGGGACCCGGACATCATCCTGGTGGGTGCCCACGGGAGCTTCGGGGCGGCTCTCCCCAAGCTCCCCTCCAGCGCCATGAAGGCGGCACGCAGCGGGCGGATCCTCCGGATCCCCGCCGGGGTGTTCTATTGGGATATGAGCAGTTGCGAAACGGCTTTGCTCCCTCTCTTCCTCGCCAAGACCTTCCACCCTGACCTCTTCCGGAACTGGGACCTGGTGAAGGAGCTGCAGCATTTCTACGCCGAGATCTATGGGATCCGGGTCACAGCGCAGGACGCCCGCCGGATCCTCGACGGCCTGGGCCCCCTGTAGGAGCGATGTCATGGAATGTCCGATCTGCGAAAACCGCTGCCAGATCCCCGAGGGGGGCCTGGGCACCTGCGGCATGTATCTCAACCGCGGGGGATCCCTGGTGGAGCGCTTCCCCGACCAGTATCTGGTGAAGGTGCCCGCCGAGATCGAAGCCATGCCCATGCTGCACTTCCATCCCGGGGGCAAGTTCCTCCAGGTCTGCACCATCGGCTGCAACTTCCGCTGCAGCGGCTGCGTCTCCTGGCTCCTCACCGAGAGTCCGGGCTCCCTGGAGAGCGCCCTTCGCAGCTCCACGGCAGAGGAGGTGGTGGCCCGGGCCATCGGGGAGGACTGCCTGGGAGTCATGTTCTGCTTCAATGAGCCGGCGGTGTCCTTTCCCTCCTTCAAGCGCCTGGCCAGCGAAGCCCGGCGCCGGGGACTCCTGGTGGGCTGCGCCACCAACGGCTATTTCCGCGAGGAGGCCTTCCGGGAGCTGCTCGCCCACATCGACTTCGTGAACCTCGGCATCAAGGGCTGCACCGATGAGACCTACCGGCAATTCGGCGTCATCTCCGCCGGGCCGGTCTTCCGCAACCTGGAACTGGCGGCGGGCTCGGGGGTGGCCACGGAGGTGGCGGCGGTCTACATCAAGGGGCGGGAGGCCGAGGTCCTGGAGACCGCCCGGCGCATCGCCGCCATCTCCCCTACCCTGCCCCTGCAGCTCATGCGCTTCATCCCCCTGGCCAGTGCCGAGGCCTCAGAAGAACCCTCCATCCGGGAGGCGGAACAGCTCTGCCACACCCTGCGCCAGCTCCTGCCCTTCACCTACCTCTTCAACTCCCCCGGCACCTCCTTTCTCGACACGGTCTGCACCTCCTGTGGCGGGACCGTGATCCGGCGGGGCTTCAACGGTCCCATGGGTGCCCACACCGCTTCCTGCAGCCCGGACGGGCGCTGCGCCTGCGGAGCCCCCCTGCCCATCGTGGGCCGCCACCACCCCGAGAGCCAGGTCCAGGTCCTGGGCTTCGCCGGGGGCTACAAGACCATCGTGAGCCTGGAGTCCATCCAGGCCACCCTCGCCTTTCTCGGAGAGCGGCGCCCGGAGATCATCTCGCGGGTCCTCCACCAGCTCCTGCAGGGGGGCTTCATGGAGGAGCTCTACGCCCGCACCAAGACCCTGGACGCCTGGTTCGACACCCTGGCCCACTACGGCTGGCTCGCGGGCAGGACCCAGGAGGCCGGGGAACTCAAGGCCTGGATCCAGGAGCGGGTGGCGCTGATCACCCGGCGCATCGCCGGGGCCGCGGGCGCAAGGCCCCGGGTCTACTTCAGCCTGGGGCACCCCCTCATCGCGGTCTTCGGCGACAAGTTCGAGTGCAACCTCGTGGAGCTGGCCGGCGGCCACTGCGTCAACCGAGAGATACGGCGGGAGGATGTGCCCGGCATGGCCCTCTCCCCCGACCTGATGCGGGAGCTGGACCCTGAGGTGATCCTCACCATGGGCGGCATGGGTTATCCCGTGGAGGACATGCTGGATGTCTGCCTGGAGCAGCACCTCCGTGTCCGGGCGGTGCGGGCTGGCCGGGTCCACAGCCTGAAGCCCTTCCCCATCGCGGGCCGCCCGGACTGGATCCTCGGTTTCATGCGGATGGCGGAGCTCCTGCACCCCGGACTCTTCGACTTCGACATGGAGGCGGTGGCCGAGGACTTCTACCAGCGCTTCCTCGGGGTCCCCTTCCGCCAGGTACGGGCCAGCCGCTCGCCGGGACACCCCTCCCTCAGCCCGATTCCGGCACACTGTCATTGAACCCGGGTCGCCACCCCGGCCTTCGGAGCACCCCATGAAGCACCTCCACCTCGAGATGAGCGTCAAGCAAGTCCTCCAGACCCATCCCTTCCTCATCGACATCTTCACCCGCCACGGGCTGGGCAAGTTCGCCGATCCCGAGGTCCTGGACAGCCTGGGGGGCTTCCTCAAGCTCAAGACCGCCCTGGCAACGGTGGAGACGAACCGGGAGCTCTTCCTGCAGCTTCTGGAGGACCGCATCCAGGAGCAGGAGGCCGAACAGGACTTCACCCTGGCAGAGCACCCCGAGCGCCAGGGGGAGCTGACCCTCCTGGCCCTCCTGCCCTGCGGCCTGCGCATGCCCTACAGCCGGGCCCTGGAGGCCTTCGCCGAGACCTACAACGCCAGCCATGAGGCCCCCCTGCGCTACATGGTGGAGGGCAACGTCAACCACGAGCTCTCCTACCAGTCCTACCTGGGCTCGGTGAAGAGCGTGGAGGAGCTCCCGGACATCATCATCAGCTCCGACATCAACGGCTTCTACCACGAGGCCTTCCGGAAGGCCTTCCTGGAACCGGGACACTTCGTGGACCTGGTGGGGAAGGCCATGCACCCGGACCTAGCCTCCGTGGGCTTCCGCGACCCCGGGGGACACCTCACCATGCTCAGCGCCAACCTGCTGGTGCTGGTCTCCATTGATCGCCTGGCCCAGGGCCTGCCCCGCCCCGGCGCCTGGGGCGATCTCGCGGAGCCCGCCTTCGCCAACCAGGTGGTCATGCGCGGCCAGAAGGAGTTCTTCTGCAGCGGCGTGCTCCTCCCCTTCCTGGCCATGCACGGGCAGCCGGGACTCGATGGGTTGGCCCGCTCGGTGCGCTCCGGCTGCCACCCCTCCGAGATGGTCAAGATGATCGACAGCGGCAGCGACGAGGTGGCGCCCTTTTACATCATGCCCCTCTTCTTTGCGAAGAAGATCAAGCGGCAGAAGGACATCTCCATCATCATCCCCCAGGAGGGCGCCCTCATGAGCCCCGTCCAGATGCTGGTGAAGCGGTCCAGGGCGGCCGAACTCAAGGAGATCACCGACTTCCTCATCGGCCCCGAGTTGGGCCGGATCTGCGCAGACGCCCACTTCCCCTCCTCCTGCCCAGGCGTGGATAACCGCCTGGAGCAGACGCCCCGCTACTGGCTGGGCTGGGACTTCCTGCGTTCCCGGGACATCGGAGCCGTCAAGGAACGCATGAAGCACGCCTTCCGGGAGGTCTTCCTCGCCACCGGCGGCACCGCATGAGATTGATCACCCTCGCCGGACCGCCCTCCGCTGGTAAGACGAGCGTACTCCTCCAGACCATCCGGGAACTCCGGAAGCAGGGGAGCCGATTCGGCGTGGTCAAGTTCGACTGCCTCTCCACCCAAGACCAGCTCCTCTATGCCGAGGCGGGGATCCCGGTGAAGGTGGGCCTCTCGGGGGGGCTCTGCCCGGACCACTTCTTCGTGAGCAACATCCAGGCCGCTCACCGCTGGGGCCTGGAGCAGGGCTTCGACTATCTGGTGACCGAAAGCGCCGGGCTCTGCAACCGCTGCTCCCCCCACATCAAGGGGGTGCTGGCGGTCTGCGTCATCGACAACCTGAGCGGGGTCCACACCCCCCGCAAGATCGGCCCCATGCTCAAGTCGGCGGATGTGGTGGTGATCACCAAGGGGGACATCGTCTCCCAGGCCGAGCGCGAGGTCTTCGCCTTCCGGGTGCGCCAGGTGAACCCCCGGGCCGCCCTGGTCAATCTCAATGGCATCACGGGCCAGGGCAGCTTCTTCCTGGCCCGGCTCTTCGCAGGCAGCGAGCCTGTGGGGACCCTGGACGGGGCCTCCCTGCGCTTCACCATGCCAGGGGCCCTCTGTTCCTACTGCCTGGGGGAGACGAAGATCGCCGAAGACCGGCAGATCGGCATCACCAAGCTCATGGACTTCTCGGAGGAAGGCCATGACTGAGCGCTGCCTCACTCTACCCCTGGGACGCCTCCTGGCGGAGTGGCCCTGGGTGGATGACTTCCTGGGTTCCCACGGCATCGACGGGCAGCGCCACGCAGAGCTCAGCTTTCCCCAGGCCGCCGGGCTCCTGGGGGAGGAAGCCCTGGCGGACCTGGGCACCACCCGGACCCAGCTGGAGCAGGACTTCACCCTCTTCGTCCACCACATGCTGGCCTTCCAGGAAGGTCACGACACCGGCAAGCGGATCGGCACCTTGAGCGTCAGGCCCGGCTTCGACAAGAGCGGGGACCCGGAACGCCACACCCTGGAACTCCGCCCCGGCGAGGTGACGGCCCTGGTGGGTCCCACGGGAGCAGGCAAGAGCCGCCTCCTGGAGGACATCGAGTGCCTAGCCCAGGGGGACACCCCCACGGGGCGGGTGATCCTGGTCAACGGGCAGGCCCCCTCGGAGGAGCTGCGCTTCTCGACCGAGGAGCGGCTGGTGGCCCAGCTCTCCCAGAACATGAACTTCGTCATGGACCTCTCGGTGGAGGACTTCCTGACTCTGCACGCCGAGAGCCGGATGGTGGAGCAGATCGCCCATCTGGTGGAACGGATCTTCGCGACCGCCAACGAGCTGGCCGGGGAGCGCTTCACCCGCAGCACCCCCATCACCCAGCTGAGCGGGGGACAGAGCCGGGCCCTCATGGTGGCCGATACCGCCCTCCTCAGCGGCGCCCCCGTGGTCCTCATCGATGAGATCGAGAACGCCGGGGTGGACAAGGTCAAGGCCCTGGAACTCCTGACCGGCAGCCGGAAGATCGTCCTCATGTCCACCCACGATCCAGTGCTCGCCCTGAGTGCGCAACAGCGGGTGGTCATCCGGAACGGGGGCATCCATGACATCCTGAGGACCTCCCTGGCCGAGCAGGCCCGCCTGGGCGCCCTCAGGGAGATGGATGCCACCCTGATGGACCTCCGCCAGCGCCTGCGCAGCGGCGGCACCCTCGAAGCCTGAAAGCGGAGGTCCCCATGAGCTTCTTCATCCCCGACAGCGATATCGACCGGATCATTGAGGAGGATGTCCACCCCCTGGACCTCACCTCCCACCTCCTGGGGATGGACCGTTTCCAGGCAGAGATCACCTATGCCCCCCGCACCCCGGTGATCCTGGCCTGCACCGAGGAGGTGGAGCGGATCTGTACCCGGCTGGGGCTGGCCGTGGAGCTCTGCCTGCCCACGGGCACCCCCTGCGAGGCGGGTCAGGTCTGCCTGAGGGCCCATGGCCGGGCCGACCGGGTCCACCTGGCCTGGCGCACGGGCATGCGAGTCCTGGAGAGCTTCTGCGCCGTGGCCACCCGGACGGCGGACTTCGTCCGGAAGGCCAGGGGCCTGCGCCCCGATATCAGCGTCGTCACCACCCGCAAGAACATGCCCGGCACCCGCCACCTCGCCATCAAGGCTGTCATGGCCGGAGGCGCTTACCCCCACCGCCTTGGACTTTCGGAGACGGTCCTGATCTTCGACGCCCACATCGAACTCTTCGGTGGCCTGGAGCGATTCTTGGGGGAACTGCCGGCGATCCGCCAGAACGCCCTGGAGAAGAAGATCGGGGCCGAGGCCAAGACGGAAGAGGAGGCGCTGGCCTTCGCCCGGGCGGGGCTGGACTTCATCCAGCTCGACAAACTGCCCCCAGAGGCTGTCACCCCCGTCGTCAGCAAGGTCAAGGCCATCCACCCCGGCATCACTGTGGTGGCAGCAGGGAATATCAACCCCACCAATGTGGAGGCCTATGCCGCCAGCGGGGCAGACGTCCTGGTGACTTCCAGCCTCTACTTCGGCCCCCCAGCCGATATCAAGGCCACCATCCGCCCTCTGGATGACAAGCGGTGATTCCGCTCAGAGGCCCCAGTAGAATGGAATCATGCAGCTCTCTGTCCTCGAAGCCCTGACCCTCCATCCCATCGGCACCGTGCGGAGCCCCCATGTGGACCCCGACGCCACCCCGATCCAGCCCCGCTTCGCCCAGGGCTGCCCCGGCACCCTGGAGCTCCTGCCCCACCTGGAGGACGGCCTCAAGGACATCGAAGGATTCTCCCACCTCATTCTCATCTATCACCTGCACCGGGCCACTGAGGGCGCCCTCATCGTAGAGCCCTTCATGGACCCCACCCCCCGCGGCATCTTCGCCACCCGCTTCCCCACCCGCCCCAACCCCATCGGCCTGAGTGTGGTGCGTCTGGCGGGGCGGCGCGGCAACCTCCTCGACATCCTGGATGTGGACCTCCTGGACGGCACCCCAGTGCTGGACATCAAGCCCTTCTACCCCCGCTTCGATGTGCCGGAGGGTGCCAGGGGAGGCTGGAACGACAAGGTCTCCGAGGAGGACATCCACGCCCGGGGTCGCGTCTACGACGATCCCTCCAAGGCTTGAGCCGACTTTCCCGAAAGGCCTCCCCATGAGCAGTTTCCAGCGCATCAGGCTCCTCGAAGCCTACAAGGAGGGTTACACCGAACTCCGGGAGGCCCTCTCCGCCTTCCCCGCCGAGCTCCTGGACTTCCGGCCCGCACCCGGAGCATGGACCCTCAAGGAAATCCTGATCCACCTGGCGGACTCCGAGGTGGTCTCCTACGTCCGTTGCCGGGCCATCATCGCCGAGCCGGGCAGCGTACTCATGACCCACGATGAGTCCGAGTGGGCCAGCAACCTGGGCTATGAGCAGCAGGACCACAGCCTCTGCCTCTCCATCATCTCGACCATGCGCAAGGCCAATTACGGACTGCTGGTGCTGCTGGACCCCTCCGTCTGGTCGGAGAACAGCTGCGTCCACTCCACCCGGGGGCCCGTGAGTCTCGACAGCTGGCTGGAGGCCAATACCCTCCACCTCCGCCAGCACATTGAGCAGATGCAGCGCAACCACCGGGCCTGGCTGCAGTCAGCCCAGGCCTGAGCCGTCCCCTCAGAGCCCCAGAATCGCCGCCAACCCGGGATGCGAGACCCGGCGCTCGGCGGTGATCCCGTGGACCTGGAAGCGCACCGCCTCCACCTGCCCCACCCGCTCCACCTGGTAGCGCCGGACCACCGCATCGGAGATGGCCTCGGGAACGGCGAAGAAGCCCTCGCCCGCAGCCCCGAAGGCCTTCAGCAGGGCACTGTCCTCGAACTCCCCCGCCAGGACCGGTACCAGCCCCTGTTCCTGGAACCAGCGATCCAGCCCCGTCCTCAGGGCGGTCCCCTCCGCCTGGAGCAGCACAGGGGCCCCGTCCAGACAACGGGGGAAGGGCCCCGGGTGGCGCTCCATCAGGGCGGGGGCTGCGAAAAGGGCCAGGCCGCACTCCGTCAGCAGACGATTGAAGGCCCGGGGGCCGCCGAGGGGCACATAGGGGCTGTCCGAGAGGACAAGGTCCACCTCGTGCTCGAAGAGGGCTTTGAAGAGCGTCGGCATACCGCTCTCCCGGCAGAGCAGACGGATGGGCTCAGCTCCCTCCAGGACCGGTCGCAGCAGCTGATGGACCATGAGCTTGGGCAGCACATCCGAGATGCCCACCCTCAGCTGGAGGGGCCGCCCGCTGGGGCGTCCCTTCAGCTCGTTCTGGAACTCCTGCCCCAGCTTGAAGATGTCTTCGGCATAACGCAGGGCCACCCGCCCAGCCTCCGTCAGCACCAGCCCCCGACCCCGCCGCTCGAAGAGCTTCTCCCCCAGGTTCTCCTCCAACTGCCGGATCTGGGTGCTGAGGGCGCTCTGGGAGAGCCTCAACAGGCGGGCGGCTCCCGTCACCGAGCCCTCCCGGGCGATGGTCCAGAAGTAGAAGAGGTGGTGATAGTTCAGCCATTCCATATTTCAATATATCTATTTTTTAGATGTATTTGATTATTTTTATCTATTTGTTAAATCTATCCATCTTGAGCATCCTGGAACCCAGGAGGACACCATGCAGATCGTCATGAAAGCCATGGGATTCAAGCTCACCAGCGCCCTTCGGGACTTCATCCGCGAGCGCCTCGCCGGCGCCCTCGCCCGCCGCGCCGACCAGATCCGGAGCGTGGTCGTGCGCCTGACCGACCTGAACGGACCCAAGGGGGGCGTCGACAAGCGCTGCACCATCCAGGTGGACCTGATAGGCCAGCGTCTCCAGTTCGCCGAGGCCACCCACCCCGACACCTACGCTGCCATCATCGAAGCCAGCCGGAAGGCCAACCGAGGCCTGAACCGCCAGTTGGCCCGCGCATCCCACTGAGGTCCCTTCCATGAACCAGTTCAAGACCATCCTGCTCATGGGCGCGGTCAGCGCCCTGCTCATCCTCCTCGGCTCCCTGATGGGCCAGGGCTGGGTGCTGGTCGCAGTGGTCATCGCCGTGCTCATGAACCTGGGCTCCTACTTCTGGAGCGACAAGCTGGTCCTGGCCCTGCACCGGGCCCGGGAGGTCTCCGAGCAGGAGGCCCCCGAGCTCCATGCGGAGGTGGCCCAGCTCGCCGCCCGGGCGGGTATCCCCAAGCCCCGGGTCTGCGTCATCCCCGATGGCTCCCCCAACGCCTTCGCCACCGGACGCAACCCGGAGCACGGGGTGGTGGCCTTCACCGAAGGGCTCCTGGATCTCATGCCCCGCCGGGAGCTCCGCGGCGTCATCGCCCATGAGCTCGGCCACATCGCCCACCGGGACATCCTGATCGCCACGCTGGCCGCCGCCCTGGCCAGCGCCATCAGTCTCCTGGCCCACATCCTCCAGTTCACGGCCTTTTTCGGCGGCGGACGCCGGGAGGACGAGGAAGGCGGCATGAACCCCCTGGTGGCGCTGGGCATCGCCATCATCGCCCCCCTCGCCGCCACCCTCATCCAGTTCGCCATCAGCCGCTCCCGGGAGTACCTGGCCGATGCCGAGTCCGCCCACCTCACCGGTGACCCCGAAGGGCTGGCCCTCGCCCTGGAGCGCCTGGCCCACAGCCACGACCGGATCCCCGCCGGCGTGACCGCCCGTCCGGCCACCGCCAGCCTCATGATCGCCAACCCGCTGAGCGCCCGCGGCATGATGGGCTGGTTCAGCACCCACCCGCCCATCGAGGAGCGCGCCGCCCGCCTGAGGGCCATGGCACGCTAGAATCGGGGATGCCCAAGCAGATGCTCAGCCTCTGGAGGCGCCTTCTCGCCTTCGGAAACCGTCACAGCCTCCCGGTCTCAGAGGGCAACGCGGTGCGGATCCTGGAGACCGGGGCCAGCATCCTGGAGGCCTCCCGGCAACTGATCGCCGAGGCCCGGCACACCCTCCACTTCGAGATCTACATCTGGAACGACGACCCCACAGGGCGCGAGTTCCTCGATGCCCTCCTGGCTGCCCGGGCACGGGGGGTGGTGATCCGGGGAGTCGTGGACCAGGTGGGCAGCTGGTCCGCAGAGGCCATGATGCAGGAGGCCTGGAAGGCGGGCATGGATGTGCGCTTCTACAATCCCATCGGCCTGGCCCTCCCCCGCAAGGCATGGTCACGGCGGAATCACCGCAAGCTGGTGATCGCCGACGGTGCGGCGGCTGTCATCGGCAGCGCCAACTGGGCCGACGACTACAACTGCGCCCGGAAACCCGACTCCTACCTCGACATGGGCCTGGAGATCACCGGCCCCGTCCTCGCCGACCTCAACCAGGACTTCGCCGAGTGCTGGAGCCGGGTGGACGGTCCGCCCTTCCCCGATCCCACCCCCACGGGCGGCCCCCTGGCCCTATGCCGGGACGGCTGGTTCCTGGATGTCCCCATCCAGGTCCTCTCCAGCCTCCAGCCCCGTCATCAGCCCATCCGGCGCCACCTCCTCTTGGTCCTCCGCCAGGTCCGGCACAAGGCCATCATGGCCAGCGCCTACTTCGTGCCGGACCCCAAGGTGCTGCGGGTACTGATCCGCACGGCCAGACGGGGGGTCAGCACGGACCTGATCCTGCCGGGCGCTTCAGACCACCCCACGGTCCAGGCTGCGGGACGGGCCACCTTCGAGCGCCTCCTGGAGGCCGGGGTCCGCATCTGGGAGCGCCGCGACCGGATGCTCCACACCAAGGCCGCCATCCTGGACCAGGAAATCGTCATCATCGGGAGCGCCAACCTCGATGCCCTGAGCTTCCGACGCAACCTCGAGCTGAACCTGGTGCTCCGCTCCCAGGAGCTGGCGGCTTCCCTGGAACGACTCCTTCTGAAGGACCGGGTGCAGAGCCAGCCCTGGGACCTGGCCAAGTGGAAGGCCCAGCCCTTCTGGCGCCACGCTTGGCAGCGGCTGATCTATGCGCTGTGGCCCTGGCTCTGATCCCCAAAGTGGAAGGCGCTGAGGGGCCGCCCCAAGTAGGTCCCATGGAAGGCGCGCCGCACCGGGTCCCCCCCAGCCGCCCCCATGGCCACCATCAAAGGCAGGAGGTGTTCCTCCCGGGGATGTGAGAAGCGGGCCCCCGGGGCGACCGCCCAGGCAGCCAGGACCTTCTCCCGCTCACCCGCCGGCCGCTCCACCGTCTCTCCCAGCCAACGATCAAAGCCCTGTGCCTCGGTCTGCCCCCCCCCTGAGTAGAAAGCCCGCAGGTTGTGGAAGCTCATGCCGCTGGCCAGGATCAGCACCCCCTCGTCCCGGAGGGGAGCCAGGGCCCGCCCCAGGGCGATGTGCCGCTCCGGATCCAGCCCCCGGATCAGTGAAAGCTGCAGCGTCGGGATGCGAGCCTCCGGAAAGGCCACCTTGAGGGGCACAAAGGCCCCGTGATCGAAGCCCCGCTCCGGCTCCTCCGCACTGGGGAAGGCGGCTGCCGCGAGCAGCTCACGGACCCGGCCAGCCAGGACGGGATCACCCGGCGCAGGCCACTCCAGGTGGTAAGAAGCCTCCGGGAAGCCGTAGTAATCGAAGAGGAGGGGGGGATGCTCCCCGGTCATCACCGTAGGGACCGCCTCTTCCCAGTGGGCCGAGATCATCAGGAGGGCCCGGGGGGGCTCCCTTGTGAGGCCGGCAAGCGAGCGCAGATAGGATTCAAGGGCCCCGTGCTCCTCCAAAGGGAGCCCCAGGTCCACAAAGGGCCAAGGCCCCCCGCCGTGGGGCAGGAAAACGACAGGCAACTTGGGATTCATGGGGCCCTCCCGCTCCTTGGATGCCGATGGGGCAGCAGCGATCCTCAGATTTGCGCAGCAGCCAGGTATCCCATCCTCAGTTCGGGATCGCGGATCCAGTCCTCCAGGCGCTCCTCCGTCAAGCGGGCCCGGAACCGGGCCGGTTCCAGACGGAGGGCGGACTTGTCATAGGTGTTGGCCCCATGAGCCATGGCCAGGATGGTCCTGCCGGGATCTAGCTGGACCATGGGCAGTGCGAAGCCCTTCAGGAAGCCAGCCTCCTCTCCCCGTTCAGCCCCATCATCGCAGGCAGTCAGGTCAAGCAGCCCCCGCCGGAAGGCGAGGGTGGCCGCCGTGGCATGCCCCGGACCATAAGGACCGAGACGCCAGACCCGGGGCTCGGGCTCCAGGAAACAGAGGGGCAGCTCACTGCACCCGGCCACCGGACACTCAGGGTGGCTGGCCAGGGCCTCCAGGGCATGCCGCACCCGGGAGGGAGGATAGTAGTCATCATCGTCCAGGTTGATCAGAATCTCGCCCGAAGCCGCCCGGTGGCAGGCGTTCCGCTTGGCCCCCAGGGGCTGGGGTTCCACCCGGAGGTAGCGGAGCCCGGGATGACCGCGAAGCACCCCCTCGGCCGGGACCCCGCCATCATCCACCACCACCCACTCAAGATGCTCCGCAGGAAAGTCCTGAACCTCGATGCAGCGCCTCAGGAGCGCCAGGAAGGCCAGGCGGTCGCGGGTGGGCGTGCATAGGGAAACCAGGGGTCGGGTCAAGGGCGGCTCCTTGGCGCCCAGTTTGCCTCATGTTCCCGGGGCCCGGTGCCGATAAGTGGAAGCGGAGGGGTCTGCCATGGATATCTCGACGGCCAGTTCCCTGAGCCTCTACAACTACACCTCGACCTCCAGTACCAGCTCCAGCAGCAGTGCGGTGCTCCAGGCCCTCACCACAGCCTATTCGAGCAGCGGCGATTCAGGGGTGGACGCCCTCTCGGCGGCTGCCGGCAGCGCCTCCTTCATGCCCTCCCTGGTGGGGGGCATATACAGTGCAGCCGTCTCCAGCGGGATGTCCACGGACAGCCTGACCACCGCCCTGAGCAGCCTGCTGGGGACTGACGCCTCCGCCAGCACCTCCAGCCTCCTGGACTCCCTGGGAACGGAAGGCCTCTACGGAATATCCAGCTCGGCTCTCAACAGCGACACGAGCCTGGCCCTGGCCGCCTACAGCGCCCAGGCCAGCGGCCTCTCCTCCACGGTCTCAAGCGCCGCCAACGATGTCCTGGCCAATACGGACACCACTGACCAGAACGCCATCCAGTCACTCATCACCTCGGCCCAGAGCGCCAACTTCAGCTCGACCCTGAACCTCCTCGGCTGAGCCCTATCTGGACACCCCAGCATTCCGCGAGCGCTGGTAGCTTCGGTGGTCTTCCCCCAACCTTGGGACCAACTGAAATGTTCGGGTCTGGGTTTTAAGGTTGGGAATCAAGGACGGCGTGCTGCGTGATTCCGGGTTCATGGTAGCGTCTCCTCCGCCTGGACGGAGGATAAGGCAACGCTGGGAAGCGACCCGAGCGCCGATCCGGGGCCACCTGACGGTGGTGGCTGGCGCATGCCAGCCCTTCTTCGGTTACCGGGGGTGGCCCAAGGCGATAAATCCCGGGGGTTTGGGGGCAGAGCCCCCATGGTGCATAGGTCTGCGAACTCGTTGGGTGTATGGAACCCCAAGCTTGAATGGGGGTGCCCTTCGTTGAAGTGCCTCATGAAGGCCTGGGCGATCACCCTGGCTTCTGGCACGCCATGGAAGGACTCCCCATTCAGGCACTCGTCTCTGAATCGGGCATTGAAGCTTTCAGCCAGGCCATTCTGCCAAGGCTTACCCGGATCGATCAGGTGGGTGTCGACTCCTTGCTCTTTCAGCCAGAGCCCGATCTCCAGCGAGACGAACTCAGGGCCATTGTCGCTCCTGATGAACTTGGGAATCCCCCGTTGGGCCATGACGCGGATCAGCACCTCTTTGACATGGAGCGCCCGGAAGGACCGACCCACCTCGATTGCCAAACACTCCCGGGTGTACTCGTCCTCCAGGGTCAGGAACTTCAGGGCCGACCCTCCCAGGGTCCAGGCAAACACGAAGTCATAGGTCCACACGTGGTTCGGGAACTCGGCAGCCCTGGGGACACCATCGCCAGAACGGACCCTCCTATGCTTTGGGCGCCGGGTGAGCTGGAGTCCCAGCTTCTGCCAGAGTCGGCCCACCGCCTTGTGATTGATGACGATGCCCGCCCGACGAAGCAGGGCCCAGATGCGGACCTGCCCGTAGCGGGGATGCTCCGCACTCAGGGCCTGGATGCGCTCTGCCAAGCAGTCCTGCGGCTTCGGGCGTACGCGATAGCGCATTCCCGACCGGGATAGGCCAATCAGAGCGGCGATGCGCCGCTCCGGGATCCGCCTGGCTTTCAGCACCCGAGCCCCTTCCCGCTTCTGCCGGGCGCTTACCATTTTTTTCGGAGGAGCTCCTTCATGGCATCAATCTCGACTTCGCGCTGCCCCAGGAGGCGCAGCAGGCGGGCGTTGTCCTTCTCCAACTGCTTGAGTCGGCGGACATCCGATACCGTGCTTCCGGCGAACTTTCGCCGCCACCGGTAGATGGTCTGCTCGGCTACGCCATGCTCCCGGGCCAGATCTGCGATGGACTTCTCTCCTCGCTCGGCTTCCCGCAACACAGCCACGATCTGCTCGTCTGTCAGCTTCTGGGGTCTCATCAGGGGGCTCCTCTTTCAGGATGGACCCTAACGTTTCCTTTGGCTCTCAGATTTGGGGGAAGACCATCGGTAGATGGCAGCGCCCCACTCAGGCCCGAGGAAGATCAGGACCATGAGGGCAAGGACAATCAACACACCTGTCAGGAATGCCATGCCAGCCTCCGGGTAGGGGGGAAGTAGTAGAGAGGTGCACGTCTCGCGGAAAAGGTTCGGAACTTTTTTTCACTCTACCGAAAATCCTCTTGGGGCACCAGCGACAGACCGCAGGCTCCAGGGGAGGATGGAGGCCACTACAGACGATGAGCTCGAATGGCACTTTTGAAGTCGAGGAAGTCTGTGAGCTTCACAATCAATCCGGATGAGTCAAAGACGAATCGCTGGGCGATGGGGAGAATGAAGAACCCCTCCCCCATCTCGGGGATGGTGACCTCTATCTCAGCCATAGTGATGACCTCAAGCCCGTTGGTGAAGCTTCGCCTTCGCAGTGCCTTTTGACCTGAGAAGGAATGCCAGCGTTCTTCATAGAAAGCTCGGAGGGCATCTTTGCCAACGAGAACCGGGGTCGTCTCTGCCAACTGAAACTCAATGTCGGAAGCGAAGCAGGCGAGCAGGGAATCAAGATCCCCAGTCTCAACGGCACTCAAATACGAGCTGAGAAGACCATGAGTTGCTGCGCCCAGCCTCATATTGAGTCGCCTTGAGATGAGAGGAATTAGGGCAGTTTGGTTTGGACGGAGGGGTTCGTCAAGTTGCTCGATGAGTGAGAGTGGATTTGTCGAATCCCCTGTCGAATCCCCCCCATTGCTCGCCCATGTCCCTTGTTTTGCTCAGGCTGGTGAGCGACTTTCCAGATCCAGCATGGTGGCATTGCCGCAAACTGGCGAGGCAACTTGGTCGACTCCCTTGGGTCAGGGGAGTGTCAGGCATGCGGTGTGCTGGTCTGACGCCCCACTACTCTTCTATAGCGCCTCCGACCGTTCGCAGGTGTTGGCGGAAGGTCAGAGTTGGATTCACGCGTCTGGCGTCCTGAAACTCAGTAAATTTGCACTGCTCCCTGAGGGAGGTGCCCATCTGCATCCGGGTTGCCTGGATGCGTTCGGTATCACGGATCGATGACGCCAATTCGGCTACCTCTGCCGCGCGATCGAGAGGGATGAAGATGATGCCGTCCTCGTCGCCCAGCAGAAAGTCCTCCTGGGTTATCGAGTGATCCCCGCACCGGGCAGACTCGAACGCGCAGGGCTCTTGGATGTCAATGCGCTGGGGTCCAGCAGGCAACGCTCCAAGGCTGAATATCGGGAGGCGGATCGTTGTTAGCTCTCGGGTGTCGCGGTGGAGTCCCCAGATGACGATTCCCGATAAGCCCGCCTTGGCAACCTCCAGGGCTACTAGGTCACCCACGCAGGATTCGTCCATGCGTGCACCGTTGTCCACCAGGAGCACGTCCCCCGGCAAGGCGGAGTTCACAGCCTCAAGGAAGACATCAACGCTACCGTAGTGGCGCACCGGGAATGCCCGCCCTGCAATATGAATGGGACTCCAAAGCCCCCGCAATTCACTCGGCGCAACCCTGATCGGGATACCCAAGCGCATGCATGCATCGGCAACGTGAGGGGTTGTCAAATCAAGGTATGTTCTTTGCGACGATCTGGAATCCATTTTGTCCTCCGGCTATCCATGTTAAAAAGGCTGGCGGGGAATGTGTTTCTGACTTCTTGCCAAATATGGCGATACATTAGAAGGTTTTCCCAAATGGATGCGATCGATCGCAAAATTCTTGTCGAACTCCAGTCGGATGGGCGAATTTCTGTCACCGAGTTGGCTGAGCGGGTCGGTCTCAGTGTCTCCCCCTGTCACCGACGGGTTCGATCGCTTGAGCAAGTTGGAGTCATCAGGGGATATCACGCCCTCCTCGATCCGGGCAGCATCGGGCTGACGTTCTCCGCCATTGTGTTTGTCACCCTTCGGGAAGGTGATCGCAAGTCGGTGGAGGATTTTGAGATTGCTGTTTCCAAAGTCGTGGAAGTGATCCAGGCTCAGCGGCTTTTTGGGGATCCTGACTACATGCTGCATGTCGTTACGATGGATCTTCAGGCATTTCAGAAACTGTATGACAACTGCCTATCTGCGCTTCCTTGTGTCCAGCGCCTCACTTCTACCCTTGTCATGAAGACCGTCGTGCAGGATCGGCACCTGCCCCTGCTCGAATGTGGCGATTGATGTCCGGGCAGACCTTCCTTCTCCACGTCTTGCACCGCAAGCAGGAGCAAGCAGCCCTACTTCATTCGCCCGCGTGAGCATGGACAGGTATTCGCATTCGCAGGGCTATGTGGTCTTCCCCCAAATCTGAGAGCCAAAGGAAACGTTAGGGTCCATCCTGAAAGAGGAGCCCCCTGATGAGACCCCAGAAGCTGACAGACGAGCAGATCGTGGCTGTGTTGCGGGAAGCCGAGCGAGGAGAGAAGTCCATCGCAGATCTGGCCCGGGAGCATGGCGTAGCCGAGCAGACCATCTACCGGTGGCGGCGAAAGTTCGCCGGAAGCACGGTATCGGATGTCCGCCGACTCAAGCAGTTGGAGAAGGACAACGCCCGCCTGCTGCGCCTCCTGGGGCAGCGCGAAGTCGAGATTGATGCCATGAAGGAGCTCCTCCGAAAAAAATGGTAAGCGCCCGGCAGAAGCGGGAAGGGGCTCGGGTGCTGAAAGCCAGGCGGATCCCGGAGCGGCGCATCGCCGCTCTGATTGGCCTATCCCGGTCGGGAATGCGCTATCGCGTACGCCCGAAGCCGCAGGACTGCTTGGCAGAGCGCATCCAGGCCCTGAGTGCGGAGCATCCCCGCTACGGGCAGGTCCGCATCTGGGCCCTGCTTCGTCGGGCGGGCATCGTCATCAATCACAAGGCGGTGGGCCGACTCTGGCAGAAGCTGGGACTCCAGCTCACCCGGCGCCCAAAGCATAGGAGGGTCCGTTCTGGCGATGGTGTCCCCAGGGCTGCCGAGTTCCCGAACCACGTGTGGACCTATGACTTCGTGTTTGCCTGGACCCTGGGAGGGTCGGCCCTGAAGTTCCTGACCCTGGAGGACGAGTACACCCGGGAGTGTTTGGCAATCGAGGTGGGTCGGTCCTTCCGGGCGCTCCATGTCAAAGAGGTGCTGATCCGCGTCATGGCCCAACGGGGGATTCCCAAGTTCATCAGGAGCGACAATGGCCCTGAGTTCGTCTCGCTGGAGATCGGGCTCTGGCTGAAAGAGCAAGGAGTCGACACCCACCTGATCGATCCGGGTAAGCCTTGGCAGAATGGCCTGGCTGAAAGCTTCAATGCCCGATTCAGAGACGAGTGCCTGAATGGGGAGTCCTTCCATGGCGTGCCAGAAGCCAGGGTGATCGCCCAGGCCTTCATGAGGCACTTCAACGAAGGGCACCCCCATTCAAGCTTGGGGTTCCATACACCCAACGAGTTCGCAGACCTATGCACCATGGGGGCTCTGCCCCCAAACCCCCGGGATTTATCGCCTTGGGCCACCCCCGGTAACCGAAGAAGGGCTGGCATGCGCCAGCCACCACCGTCAGGTGGCCCCGGATCGGCGCTCGGGTCGCTTCCCAGCGTTGCCTTATCCTCCGTCCAGGCGGAGGAGACGCTACCATGAACCCGGAATCACGCAGCACGCCGTCCTTGATTCCCAACCTTAAAACCCAGACCCGAACATTTCAGTTGGTCCCAAGGTTGGGGGAAGACCAAGGGCTGACCGTTCCGGCCGTTCAAATCGAGCTAAGCCGGAAGGAGGCCAAGGCCACTTCGACCCAGGCAGACAAACTTCCGTCGAAGCTCAGCCCCAAACGCGAAGCATGGCTTCGGCGAGTTGCGGGGGCTGAGGGGTTGGAACCAGGGGTTCTAGAAGAGTGCATTCTGTGGCTGGTGGAGGCAGAACCCGGAGAGATGCGAATGTTTTTTGACGATCTAGCAAAAAGAGGAGGCGCGGGATTGCGCGAGTGGCTCGATGGGAAGTCCCTGCTCAAACAGACAAAACCAAGCTAGCATGATGGGAGAGGGCATATGGCAAAGGGCAAGAAGACAATCAACACGTCAGCTGTAAGCAAAATGCAGGTGGCGTCATTTTTTGCTGGGATTGGGGGGTTCGACCTAGGCCTAGAGCGCGCCGGAATGCAAGTTGCATTTCAGTGTGAAATTGATTCATTCTGTCAGATGGTATTAAAAAAGCATTGGCCACATGTGCCAATTTGTTCCGATATCACAACATTAAAACCTTCAGATATTCCTCCTGCGGACCTTTGGTGCGCAGGATGGCCTTGTCAGGATTTGAGCCATGCCAATACAGAACGAAAGGGTCTCGCAGGACACAGAAGTGGACTCTTCTTTGACTTTGCAAATCTTGCAAGAGAAGCTAAACCAAAGTGGATTCTCCTCGAAAATGTCTCTGGCCTCCTCTCAGCCGAAAAAGGGGAAGCTCTTGAGACAGTTGTCGACACTCTCGAAGAAATCGGGTATTTGGGGGGCTGGTTCACGGTTAACGCTCTCGATGCGGGTTTGCCCCAAAATCGAGAAAGAATATTCTTTATCGGATCTTATAGATCCAGTCGTGCCTATCACTTCTTTGATCACAGCCGCGAACGCTTCGGGGATTATGCGACGAGAAGAGCGGGGCGGTCGAGTATTGGATCCGAACTTTCAGCAAGCACTGGAGGGGAGTCTCCACTTTTGGTTCAGCGTCGGGGAGGCTTTGGGTATACCAAGGCAAAAGATACTTGCCCCACGATTCGGGCTCAAACTGGAGGCCATCAAGGAGGTCATAGCGACCGGCCAATACTCTGTGGCCAGAAACTTGACTTGGGACGAGTGCGAGAAGCTGATGGGATTTCCCGCAGGCTGGACGGCCGTCGAGGAAGGCTTATCGGAAATGCCGTCGTCCCAATTATCGTTGAGTGGATTGGGCACCAAGTCTGCGAAATAGAGGCTCGCTATCGCTAGCGAGAATAGCTAAAAAAGAGG
The DNA here is from genome assembly GCF_963677305.1 of uncultured Holophaga sp. GTDB lineage: Bacteria > Acidobacteriota > Holophagae > Holophagales > Holophagaceae > Holophaga. Next base: position 3,256,603 of record NZ_OY781925.1, read on the forward strand.
GGGGGGGCTTGCCCCCTCGCTTTTTTAGCTATTTGAGTTAAAATACCCGGTTAGAATTTCATTGACAATGTCTGATTGATGTTTGTTGCTTTTTTCGCCCTGCCTTCTGATTAGCTCTCTATTATTGTCGTTTACCTGGATTATTTTATAGTGCTCAGGGAATGCCCAGGGGCATGTATAGCAATTCTGAGAGCATCCGCTACACATAGAGCTTTTCTGGTTGTTACACTGCTCACAAAGTGGTTGGATATTTGCGAGCTCTGCATTTGCGCCGCCTTTGGCTCTCGGAACTCTATGGTCTGGACTTAGTTTTGCTTGTGGCTCGGTGGATCCGCAAACAGCGCACTTATGTCCCGTCTCACTTTTGATTGCGCCCCATTGGGCTTTATTTGGCTGCCATCGTGGGTCGCGTTTCTGGGACATAGTTCTGTTTTGAAGCTGGTAACAAACTCCTTCTTTGACTATGCAGGTAAAACCTTCTTCTCCCTGCAACTCCCTCACTCGGCGAAACACATCCTTGTATTTGGGTTTGTTTTCGGATTCCCTATATGTATCAATTGCTTCTCTTAAATCATTTTGGGATAGGATAGGGCCTGGCAAGCCTGATCCCTCCGGCCACAATGCCTTTAGAATTACCCCGTAATAAGTCCTATTGGCCTTGCTTGGCGAAACAAAGTTGGCAATTTGCTCTGCAAGCCACTTCTCCCGCTCTTTAGCTGAGATGTTTGGGGTAGCCACTTGCTGCACTAAATACCCTTTGGCCGCTCTTTGCTTCGTCATCTAGTCCCCCACATCGATCAAGCCTGCCACAACAGTCCCAATGTAGCAGGCTCGAGCGCAGTGTTGTAGACCATAAGCCCTTAGCGCATTCGATCTCTATCTCGGTTCGTATACCAAATTCCTTCGGACTCAAGAAGCCAGAAGCGCGCCACGATTAACTTTACATTCACTGTTCGGACCAAGCGCCAAAAGCTACCCTGGGCAGTAGCCCCAACGCTGAGGATGTGGACCGGCTGCTCGATCTTGTCACTGGCCACACCCCAGAAAGCCCAGATCAATTTTAGTCTTCTCCCTGGTAGTTGACCTCTTTATCCCATTCCTCCTGCATAGCTTTCGGGTTAAAGGGTTCAGACTTACGCCCAAGTTCGAGGCAGGCACTTGCATATATAGCATGTAGGACTCGTTTTTGATCCAATGTTGGAACAGGCAAACCTTTCTTCTTCATTTTATACATCTCTTTATATATTTTATTTACAAGCCTAATTCTCATTAAAGTAACCTTTAAAATATTCCTCCCGCTAATCACATGGCAATAATGCGGATAATCTTCTTCAAGTTCTTGCCGTGGGTCTAGTGCACTCATTGAAGCTCCTTTAGATTTAATAGAATATTATTGCGATCAGGAATATTAGATATTTTTGGATTTACATGGACGAACGGTGGAACGGGATAACCTCCCTATTTATCTGGACATGGCAAACAAATTCCATATAGGCGCCCACATACAAGGGAATAGGAAGGTCCAACCATTACTCCCTTTTCCCCATGGGGGGCATAACAACCACATTTTTAGGAATAAATATCAACCATGTCGGTGGAAGAATGGGAGAATCTGTCCGAAGCGACTAACTCGGAGTCTTCCACCTCATCTGAATCGACTTTCAGGCCAAGGCCGTCATAGTAATTGACGCTTCTCTTGGTGGTCTTCCAGCCGAGAGTGGCCATGCGGCGACCGAACTCGGATTGGCGCAGCGGGGTCACACGTTGACCGGCACACCATTTGGCATAGCGCCGGTAGAGGTCTTGGGCTTGGACCTTCACACTGTCCTGGTTGACGCAACATTGAGCCAGGAAGCCCTCGAGATCATTCTGTGGATTGCGGTAAGCCTCTGTGGCCATCTCAACCACCTTCGCACTGCCCAGCCCCTTTTCTCGCCACTGAAGACATCCCAGGACAAGCCATGCGAGGATCCCAGGCATTTCCGCCTTCAGGGCTTCGGGCAGTTTCGGGTCCTGTTTTTCCTTCGGAATAGTCACGGTAAAAGGGATCATCTTGACCCGTCGCCAGAATCCATAGGTGCTGTCTGTCGTCGAGGGACGGTGGTTCACGGAGATCCAAATCTTGTGGGTTGGGTTGAACTCCCAGAAATCTTCTCTCATCTTGCGAGCCTTGATGATGTCGCCACCGGTCAGATTCTTGATCCGTTCCTCATCCCACTTAGCATCGGTCTTAACTTCGGATGTTGAGGCGAAGCGGATTCGGAAGAGATCGGCAAGCTCGGTCGGGTGAGCTTCATTCTTTTTTGCGACCAGCAACCCTGGAGCCATGATGGCGGCATAGCCCCCAAGAAGCATTGTCATCAAGGTGGTAAGGGTGCTCTTACCATTCGCACCGGTGCCGTAGCAGATGAAGAACACCTGCTCGGACACATCGCCCGTAATGGAATACCCAAGGGCGTGGTGAACGAAATCAATAAGCTCCTGGTCCCCGCCGAAGATCTCGAAAAGGAATGCTTTCCACCGGGGACATTGGGCATCCGGATCAAATTTCACATTCAGCATCTTGGTTAGATAGTCCTCCGGAGAATGGGCCCGTAATTTGCCAGTCTGGAGATCAAGTGTTCCGTTGAGGCAGTTGAGCAAGAACGGCTTTGCGTCCAGCTCCGTGTGATCAAGCCTGAGGTGAGCACTCGCCAGGTTCAGGAGATTCCGAGTCGGAGCCGCCCGCTGGCACTCCATCGCCCACTGGAGATGTTCCTTTCTGGCTTTCTTCTTTTTGGTCTTCATCGTCCTCATCCTTCAAATACCAAGCCTCGCGGCGAATGGCGTTAATAGTTTCTTGGGCGTGAATTCCAGCTGCGCAATCGGACTGCTCCCAGAAACGACCGTTGTATACAAGCCACTTTCCGCCCCAGGTCTCGATGAAGCGAACATGCTCACCAAAGCGCTTACGGAAGCGCTCTGCAAGCCCGTATTCGGTGCGGGGATGGGTGCTGAGCTCTTTGTCCAGATTTGGATTTCCCGGAAACTGACGCATGAAGGTAGAACCCTCGAAATGCTCCCGAAGATCATGCCAGTGGTTGCCGCTCGTCTTGCTCCAGGGACAGGTGTCGTGTTGACAACCTACAGAAATAGCTCCGTCAACAAACTGAATAACATACAGGCTATTGCGATCATCAGGACGGATGATGCAATCCGGAATAACCCAAATCCGTCCACCATCTTTATAAGATCTTGGGCCATCGGCATCTGGGCAGTGCTTAAGCATGAACGCATCTAGGTCAAAAACGCCATTTCCTTTTAGTTTAGGAGATGGAGTAGGGGATGCATTTTGCTGCATCTTCATTGTAGGACTTGACTTCGGAGTGGCTTTTGATTCGTCCTGAATCTCTGAAGACAAGTCCTTCAACAAAGATTCACTAACTCGTTCAAATACCATTGGGAATTCCAATAATTTTAGCCATCCGATGCGGACGGTTAAGAGTGCTGTCGCCCTTACAGGCAGGGGTTCCGTATAATTTCCAAATCCGGGCAGAATTGTAAACGCTGGTATCCACCTTGACCCACTCATCACTGAAACGTTTATCCAGCGCCTGAAGGCACTTTTGAACCACCCCACCGTCATCGCGAGGAAGATCCACGCGATACAGAAGGTGAGCGCCGTTGCCGCTGCCACCAAGGATAGGATCGGGCCACCCCTGACCGCGAAGGTGGGCAGCAATTTTGCGAGCACGATCAAGCGCCACATGGTGCTCTTCGTCCGTGGCGCTGATCCCCGAAAGGCGAACCGCATCCAAATCGATCGGGAGCCAAGTCCTTTTCAAAACATCACCGTCACTAGCCGTTTCGCCCTTACCAGCTCGATCGGCCCTATTCGAGCGCCGGGAGAGCAGATCGGGGTTGAGCGGATTCAGGGTGATATACCACCCCTTTGCATACTCAACACGACAAGCTTCCTTGATGAGGGCTTCCAAATCGTCAAAGTAGCCGCTGAAGGTGAAGGGTGCATATCCCTTTTGAAATCTAGCATCGAGCACTCGAAGCTCAGTCACATGATCCCGGCCCACCCCCAATACACGGAGAGATTCCCGCATCAAATTCGGATCGGGTTTTAATACTTTCATAGACTCACTCCCTTGGCTAGCTCCGCTAAATTAGCAACATTAATAAACCCCAATACACTGGTGCATTTTTGCTACAGCGTTCGCACTAAGTCACCAAAAATATGGCAATATATTGCAAATTATCATGAAACCATATACAAAATAATGTCAATCCAAATTATAGCATTTTCCAATTCTATAACTGAGACAATATTTCACAACACTTCAAATTAAACTAAATTTATTCAATTCTTTAATTAATCCAAGCAAATACGCACAACATAAACACACAAATGTGATTATTTGTTTTTTAATGTTTAGGCTTAAATGCCTAAATACTCAATGAATTTCTTCCAATCATCGATCGTTACAATAGTCCTACTTCCTACCTTTGTTATTTTAAGTTTATTTTCTGAAATAAACTTATATAGAGTTGTTTTTCCAATAGACGAAAGAATTGACAATTCGGAGAGCGAATATGCAAGTTTTTCGTTGATAATTCTCCTAGAATTTTGCTTTTTATTAAGGCCATGATCTGAGACCATCACCCCCTCCATTTTCTCGCAAGTCCAACCGCCGATGTGACCATCACCCCGTGGTGCTGCGTTAGGACAACCCTACGCCCGTGCGCCTACGAATTCAAGTGTAAATACATGGAAAATAATATACTTAAAAACAGGTTCCGATTCGCATTCTTGACGCAAACCTAGCACCAAATCCCATCCATTGTGGCTAGATTAGGCATGACAGCTTGGTCCTGAGCCATAGAGATGCTTACCTTCAATAGAAAACAATCAATAGTGTCGAATAATTTTACGCCCAATAGGTTATTGCCCCCAGAACCATCTCAGGAATCTCCAAACTTCCCATCATGAGGGGAGGAGCCAATGCGAACCATGACAGCCTCGACAGGAGTGATCGAAGCCTGACGGCCACCTCCCTTCTTCAAACTGAAGAGTTCTAGGCGTCTTGGCTATGAGCACAGCAAGCCCCCCCATGAACAATCGGAGCGATTTCCTGGGGGGGCATTTTGTCTGAAAGTCTCGGCCAGAAAGGGGGGGTGATGTCATCAGCATACCCACAAGAAGGTGGGCATACCCCCCATACTCCGAACATTGGACCACGCCCTTAGGTATGGGTAGAGTGATGGGTTCGCAAAAGGGAGAAGCCCAAACCCATTGATTCTGTTGGGTTTGGGCTTCTTTCTGGCGGAGAGTAAGAGATTCGAACTCTTGATACGGTCACCCGTATACACGATTTCCAATCGTGCTCCTTCGACCACTCGGACAACTCTCCAGGTCGATCCCGCGGTGGGCGGGAGAGATCAGCATACCGCGGGACAGAGAGAATGCCAAGCCTCAGGATTGCGGCGCCGGGGGCTGGGAGGGGAAGATGGAGCCCATGAATCCTACCCTGAGTGCCCTGGCCAACGAAGTACTCCACCGCCTGGGGTCCACCCCTCTTCCCCCGCCAGAGCGGCCCCAGTTCCTTGCGAGTGCGGAGGGCCTATGCCTGCTCCGGACAGACGCCGGCCTGTCAACCTGCCGATCGGAGGAACTCCCTGCGGATCTGGATATCACCCATCTCCTGGACCATACCCTCCTGAAGGCCCCCGCCAGCACAGGCGAGATCGAGAGGCTATGCCTGGAGGCCCTTCACCACACATTTGCCTCGGTGTGTGTCAACCCCACCTGGGTGGAGCGCTGCACCCGCCTCCTGGAGAACAGCCGTGTCGCTGTATGCACCGTAGTGGGCTTCCCCCTCGGGGCCAGCACCACCGGCAGCAAGGTCAGGGAGGCGGGGGAGGCCCTGGACCTGGGCGCCACGGAGATCGACTTCGTCGTATCCCTGGGAGCCGTCAAGTCCGCTGACTGGGGGGCGATCTCCAGGGAGTTCAGGGCCATGAGGAGAGTGGCGGACTCCAGCTGCTTGAAGGTCATTCTGGAAACCTGCCTCCTGGAGGATGAGGAGAAGCGGACTCTCTGTCGCATGGCCGCCGGGGAGGGCCTTGACTTCGTGAAGACCAGCACGGGCTTTTCCACAGGGGGCGCCACCGAAGCAGATGTGACGCTCATGCGCGCAGCGGTCGGCGCTGCCTGCGGAGTCAAGGCATCGGGTGGCATCCGGACCAGGGACACCGCCCTGGCCATGCTCCGGTGCGGAGCCACCCGCCTCGGAGTCTCGGCCTCCCTGGCCCTGATCCCGACACCATGAGCCGTTCTGAAGCCCATTGAAGCTCTGCCCGCTCCATCCATCATGGGGATTCGCCCGTCAACTGCGGTATGCTCTTGAACAGAAACGCCTTCGGAGGGAATTGTGGCCAAACTCGATCTCGTCATGTTCGAGGAGGAATACAAGCAGCTCCAGGAGATCATCAGCCGCCTCCAAGGGGACTCCTCGAGCAAGGTGGTGTTCCTGGTGGACAAGAACGGCCAGCAGATCGCTGCCGCAGGCGAGGTGCGAAGCATCGACGCCACCAGCCTGGCCTCCCTGACCGCCGGCAATGTGGCCGCCACGGATGGCTTGGCCAAGCTCATCGGCGAGAAGGAGTTCAGCCTCCTCTTCCATGAGGGGGAGCGGGACAATCTCCACATCTCCATTGTGGGCAAGCGCGGCATCCTGGTTGTCATCTTCGACCAGAACTCCAGCCTGGCCCTGGTGCGCCTACGCGTGAAGAAGGCCAGCCGGGAGCTCCAGGAGATCTTCGAACGGGTGGAACAGCGGGCCCACACCCAGGTGGACGGCAATGCCAAGTTCGAGAGCCCCTTCACCGAGATCACCGACGAAGACATCGACCGCCTCTTCGGGGACTGAATCCATGACTTTCATCAACTACGCGTCCCGGGAGATCAACTGCAAGATCGTCTACTACGGCCCGGGGCTCTGCGGCAAGACGACCAACATCCAATGGATCTTCGACCAGGCCAACCCAGAGAAGAAGGGGAAGCTGGTCAGCCTCGCCACCGAGACCGACCGCACCCTCTTTTTCGACTTCCTCCCCCTGGACATGGGGACGGTCAAGGGCTTCAAGGTCCGCTTCCACCTCTACACGGTGCCTGGACAGGTCTTCTATGACGCCTCCCGCAAGCTCATCCTCCGGGGTTGCGACGGGGTGATCTTCGTGGCCGACAGCCAGGCCGCGCGTATGGAGGCCAACATCGAATCCATCGCAAATCTGGCCACCAACCTCAAGGAGAACGGCTTCGACATCCGGACCATCCCCTATGTCCTGCAATTGAACAAACGGGACATGCCCACAGCCGTACCGGTGCAGGAGATGGAGAACCTGCTGCGGTTCCGGAGCGAGCCCATGATCGAGGCCGTAGCCTCCAAGGGGACGGGCGTCATCGACACTCTCAAGGCAACGGCCCGCCAGATCCTCATGGACCTCCAGCGCGGATGATCAGTGCTTGACCTTTGTCCGTGCCGTGGTAGCATGAAGTTTACCCATTCCGGCGTAGCTCAGGGGTAGAGCAATCGGCTGTTAACCGATCGGTCGGGGGTTCAAATCCCTCCGCCGGAGCCATTCAGGAGGCCCACCGCAAGGTGGGCCTTTTGTGCTTTGAAGAATAAGTTGGCCGAAAGGACGTCATATGCTTCCCGTCCCCTGCCACACGAGCTAGGTGTAAGTGCCAAGCAGGTTGTTCATCCGAGTTGATCTGGGAAGCTGAAAGTGCCAACCAACAGCTCTCAGAGGAACTCGGATGAGCCTTCTTGGTCGAGCAAGATCCTGCCCCTTCAGTCGAGCCCTTTTTGTAGGGTTCTTCACGGAACACCGGGGAAGGCAGCTCTGATCTTGAGAAAGAAGTAGGCGTCGTCGCGGAAGCCATAGGCCATGCGCTTGATGACCTTGATGCGGTTGTTGATCCCCTCTAGAAGGCTGGTATGGAGCGGCCATCGGCAGTGGGAGAGGATGCCATCGAGCCGTGCCGCGAGATTCTGGGCGAACCGGACCAATGGCGCCAGGTTGCTTGACTTGGCGCGTTCCAACCAATCATTCCAGGCCCGGCGAGCCCAGCCCTCGCGTCGGTAGCGCCAGAGTTCCTTGAGGTCGTCCTTGAGCACATAGGCCGTCATCAGAGCCTGATTGGCGTCCAGCAACTCCTTGAGGCGCACCCTGGCCTCACCCTCCAGATTCCTGGGGTTCCTTAGCAGCAGCCACTTGGCGCTCTTCACCACCTTGCGGGCCGACTTGTCTCCCCTCAACCGGTTGGCCTCGTCAACCCGGACCCGATCAATCACCTCGTGGCCATAGCGTTGCACCACATGGAAGAGGTCATAGACGATCTCCGCTTTGGGGCAGTGCTTCCGGACCTCCAGCTCGAAGGCTGCGGACATATCCATACCTACCGCCTTGATTTGGGCGCAGCCCCTCTTCCCAAGCAGTTCAAAGAAAGGGCGGATGTCTGCACGGCCTCGCCCTTGCCCTACCCAGAGGACCCGCTTTCTGGCGGCATCCAGCACCACCGTGGCATATCGGTGTCCTTTGCGAAGGGCGAACTCATCCATGAGCAGTGTTTCGGCTCCCCGCAGTTCTGGGGGCCCCAGTTCCCGGTCCAGGTGGGCTTTGTCGATGGCCTTGACGGTGTCCCAGTGCAGGTGAAAATGCTCGGCAACCTGCTTGATGGGCAGGACTTTGCACATCCTGGCCACCGATTCGGCCAGCCGATTGGTGACCCGGGCTCGGGGCTCCAGCCAGTTCAGGGACTCCACCTTGGGTCCACACCTCGGACAGTCCAGTCGAAACCGCCAGACCAGCAGGTGGACTTCGTATTCAAAGATCGGGAGGTCCCTTACCCAGCGCTGGGTCGCATCGTGGATTCGATCCACATGATGGCCACAGCCGCTGCATCGTCGAGGTCGTTCATTACCAAGGAGTTCAATCCATACCTCGGCACGAGGCCCCTTTCGTCCGGCCTCGTACACGCCGATCAATCCGGCCTTGTATCCTTCCCACCCGCCCATCTGGGCCATAAGCTCGTTCATAGGCAGCAGTGCCTCCCGGGTCTGGTGTTGTCGCAAACCCAGGATCCCAGGAGTCTCTGCTGCCTACCTCATTTCCCCGCCATTCCGGGAAGAACCTTTTGTAGAGCGGGTCCTTTCGGGGAAAACGCCCCCCTATCGGGCTTCCTGGTGCGCGCCATTCACGCCCCAGGAGCGGATTGCAGCCTGCTTTTCCACCAGGGCAGGAATACGAGGCACTTAAGCTTCCTGCCACCCGTCCCACCGCACCACCAAAACAGGACGGACTGAGGATGGACAAGGTAGTTAGCCGCAGGATTGGGCAAGAAAATTGGGAAATCGGGCAAACCGCAAGAGCAGGGCCATTCTAGGATTCTAGCTATCCCACGGAATGACGACCTTATGCCTCCTCCGTTCGATCCGTCAGGGGAGCCCCTCACGGTCCAGAATCACCCCGTCAAATGAGTGAAGGAAAAGCAATGGAAGCGATCCAGTCATGGTTTCGCCAATTCAAGAAGGTCGGCATCGCCTTCTCCGGCGGGGTGGACAGCTCCTTCCTGCTGGCCCTCGCCGGCCGGGCCCTCGGGCCGGACCGGGTGTGCGCCTTCATGGTCATCTCTGGGGCGCTGCCGGGCCGCGAGAAGAGCGAGGGTCTGGCGACCCTGGCCCGCTGCGGCGTCCCCCACCGGGTTCTGGAAGTGGACGTCTCGGCCATCCCAGGCTTCGACACCAATCCGCCGGACCGCTGCTACCACTGCAAACGCTTCCTCTTCGAGAACCTCCTGGCGGCCAGCCGGGAGGAGGGCTGCGAGATCCTGGTGGATGGCACCAACGCGGATGACCTGGGGGACTACCGCCCCGGGCTCCGGGCCTTGGCGGAGCTGGGGGTCGAGAGCCCCCTGGCGCGCTTCGGACTGAGCAAGGTGGCTATCCGCGAGCAGTCCCGCGCCCTGGGCATCCCCGGCTGGGAACGCCCTGCCCTGGCCTGCCTGGCCACCCGCTTCCCCCCGGGCCAGCGCCTGACCCCCGAGGTCCTGGGCCGGGTGGATGCCGCCGAGGAGCTGCTACGCGGCAGCGGATTCACCCAGTGCCGGGTCCGCTGCCATGGGGACTTGGCCCGCCTGGAGCTGCTGCCCCAGGAGATGCATCAACTCCTGGCCGGACGGCAGCGGATCGATGAAGCCCTGAAGGCCCTGGGATTCCGGCAGGTCGTCCTGGACCTGGCGGGCTACCGCATGGGCAGCATGAACGCCTGAGAGGTCGTGATGGATGAACAGAGACTGCGCCAGCTGCTCCAGGGGGTCCGGGAAGGCCGGATCCCGGAGGACGAGGCCATGGAAAGCCTCCGGGAGCTGCCCTTCGCTGACATGGGCTATGCCAAGCTCGACCTCCACCGCGGACTCCGCCGGGGCCAGGGCGAGGTGATCTTCTGCCAGGGGAAGACCCCGGAACAGACCCGGGGGATCTTCCAGCGGATGCTGGGGCACCTGGACAATGTCCTGGGCACCCGGGCCAGCCGGGAGACCTTCGAAGCCGTGGCGGAGGTCGCCCCGGACGCCACCTGGCACCCGGAGGCCCGGATCGTCCAGGTGCGACGGCAGCCCCTGGAGCCCGCATCGGGCTTCATCGCCGTGGTCACAGCGGGCACCTCGGACATCCCCGTGGCGGAAGAGGCCGCCCTCACCGCTGAGTTCCTGGGCAACCGGGTGGAGCGTCTCTTCGATGTGGGCGTGGCGGGCGTCCACCGCCTCCTGGCCCACCGGGATCGCCTGGAGCAGGCCGCCGTCGTCATCGCCGTGGCCGGCATGGAAGGAGCGCTGCCCAGCGTGGTGGCAGGTCTGGTGCCCTGCCCGGTGGTCGCCGTGCCTACCAGCATCGGCTACGGCGCCAGCTTCGGCGGGGTAGCGGCCCTGCTGGCCATGCTCAACAGCTGTGCCTCCGGCGTGGGGGTGGTCAACATTGACAACGGCTACGGAGCGGCGGCCCTGGCCTCCCTGATCAACCGGAGGTCCGCATGAGGCTCCTCTACCTGGACTGCGTCTCGGGCATCAGCGGGGACATGACCGTGGGGGCCCTGCTGGACCTGGGCCTGGATACCGCGGCCTTCACCGAAGGGATGGCCTCCCTGGGGCTGGAGGGATGGGAGCCGGCCTGGGAGAAAGCCCTGAAGGGCGTACTCGCAGGGACCGCCTTCCGCCCGGCCCCCCTGCCCGAACTGGAAGAGCCGGAACGCCACCTGGCCGATATCGAGACCCTCATCACCGGATCGCGACTCCCGGAGGAGGTACAGAAAAAGTCCCTGGCGGCCTTCCGTCTCCTGGCCGAGGCCGAGGCCAGGGTCCACGGCGTCCCCGTGGAGACGATCCACTTCCACGAAGTCGGCGCCGGGACGCCATCCTCGACATCGTGGGCGCGGCCCTCGCCATCCACCTCCTGGCCCCGGACAGGGTCATCGTCTCCCCCATCCCCATGACCCGGGGCTGGGTCCGCTGCCGCCACGGCCGGATCCCCCTCCCGGCCCCAGCCACCCTGGCCCTGGCAGAGGGCGTACCCCTGACCCGCCCGCCCCAGCCGGTGCTCCGCGAGCTGTCCACCCCCACCGGGATGGCCATCGCCCGCGCCCTGGCGGACGGATTCGGCGAGCTGCCGGAGGGCACCCTGGTGGGGAGCGGCTATGGCCTGGGCCAGGCGGAGCTGCCCTGGCCCAATGTTCTGCGGGCGATCCTCCTGGAGACCGCCGAGCCTGGGCCCCGTGACCAGGTCGTCCTCCTGGAGACCAACCTCGATGACATGACCCCCGAAGCCCTGGCCTACGCATTGGAGCGGCTCCTGGCGGACGGGGCCCTCGACGCCTGGCTCACCCCGATCCTGATGAAGAAGGGGCGTCCGGCCCATACCCTGAGCCTCCTCTGCCCACCGGGGGAAGCGGAGCGCTTCGCCGAGGCCATCCTGCGCGGGACCAGCACCCTCGGGGTGCGCCGACGACTCCTGGACCGGACGGTTCTCCCCCGGGAGCTGGTGCCAGTGGAGACCCCCTTCGGGATGATCCGCTGCAAGATCGCCCACATCGAGGGGACCGCGCGGATCAAGCCGGAATTCGAGGACTGCCGGACAGCGGCCCTGGCCACCGGCGCCAGCCTGGCAGCGGTCCGGGAGGCAGCCCTCGCAGCCTTCCGGACCGCCCAGCGCTGAGCCGGGCTCGCCCTGCATCCCTACACCAATGGCCCCAGGGGGGTTGCCCCCGGACAGGCTGAGCAGACCATCAGGAGGTTCCCCATGACCAAGCACCTTTCCCGCCGCGCGTTTCTGGAAGCCGGAGCAGCCGCCGCCGGCGCCCTGGCCATCCTCAATCTCACCGGAACCGCCAGGGCAGCAACCGCCGAGGCGCCCAAGTCCACGGTGTATTTCACCGAGGACCTGAGTCCCGAAGGCCTGCTGAAGGTCTATCGGAAGATCAGCGCAGAGATCGGCGGCAAGGTGGCCATCAAGATCCACACCGGGGAGCCCCATGGCCCCAACATCCTGCCCCGGGACATGGTGAAGGCCCTGCAGCAGAGCATCCCCAACAGTGCATTGGTCGAGACCAACACCCTCTACAAGGGCGCACGCTTCACCACCGCCGACCACCGCAAGACGATCCAGACCAACGGCTGGGATTTCTGCCCCGTGGACATCATGGATGAGGACGGTGCGGTGATGATTCCCGTGAGGGGCGGTAAGCACTTCACCGAGATGTCCGTGGGCAGGCACATGCTCAACTACGACGCCATGGTGGTCCTGACCCACTTCAAAGGCCACGCCATGGGCGGCTTCGGTGGCTCCATGAAGAACATCGCCATCGGATGTGCCGATGGCCCCATCGGAAAGAAGATGGTCCACGCCGCACCCGACAACGAGGACTACGCCAAGTGGCTCAGCGGTGCGCCCTTCATGGAGAACATGGTGGAGTCGGCCAAAGCCACGGTGGATCACTTCGGCAGGCGCATCGTCTTCATCAACGTGCTGCGCAACATGAGCGTGGATTGCGACTGCGCCGGGGTTCACGCCGCGCCCCCCAAAGCCCGCAACCTGGGCATCCTCGCCTCCACGGACCTTCTGGCGGTGGACAAGGCCTCCATCGACATGGTCTACAAGCTGCCCGAGGCTGAACTGCATGATCTGCGGGAGCGCATCGAGTCCCGTAGCGGCCTGCGCCAGATCAGCTACATGAAGGAGCTGAAGATGGGCAACGACCAGTACACCCTGGTCAAGCTCTGAGGGTGGATCTCCAGGAAAAGCCCCCGCCGGTCGGCGGGGGCTTTTCCCGATGGACGCACTCAGCGGGCCTGGGTCAGGGCGCTGTGGGCCTCTTTGAGTTTGGCCATGATGGGGATGCCTTGGGGGCACTGGGGTTCGCAGGCGCCGCATTCAATGCAGCGGTCGGCGCCATGGCCCGCCTGCACGGTGAAGGCGTCATAGGTCCAGGCGGCGCTCTTCCAGGTCTCGAACATGCTGCCGGTCTTGTAGCTGCTGAAGACGGAGGGGATGGCGGCGGCATCATCGATGCGGGCCATGTCGCCCCCGATCACCGGCAGGCGCATACAGCCGAAACCGAGCACCGAGACCGGGGTTTCGGGGATTCTGGGGAAAGATCGGCAGCGCATATGGCCTGCCGGGTGGGGTTCCCTGAGAACCCCGTGAGTTTAGCGAATCAGGGGATGGGGGTCAGGTCCGGGGTGAATCCCCCGGCCCGGATCGGCAGTTCCTGGGCGGTCCGCCAGGGGAGACTGGGCCACCATCGGGTCATGAGGGACGGGGTGAGGAGCTCGAAGGGCTCTCCAGGTCGGGGGCTGAGAGCCAGGACACCCTGAGTCCGAGCCGCCACCTGGAGGCGCTCCATGGGCTCGGTCCAGCCATGCCCCGCGAGGGTGAAGAGCCCCCAGTGGATGGGGAGCATGCGGGCGCCCCGGACCATGCGGTGCGCCTCAACAGCCTGTTCGGGACCCAGGTGCCAGTCCGGCCATGCCGGGCCGTACGCCCCGATCTCAAGCATCGTGAGATCGAAGGGACCCAAGCGCTCTCCGATCTCGGACATTCCAGGAAAGAGGCCCGTATCTCCCGAAAAGAAGACCCTATGCTCCGGACTCCGGAAGGCATAACCCGCCCAGAGTGTCCGGTCCTTGTCAAAGAGCCCCCGCCCCGAGGCATGACGCGCGGGCGTGGCGGTGATCTCGACCTTCCCCACCTGCGTTGCCTCCCACCAGTCCAGTTCGGTGATCCGTTCAGGTGCGATACCCCAACGCAGCAGTCGCGCTCCCACCCCCAAGGGCACCACAAAGCGGGTAGTCCAGCCCCTCATGGCCTCGATGGTGGCGCGATCCAAGTGGTCGTAATGGTCATGGGAGATGACCACTACGTCAGGCCGGGGCAACTCAGCAAGGGGAATGGGCGGGGCGTAGTAGCGGCGAGGACCGATCCAGCTGAAGGGACCAGAGCGCTCGCTCCAGACAGGGTCGGTGAGGATACGGGTACCCCCCATGTCGAGGAACACCGTAGAGTGCCCCAACCAAGTGACTCTCAGACCCCCTTCTGAGAGGGGTGCCAGGTCAGCAGGGCGAGGATGGACCACCGGAATCGTGCCATCAGGGGGACGCCCGTATGGATTTGAACGGAAAAGACTGGTGAATGAACCCCAGTTGTCGTTGTGAATGGGCTGGGGGTTGTGGAAGCGACCGTGGTGCCACTGAGGGGATTTCTTCATGTTGGAGCTCACGGGAAGGGGGCGGACACAGGCAGCCAGGAACAGAGCGCAGCCCAGGATGGACAGCGGTAGAAGGGCACCCCTACGCACGGCGCAGCCCCAGGGAGCCAAGAATCAGGAGGAAGAGCAGGCCCGTCCCCAAGGCCGAGACACTCCGGAGCTGTTGGAAGTAGAGGCTCTGCAGAAACACCACGCCATAGAACGAGGCCATGGTTGATCCGGCAGCGAGCCCGATGGGGGCATTGATGAAGAAGATGAGCCTCCAACTGATCTGGGAGAGCGCACCGCCCAAAACCGGGCCGGCGGCGCCAGCTACGGAGCCACCCATGGCCCAGTAGGCGATGGCGCGGCCGCGAGCCCGGGGGTCCTCATAGGCCTCCCGGACAAGGGCCAGGGAGATCGGGGTCAGCATGGCTGCGTATCCCGAGGCGTTGAGGAGGCTGGGGGTCCCTGGGGGTCAGGCCACTCGTAGAGGGCCAGAAGGAGCTCGGCCAGCAGCATCTGGGTGGCCGAACGGGTGCAGGCGTCCGTACTCACGCGCCTCCTCCAAGGGCCTTGTATAGGGTGATCCGATTCAACTGCTGGGCCAGCCGGGTGGAAATCAGGTTCTGCTCGGCACGGAGGTGGGCCTCCTGGGAGACCAGCACGCTCAAATAGCTGTCCGCCCCACCCCGGTATCGGGCGGTGGAGAGCTCGAAGGCGCGCTGAAGGGATTCCGTCAGAGCCTCCTGGGCCTGGTTCTGGTCAACCAGGGCCCTGCGCTGGGTCAACCCATCCGCGACCTCCCGGAAGGCGCTCTGGATGGCCCTCTGGTAGCTCGCCAAGGCAATATCCCGACTGACCTTGGCGGAAGCCAAGTTGGCCCGGAGCGCCCCGCCTTGGAAGATGGGGACCGTCAGATTCGGGGTGAAGAGCCAGGTGCCCGTTCCACCCTGGAATAGCCCGGAGACGGCCGGACTCATGGAGCCAAGGCCGGCCGTCAGGCTGAGCCTTGGAAAGAAGGCAGCCCTGGCGGCGCCGATATCGGCCTGGGCCGCCCGGAGCTGGTACTCGGCCGCCAGGATGTCCGGACGCGCCAGGAGCACCTCTGAGGACAGGTCTGACCTGACGTCCGCCAGCGGAGCCGCGCTCATCCCCCTGGGAAGCAGCCGGTCTGGCACGGTCGTTCCGACCAGAAGGTCCAGGGCATGGCGATCCTGGGCAACCTGGGATTGCAACCGGACGAGGTCCACCCGCGCGGACTCCATCTGGCTCCGGGCTTGGGCAACCTCCAGGTCCGAGGCGGCCCCGAGGGCATGACTCTGGTCCATGAGTTCCCGGGTGCGGGTCTGGGCCCCAAGGGTGCGGGCAGCCAGGGTCAGGGATTCGGTATCGGCTCCCAGCTGGAGAAAGGCCTGGGCCAGGGTGGCCACCAGGGACATCCGCGTGGCCCGACGGACCTGCTCGGTGGAGAGGTACTGGTTGAGCGCCTCCTCCTTCAGACTGCGGATCCGCCCGAAGAGATCCAGCTCCCAGGAGAGGCTGGCCACATGGACCGTACTCTCCCGGTACACACTGGCCTGACCTGAGCCTTCTGCCTCGGAGATGCGGTAGTTGGTCGAGGCACCCTGCAGGGACATGGAGGGGCTCTGGGATGATCGCTGGATCCGGAAGGCCGCCTGTGCCCGCTCGACCTGTAGGGCCGCGAGGCGCAGGTCCAGGTTGTGATCGAGCCCGAGTCGGATGACGGCTTGAAGGGAGGGATCGGTAAAGAAGGCATCCCATCCCAGATCCGAGGCCAGGGGGCCCTTGGCCGACATGGGCTCCCCCCAGGTCGATGGAACCGGTCTGCCGGGTAGGTCGAGCCGGGGTACGGGATTGCAGCCCAGGGCCAGGCAGGCGACTGCTCCAATGATCAAATCCCTTGTTCTCACGGCATGCCTCGCTGATGGACAGAATTTCCCCTTCCCGAAGCTCGGCTTCAAAGGGACTCTCCGGTGAACACTCCGCCCCGCACGGGGCATTCCCGGCCACGGGGGGGCATCGGATCAACCGGCCTTCAGGAAGGCTAAAAGGAGGTACCAAGAGGGGTCAAGGTGCGCCGCATGATTGGGCAAAAAAAGTGGACAATCAGGCAAAAGGCCTTCCCGTCCGTTGCCTAGACTGCAAGGGTCTGCTGATTGCGGCAGCCGGGGAGCGGCACCCGCTCGGTTCTTACCACCAAGCACTGCCCGCTTCCTCCTATGGAGGTCACCATGCCGATGAACACCCGGGCCTACGCGGCCCATTCCGCCACCGATCCCCTGGTCCCCTTCCGCTTCGACCGTCGGGACCCCCGCCCGGACGACGTGGTGATCGAGATCCTCTACTGCGGTGTCTGCCACTCGGACATCCACAATGTCCGCAACGACTGGGGGCGGGCCCGCTACCCCATGGTGCCGGGCCACGAAATCATCGGGCAGGTCACCGAAGTCGGTCCCGAAGTCACCCGGTTCAAGGTCGGGGACCGGGTGGGTGTGGGCTGCCTGGTGGACTCCTGCCGGACCTGCGAGCCCTGCCAGCACGGGCTGGAGCAGCACTGCGAGAACGGGTTCACCAGCACCTATAATGGCATTGACCGCCACGATGGCAGCGTGACCCTGGGCGGCTATTCCGAGCGGGTCGTGGTTTCCGAGGCTTTCGTCCTGCGGATGCCGGAGCGGGTGGAGCTGTCCTCTGCGGCCCCGCTGCTCTGCGCGGGCATCACAACCTGGTCTCCCCTTCGCCACTGGAAGGTGACCCAGGGCAGCCGGGTGGCTGTGGTGGGCCTGGGCGGCCTGGGCCACATGGCCCTGAAGCTGGCCAAGGCCCTGGGTGCCGAGGTCACCCTCTTCACCCGATCCAGGGGCAAGGAGGAGGATGCGCGCCGCCTGGGGGCGGACCGGGTGGTCCTCTCCACGGATCCCCAGCAGATGGCCGAGGTCCGGAGCCGCTTCGACCTGATCATCGACACCGTTCCCTACATCCACGACCTGAACCCCTATATCCCGACCCTCGCCATCGCGGGCACGATCGTCCTGGTGGGCTACTTGGGGCCACTGGACCCCTTCCTCAATACCACCCCCATGATCATGGGGCGCCGTTCCGTGGCGGGTTCGGTCATCGGGGGCATCCCCGAGACCCAGGAACTCCTCGACTTCTGCGCTGAGCACGGAGTCAGCCCCGACGTGGAGATGATCCGCATCCAGGACATCAACGAAGCCTACGAGCGGATGCTCCACAGCGATGTGAAGTACCGCTTCGTCATCGACATGGCCTCCCTCAAAGCTTGAAAGGCAGAATCATGAACAGCCCCAACCCAACGTCCGTCATTGTTGTCATCGGTCCCGGCTCCATCGGCCAGGCCATCGCCCGCCGGGTCGGTGTCGGGAAACACATTCTCCTGGCTGATCTCCGGCTGGCCCATGCCGAGGCGGCAGCCGAGGTGATGTCCAACGCCGGTTATGAGGTCAGCACGGCCGAGGTGGATGTTGCCTCCCGGGCATCTGTCGAGGCTCTGGTCACCCGCGCCACTGCCCTTGGCGAGGTCACAGGCCTGATTCACGCGGCCGGGGTATCTCCCTCCCAGGCCTCGCCCGCCACCATCCTCGCCGTGGATCTCTATGGCACCGCCCTGGTGCTGGAGGCCTTCGGGGAAGTCATCACCCCCGGCGGCTCCGGCGTCGTCATCGCCTCCCAGTCGGGCCACCGCCTGGGCGCCCTGACGCCCGAGCAGGACCGGGCCCTGGCCCTCACTCCGGTAGAGGAGCTCCTGGCGCTGCCTTTCCTCCAGCCGGAGCAGGTGAAGGACACCCTCCACGCCTACCAGCTCTCCAAGCGGGGCAACGCCCTGCGGGTCATGGCGCAGGCGGTGGCCTGGGGCAAGCGCGGCGCGCGCATCAACTGCATCAGCCCCGGTATCGTGATCACCCCCTTGGCCAAGGATGAGCTGAGCGGCCCCCGGGGCGAGGGCTACCGCCGCATGATCGAGGACTGCCCCGTGGGCCGGGCGGCCACCCCGGACGAGGTCGGGCATGTCGGCGCCCTTCTGATGGGTCCGGACGGCACCTTCATCACCGGCAGTGACTTCCTCATGGATGGAGGGGTCACCGCCGCCTACTGGTTCGGCGAACTGGGCCCCAAGCAAGGCTGAACCGCCCATTCCATCAGGAGGGCCGCATCTCCGGCCCTCCTTTCCAAGGAATCCCATGAAAGTACTCGCCATCAGCGGTAGCCCCCGTGCCGGGGGGAATACCGAAACATTGCTCCGCAAGGTCCTCGCTCCCCTGGAAGAAGCTGGGTGGACCACCGAACTCCGGCAGATCGGCGGAAAGCCCGTCCGAGGCTGTCTCGCCTGTTTCAAGTGCATCGAGCGGAAGAACATGCGCTGCGTCATCGAGAACGATGGCGTGAACGAACTGCTCCAGGCCATGGTGGAGGCCGATGCCATCCTCCTGGGCTCCCCCACCTTCTTCGCGGACCTGAGCTCCGAAATGAAGGCCCTCATCGACCGGGCGGGCTTCGTAGCCCTGGCCAACGGCGGGGCCCTGCGGGGCAAGATCGGAGCCGCGGTCGTGGCGGTGCGCCGTGGGGGCGCCATCCATGTCTTCGACAGCATCAATCACCTCTTCCAGATCTCCGGCATGATCACCCCGGGCTCCCTCTACTGGAACGTGGGGGTGGGTCAACACAAGGAAGAGGTGCTGGGCGACGCCGAGGCCATGCGGAACATGGAGCACCTGGGGCGCACCATCGCCTGGCTCGGGGTGGGCCTGAAGGCCGCCTCGGAGATTGCCCCTTTCCCCTGGCCTGAGGGCTCTGGGGTGGAAGCCTGCTGAACCTTTGGCGCAGCACGACAAGAGGATTTGTAATGAATAATAAATATATTATCGCCTACTACTCCCGTAAGGGTGAGAACTACCTGGATGGCCGCATCATCGATTTGCAGACCGGAAATACGGCGCTGGCGGCGCACACGATCCAGACCCTCAGTGGGGCTGATCTCTTTGAGATCAAGACCCTCAAGACCTACCCCGCCGACTACCATGAGACCACCGAGGTGGCCCAGCGGGAGCTGGAGCAGAACGCCCGTCCCGAGCTGGCGGAACGCCTCGACAGCCTCGCAGACTACGAGGTCATCATCCTGGGTTATCCCAACTGGTGGGGCACCATGCCGATGGCCGTGTTCACCTTCCTGGAATCCCACGACTTCACGGGCAAGACCATCCTTCCCCTCTGCACGCACGAGGGCAGCGGCCTGGGCCGCAGCGAGCGCGACATCCAGCGCCTGTGCCCCGGGGCCAAGGTGGTCAAGGGTCTCGCCGTGCGAGGCGGCAGCGTGCAAAAGGCGGAAAGCCAGCTCGCCGCCTGGCTGAAGGCCGCCCAGGTGATCGACTGACCCTTCCCATCCTCAGGAGCAACGTGTGGATATCTCAGAAAGCGCCCAAAGGAATCATGACAAGTGGTTTCCCGGCCGTGTGTCGTCCCTGAAGGCCACGGATCCCGAGTTCATCGGGCTGTTTGACAACTTTGCCTTTGACGAGGTGCTGGCCCACAGTCCCCTGGACGACCGGACCCGGATGAGGGTCCTGCTGGCTGGCCTCATTGCCGTGCCCGCCCTCACGGAGTTCCGGGTCATCGCCGAGGCTGCGCTGCAACTCGGCATCACCCCGGTGGAACTCAAGGAGATCGTCTATCAGGCCGTCCCCTACTGCGGCATCGGCAAGGTCCTCGACTTCCTGGACGCCGCCAACACCCTGCTCGCCGAGCATGGGGCCATCCTCCCCCTCGAAGGGCAGTCCACCACCACGCCTGCCACCCGATTCGAAAAAGGGCTGGCCCTTTCGAAAAGCATTTTCGGGGAGGCCATTGACACCATGTACCAGCAGGCCCCTCCGGACCAGCAGCACATCAACCGCTTCCTGTCCGCCAACTGCTTCGGGGACTACTACACCCGGACGGGGCTGGATGGGGCGACCCGGGAGCTGCTCACCTTCTCGATGCTGCTCGCCCAGGGCGGGTGCGAACCCCAACTGAAGGGACACATCCAGGGCAATGCCGCGGTCGGAAACGACCGGCGGCTCCTGATGGCAGTCATCACCCAACTGCTGCCCTTCGTGGGCTATCCCCGGACCCTCAACGCCATGCGCTGCCTGAACGAGGTCCTCCCCCTCGCTCCCCAGGTGGACTGAGCCTAGCGTCATCAAGCTCAGGAGAGGAAGCGGCCTGCATGATTGGGTTAGAAATACGCAGAATCAGGCAAATCCGCCGGCAGCATCATTCCTACACTTCTTCATGGCCCGCTGCGGCGGTCCCTACCCCATCAGAGGGCGCCCCGCTCGGATGCGTGCCCCCTCACCTCAGCTCCCCCAGGTTTGGCCCATGGGGCCACCCATCTCACCGGAGGTCATGATGTCCTCACCTGTAATTGGCTTCGCCGCCCACTCCGCCACCACCCCCTTGGTGCCCTTCCAGTTCGAACGCCGTGATCCGCGACCGGATGATGTTGCCATCGAGATCCTCTTCTGCGGCGTCTGCCACTCCGACCTGCACACCGCTCGCAACGACTGGGGTTGGACCACCTACCCCATCGTCCCCGGCCATGAGATGGTCGGCCGCGTGACCGCCGTGGGGTCTGCCGTGACCCGGTTCAAGGTGGGCGACACCGTGGGGGTTGGCTGCATGGTAGATTCCTGCCAGCACTGCGACCCCTGCGAGAAGGGCTATGAGCAGTACTGCGAGGAGGGTTCCACCTACAGCTACGGAGGCACGGACCGCCAGGACGGCACCATGACCCAGGGTGGGTACTCCCAGCGGGTGGTGGTTTCCGAGAAGTTCGTGCTGCGGGTACCCGAAAACATCGAACTGAAGGGGGCAGCCCCCCTGCTGTGCGCGGGCATCACGACCTGGTCCCCCCTGCGGCACTGGAAGGTGACCCAGGGCAGCAAGGTGGCCGTCGTGGGCCTGGGCGGCCTGGGGCATATGGCCATCAAGCTGGCCAAGGCGCTCGGCGCCGAGGTCACCCTTTTCACGCGCTCGGCAGGCAAGGAGGCCGATGCCCGACGCCTCGGGGCGGACCACATCATCCTCTCCACGGACTGGACCCAGATGGGGTCGGTCAAGAACACTTTCGATCTGATCATCGACACCGTCCCCTACCTGCACGACATCAACCCCTACATCCCTACCCTGGCCATTGCCGGAACGATCGTCCTGGTGGGCTACCTGGGTCCCCTCGATCCCTTCCTGAACACCGCCCCCATGATCATGGGGCGCAAGTCCGTGGCGGGCTCCCTCATCGGCGGCATCGCCGAGACCCAGGAGCTGCTGGACTTCTGCGGACAGCATGGCATCACCTCCGATGTCGAGGTAATCAACATGCAGGCCATCAACGAAGCCTACGAGCGGATGCTCAAGAGCGACGTGAAGTACCGCTTCGTCATCGACATGGCCTCTCTCCAGGCCTGATTCACCCCACACCCTCTGCCCGACGTGGCCTCCCATGAGGCCGCCGGGCGGAGTCCTGCAGACCGGGCTGCTCACCCCCACGCTCATGCCCGGTATCCAGCTCTGATTCCGGAAAGGAAACACCCCATGGAGATTCTCCGCAACGGCTCCCAAGCATCCCAGAAGGGCCCCGAGGCCTGGTTCAGCGGCACGGTCCGCGTGGATCCTCTCTTCCAGGTGCCGGCGCCCGCCCGCAGCTTCGCCGCCACCGTGACCTTCGAGCCCGGGGCCCGGACCGCCTGGCACACCCACCCCCTGGGCCAGTACCTGATCGTCACGGGCGGCAAGGGCTGGGTGCAGCGGGAGGGCGGCCCCATTGAGGAGATCCATCCCGGTGATGTGGTCCTCTTCGCCCCCGGCGAGCGCCACTGGCACGGCGCCACGGCAAGCACCGCCATGACCCACATCGCCATCGTCGAACACCTGGACGGCAAGGCCACCGACTGGATGGAGCACGTCGCCGACGCACATTACCTGGGCCGGAGCGCCCAGTAGCCACCTGCGTTTCATACCTATAGGAAGACTTTATGAAAACGCGCAAACTCGGCACCCGTGGTCATGAAGTCTCGGCCATCGGTCTGGGCTGCATGGGACTGAGCTTCGGCCTGGGCCCCGCCGCCGACCGTCAGGCGGGGATCCAGGTGATCCGGGGCGTCACCTTCTTCGATACGGCCGAGGCTTACGGCCCCTGGACCAATGAGGAACTGGTGGGGGCGGAATGAGGCATGGAGCCTAGACTGCGTTCCCCCCTGAGCCGACGGTATGCCAACCGGCGCCGTCGGCCCCGCTGGCCCCGGATGGGCCGCCCCCGCCACCATGCGTCTTCAAGGATGAGAGGCCACTTTGAAAGCAGTATCCTGCCCTGGGAGGAGGACATGAACCTTCCTGACAACACCGTTCCCAGCCTTGCCGCCCCGGAGCGGCCCGTGGAACCGGGAGACCTGGCCGAACTGGCCAGACTCCTGGTGGCCTTTGCCCCCTACGACGGCTCCTTCGATCTCCGGGTACCGGGGCTCTGGGTCGTCAAGGCCTCCCGGCCCCACAAGGCCATGGTCCATGGCATCCAGAAGGCCTCCCTCTGCCTGGTGGCCCAGGGGGCCAAGTCCATGTTCCTGGGCCCCGAGGTCATCGACTACAGCGCATCGCGCATGCTGGTGACCTCGGTGGATGTGCCCGTGGGCGCCCAGGTGACCGTGGCCTCGCCCGAAAAGCCCTTCGTCTGCCTGAAACTGGAGCTGGACATCCAGAAGATCGCCGAGCTCGCGCCCCGCGTCTTCCCCAATGGCCTGCCCCAGCTGCCCGCCGCACCCAGCCTTGCCATCTGCCCCGTAGAGCACGACATCATCCAGGCGGCCATCCGGCTCGTGGGCCTCATGGGCCGCGCCCAGGACGCCGAGCTGCTTGCTCCCCTGGTGGTGGACGAGATCCTGGTACGCCTGCTCCAAAGCCCCATCGGCCCCCGGGTGGCCCAGCTGGGCAGGGCCGAGAGCCGGATGCAACGGGTGTCCAAGGCAGTCTCCTGGGTCCGGACCAACTACGCCCAGACCCTGGACGTCGAGCGCCTGGCCCTTCTGGTGAACATGAGCCTGTCCTCCTTCCACCAGCACTTCAAGTCCGTGACCTCCATGAGTCCCCTGCAATACCAGAAGGTCCTGCGCCTGCAGGAGGCCCGCCGCCTCATGCTCGCCAAGGCCATGGATGCGGGCACTGCCAGTCGACAAGTGGGCTACCTCAGCGCTTCCCAGTTCAGCCGGGAATACCGGCGCTACTTCGGCCACGCGCCTACCCAGGATCTTTCCCGCCTGAAAGAGACTGGGCGCCCCGAAGCCATCGAGGAAAACTGAGCACCTGTCAGCCCTGAACCCCCGGAAGGCCTGAGCGCCTGCCGACCGCACCTGGCCCTTCCCCTGGGGCCGGGGCCTGGAACTCCGAAGGAAACCCCATGTGGATCGTACGGCTGGCCCTGCGCCGCCCCTATACCATTGCTGTACTTTGCTTTCTCATCCTCTTGATGGGTTTCCTGTCCATCCGGCGGATGCAGGTGGACATCTTTCCCAGCGTGGACATTCCCGCCGTCGCCGTGGTCTGGGCCTACAACGGCCTGAGTCCCGAGGAGATGGAACGCCGGGTGGTCACCATCACCGAACGGTCCATCTCGACCAACGTGAACGGGGTGGATCACATCGAGTCCCAGAGCATCCAGGGCATCGGGGTGGTCAAGGTCTACTTCCAGTCCGGGGCCGACATCGGCGGGGCCATCGCCCAGCTCAGCTCGGCCTGCTCGGCGGCCATGCGCCTGATGCCGCCCAACATGCCGGTGCCCTTCATCATCCAGTACAACGCGGGCAACGTGCCGGTGGTGCAGCTCACGGCCCAGAGCGACACCCTCTCTGAACAGCAGATCTATGACCACACCCTCAACGCGGTGCGGTTGAGGCTCTTCACCGTGCCCGGCATCACCTTGCCGGGCCCCTACGGCGGCAAGGGGCGCCAGGTCTCCGTGGACCTGGACCTGGATCGCCTGGCGGCCCGGGGTATGAGCCCGGCCGATGTACTGACGGGCCTTTCGGCCCAGAACGTCATCACCCCGGCGGGCTTGGTGCGCATGGGTAACCAGGAGCTGCCGGTGCAGACCAACTCCAGCCCCTTCAAGGTCGATGACTTCCGGGACATCCCCCTGAGGCTGGTCAACGGCGCCCCGATCACCCTCAAGGATGTGGCCCGGGTCTACGACGGCTTTGCGGACCAGACCAACATCGTACGCATCAACGGCCACCGGGCCACCTACATCACTGTGCTCAAAAAGCCCGATGCCAGCACCCTGGCGGTGGTGGACACCGCCCGGGAGATGCTGCCGGCCATCCAGGCGGCTGCCCCCAAGGGCATGGAGCTGCGCTTCGACTTCGACCAGAGCCACTTCGTCCGCCACGCCATCAGCGATGTGATCAAAGAGGCCCTCATCGCCTCGGCCCTGGTCTCACTGATGATCCTTTTCTTCCTGGGATCGTGGCGCAGCATGATCCTGGTCTGCTCCTCGATCCCCCTCGCCATCACCGTGGGCATCATCGGGCTCAAGCTCTCGGGCCAGACCCTCAACATCATGACCCTGGGCGGCTTGAGCCTGGCGGTGGGCATGCTGGTGGACGATGCCACGGTGGAGGTGGAGAACATCCACCGCAACCAGGCCATGGGCAAGAGCCTGGTGGTGGCCATCCTGGATGGCGCCAAGCAGATCGCCACCCCGGCCATCGTCGCAACCCTGGCCATCTGCATCGTCTTCTTCCCGGTGGTGCTCCTGGTGGGTCCCGCCAAGTATCTCTTCACCCCCCTGGCCATGTCCGTGGTTTATTCCATGCTGGCCTCCTATGTCCTCTCCCGGACCCTGGTGCCCACCTTGGCCAAGATGCTCCTGAAGAAGGACCACCACGGAGCTACCCTGACCCGGTTCAACGCCTGGCGCGAGCGCGGCTTCTCCCGCTTCCAGGAGGCCTACGGTCGGGTTCTGGAGCGGGTGCTGCACCACCGCCGCTTCGTCCTGATCCTGGGGCTGGGCTTGGCCCTGGTGAGCACCACCCTGCTGGGCATTCTGGGCCGGGAGTTCTTCCCCAAGGTGGACGCCGGGATGATGAAGCTCCACGTCCGGGTGGCCCCAGGCATGCGCCTGGAACAGACCGAGGCGGTGGTCGCCCAGGTGGAGCAGGCCATCCGGACCGCCTTGCCTCCCGGTGAGGTCGAGAGCCTCACCAGCAATATCGGGGTGCCCCTCTCCTACAATCTCGCCTACGTGCCCACGGACAACGCCACCAGCCAGGACGCCGAGCTCTTCATTTCCCTGCGGCGGGGCCACCGCCCCACAGCGGAGGCCCGCCAGACGCTGCGGGCGGCCCTCAAGTCCCGATTCCCCAGCGTGTCCTTCTATTTTCAGCCCGCGGACATCATCAGCCAGGTGATCAACTTCGGCATTCCCGCCCCCATCGATGTCCAGATCCTGGGCAACAACCTCCAGGCGACCAGCGAGGTGGCCCGCAAGCTAGAAGCCTCCATGCAGCGGATTCCCGGAGCGGTGGATGTGCGCCTCAAGCAGGTGGTGGACTCCCCCGGGCTCCGGGTGGACGTGGACCGCATGCAGGCGGCCCGACTTGGGCTCAACCAGCAGACCATCGCCAACGGGCTTCTGGTGGCGCTCTCCGGCAACGGCCAGCTCTCCCCCTCCTACTTCCTGGACCCGGCCAACGGCGTGAACTATACCGTGAGCGTGAAGGCACCCCTCTCGGAGGTCCGGACCCCCCAGGACCTGATGAAGACCCCCTTCCCGACGAACCTGAATGCCAGCCTGGCCCAGACCGCCAGCCCCCAGAGCGGCCCCGCCTTCCAGGCCGGGACAGAGACCCTCTCCAACTTCGCCAATCTGCAGCGCATCACCCTTCCCAGCGAGGTCAACCATGACACCGTGCGCCGGGTGCTGGATGTGATGGCGGAGGCCGAAGGCCGGGACCTGGGCAGCGTAGTGGGGGACATCAACAAGGCCGTCAAGGCGCTCGCCCCCCTGCCCACGGGCGTTCAGATCAGGATCCGCGGCCAGAACGAAGTGATGGTGGAGGCCTTCGAAAACATGGGCGCAGGCCTCATCATCGCCATCGCCCTGGTCTACCTTCTGATGGCCGTGCTCTTCCAGAGCTGGCTGGACCCCTTCATCATCCTCTTCTCCGTGCCGGGGGCTCTGGTGGGCATCCTCTGGATGCTGGCCATCACGGGGACCACGCTCAACGTCGAGTCCCTGATGGGCGCCATCATGGCCGTGGGCATCGCCACCTCCAACTCGATCCTCCTCGTGAGCTTCGCCAACGAGGTGCGGGTGGAGAACCCCGCTCTGGGTGCCCTGGAGGCCGCCCTCCTGGCTGGGAAGACCCGCCTGCGCCCGGTCCTCATGACCGCTCTGGCCATGATCCTGGGCATGGTGCCCATGGCCCTCGCCCTGGGTGAGGCGGGCAGCCAGAACGCGCCCCTGGGCCGGGCGGTCATCGGTGGCCTGCTCATGGCCACCCTGGTCACCCTCTTCATCGTGCCCGTCGTCTACAGCCTTTTCCGGAAGAAGCCCCCCACGGCCCATCTCCTGGACGAGCAGTTCCACCTGGATCAGCAAGGAAGTGAAGCATGACCGCACCCGACAAGACCTTTTCCCGTTTCCGCCTGGGCGGACTCATGCTCCTGATCGTGGCTTCGGCCGGGGCGGGCATCCTGTGGGCCCGCCAGAGCCGACGCGTTGCCCATGAGGCCCGCGCCATCCAGGCCGAGGCAGCAGCCGGTCCCAGCGTCCGGGTCGCCCTCGTCCAGGCCGACGGGGCCGACGGGCAGCTGAAGCTCCAAGGGGAAGCCCAACCTTATGTTTCCACCACGCTATATCCCAAGGTCAGCGGATTCCTGCGCCGCATCACCGTGGACAAAGGCAGCCTGGTGCGTCAGGGCCAACTCCTGGCGGTGGTGGAGTCCACGGAGACGGACCGCGACACCGCCGCCCTGCGGGCCGATTGCGAAAACAAGCAGCGCACCGCCGAGCGGAACCGGGAGCTGGGCAAGGTCGGCGCCCTGAGCCAGCAGGCGGTGGACGACGCAGTGGCCGCCGCCCGGGTCGCCCGGGAAAGGCTCGCCAGCCAGGCGACCCTGGAGGGATACCAGCACCTCACGGCCCCCTTCTCCGGGGTCGTGACCCAGCGATTCGCGGACCCGGGTGCCATGCTCCAGAACGGAGGTTCCACGGCCACCGCCCAGCCCGTGCTCACCCTGGCCCAAGTGGACCGCCTCCGGGTGGTCCTCTACCTCGACCAGCAGCAGGCCTCGCGCCTGAAGGTGGGCACCGAGCTGGAAGTGCGCCCCACAGACCGCCCGGACCAGGTGCGGAAGGTCCGCATCTCCCGGGCGGCAGGCGCAGTGGATCCCCGAACCCGGACTCTGCTGGTGGAAGCCGACCTCGACAACCGCGATGGCAGCTTCCTGCCCGGCGGCGCGGTCATGGCCAGCCTGCGTCTCCCGGGGCGGCCCGGTACCCTCCGAATTCCTTCGGAATGCCTTACCATCCGTGGGAGCCAGACCCAGGTGGCGGTGGTGGGGCCCGAGCACCGGATCGCCTACCGCACCGTGACCCCAGGTGAGGACAACGGCCTGACGGTGCAGATCCTCCAGGGACTCCAGGCCGGTGAACAGGTGGTCCTGAGCCCGACGGTAACGTTGGCGGAGGGTGCATCGGTTCAACCCATGGCCATAGAGTCTTCCCGGAAATAGATTTAGAGCATATCCGTAAATAGCGTTCCATCCAACGCGGCAGCTGCGATCATTTCCCTGGGGGGGTTGCGTGGGGAAGATCAAAGCTTGGGAAGTGTCCGATGCATTCTGGGAAAAGGCTTCTGCCCTAATACCGTCCCCCCAAAGGGACCCCGAGAAAATCTATCGACGGAAGGTTGGAGCGGGGCGCCCCCCAAAGGACCCTCGCAAGGTCTTCGAGGCAATCGTCTATGTGCTCCGGACCGGTATCCAGTGGAAGGCCCTGCCAAAAGATGTCTATGGCAGTCCGAGCGCGATCCACACCTATTTCCAGAAGTGGCACAGGGCCGGGTTCTTCACCGAACTTTGGCGGGCAGGCTTGGCTGAATATGACGAAATGGAAGGAATCGCCTGGGAGTGGCTGAGTATTGACGGGAGCCAAGGAAAGGCTCCACTCGCGCAGGAAGCCGTGGGGCCGAACCCAACGGACCGGAGGAAAAAACGGAAGCAAGGTCAGTCTGCTGGTGGACGGGCGTGGAGTCCCACTATCTCTCGTCGTGTGCGGCGCCAATCGACAGGATGTGACCCAGCTTGAGCTGCTTCTGGACGCGCTGGTCGTGCCGGAGATGCGTCCCGACCACGAGACTCATCTCTGTGCTGACAAGGGATATCGCGGCATGCCGGCCAACGAAGCCATGTGGGATCGGAACTACGTACCGCACTTGCCGGTGGCCGAGGAAGATCGGACGATTGCCCTGAACGACCCGAGTTATCGACCTCGGCGCTGGGTGGTTGAAGTCTCCCCCTCCTGGTTCAAACGGTTCCGAAAGCTGTTGGTCAGGTTTGAAAAGACCGCCGCCAGCTTTGTCGCTCTCCTGCATTTGGCAGCAGCCATGATTTGCTGACGGAAGACTGGAATAATTTACGGATAATCCCTTATTCTTCAACCCACACCTTTTTGCGTCTTCCCCCTTTTGAAGACTATTCAGGCTTGCCACCACTCTGAGGATGGCAACAAGCTGGAAGAGAACCTCGGAGATGCCATGACCTTGCGATTCCTGGCCATCACACTTCTGCTCGCTCTGGCCTGCCTGGGCTGCTCCTGGCTGCTCTGCGCCTGGGTGCCGGGAGCAAGCCTGGCCCTGGTGGCCGGCAACCTGGGCTGCGCGGTTGCCCTCCTGGCGCACGCGACCAGGACCCTGGGCTGGCCCCGTGCGCTTCTCCAGTTTGGGCTGGGCGTGGGCCTGACCTTCCTGCTTGAAGCCCTGAGCCTGGCCACCGGCTTGGCGACGCCCTATACCTACACCGCAGTGCTCGGGCCCCGGTTCCTGGGCGTACCCGTCGTGATACCCCTGGGGTGGTCCTCCATGCTCTATCTGAGCCACGGAGTGGCCAACCTCCTGGTGGACGGAAGGGTATGCTCGCTGCGGAGGGGATCCGCCCGGCTGGTCCCGCTGGCGCTGCTCACCGCCTTGATCATGACTTCCTGGGACCTCACCCTCGACCCATGCATGGTCTACCAGCTCAAGGCCTGGGTATGGCAGGAGCCGACGGGATTCCTGGGCATTCCCTTTGCCAACTTCGTGAGCTGGATGGAGCTGACCTTCATCATCAACCTCTGCTTCCGTGTGGCAGAGCGGGACCTCCCCCCACCAACCCAATCCCCTTCCCCAGGCTTCGTCCTGATCCTGCCCATCCTGTACGGGCTGACCGGCCTCTCTGGATGCTTTCTCGGCCTCCCTGGGGGGCTCTCTGTCCTGCCCCCCTTCACGATGGGCATCGCCACCCTGGGAGCCCTTGGGGGGCCATGGCGCTCCCGGTGGGCAGCCCAAGTCCAGACTTCCCCAGGAAGAGGTGAAGCATGAAGCACCGGACCATCCTGGATCCCCACCTGGGGCGTGCATTCGACATCAGCCCGATGCTCGAGACCATCCTCCTCGTCCTCCTGGGCGCCCTGGCGCTCGGCTACGCGGGCGTCATGGGATGGCAGCTCTCACTGGGAAAGCTTCCCTTCCAGGCCATGACTTACACCTTCTCCGCCCTGGTCCTGGTCCATGCCATCTACATGGAGGGTTGGCGCCGGGCCCTCGCCTTCTTCGCCCTCACCCTCATCATCTCCTTTGTCATGGAATACCTGGGGGTGAAGACCGGACGCATCTTCGGACCCTACCACTATACGGATGTGCTGGATCCCAAGCTCCTCGGCACGGTGCCCCTGGTGATCCCACTGGCCTATTTCATGGTCCTCCATCCGAGCCGGATGATGGCGGATCTCATCCAGTGGGGCCAGGCCACGGACGCGAACCGAGGGCTGGGCTGGAGCCTGTTCACGGCGGCCCTGGCTGCCCTGATCATGACGGCCTGGGACCTGTCCATGGATCCGGTCATGGTGCATGAAGTGAAGGCCTGGGTCTGGGAGGGCGGAGGGGCCTATTTCGGAGTCCCCCTCAGAAACTTCTGGGGATGGTTCCTCACGACCGCCCTCATTGCCCTCGCCGCCGAAGCAACCGAGCATGTCCTCCCCCTGCGCCCCCTGGGCCGGATGCACAAGAGCGTGATCTTCCTGCCTCTGGCCGGGTATGGCCTCTTGATGCTGGGGGGTCCTCTGGTCGGCGTCCCCACGGATACACGCCTCGTCTCCCCCTTCACCATGGCGGTCCCCCTCCTGGGCGCCTCGCTCAGACTCTGGGGCAGGAGAGCACCGGCCCGGAGGGGATGACCTACCCGGCTGCCGGGATCGACTGCGCTCATCTCCGTCAGGAGTGAGGCCGATAAGCCCTGAAATCCCTGGGATGAACGTCCATGGAAGAGGCAGAAATCGGCAACCAGCAGCAAAGGCGGCACCAAGCGCTTTACCCCCCGCCCGACATCCCGATGCCTGGACTGGGGGCCTTGGCATTCAAAGGCCTCCTCTGGACCTTGGTGATCCTGATCCTGGCCTTCGGCATCAGCCGGTTGGGACACCGCGAGACTGTCCAGATGGCCCTTAACCGGGCCATCGACAACTACCAGAAGGACATGGTCTACCGGCAGTGGGCCTCGGAGCGTGGCGGGGTCTACGTCCCCCTCGATGCCCTGACTCCCGCGAACACCCACTTGAAGGGCCTGCCGGATCGCGAGATCCAGGGAAGCAATGGGAGGACCTACACCCTGGTCAACCCCGCCTACATGACCCG
This sequence comes from uncultured Holophaga sp., assembly GCF_963677305.1. Taxonomy (GTDB): domain Bacteria; phylum Acidobacteriota; class Holophagae; order Holophagales; family Holophagaceae; genus Holophaga. The sequence goes on from NZ_OY781925.1 coordinate 3,288,345, forward strand.
CATGGTTCACGAAATCGGCTTCCAGCGCTTCGGCATCTACGGGCACATCACCAGCCTGAAGCCCTTGCGTGAGGAGAACGTCCCGGATGCCTGGGAGCGGAAGGCCCTGCAGCGTTTCGAGCAGGGGGCCGATCAGGTCTGGGAGGAAACCGAGGAAGATGGGACATGGCTTCTCCGCTACATGGCCCCTTTCCGGGTCGACGCCACCTGCCTCAAGTGCCACGCCGGTCAGGGCTATGCCGTCGGGGACATCCGCGGTGGGATCAGCGTCAAGGTCCCCATCGAGTCCGGCGCATTCCATATCCTGGGGGGGCGCAGGGCCTGGATCTTCGGTCTCTACGGGCTCCTGCTTTCGGTCTGGGTGGCCGGCCTGGCGGTCCTGGGCCTCTTCCACCAGCGGGAGCGGCTCTTCGCCCAGACCCGCCGGGAGACGGTGGAGGAACACCGGATCCTCCAGCAGCGCTTCGAGCAGTTCCAACGCCTTGAGAGCATCGGGCGCCTGGCCAGCGGGGTCAGCCATGACATCAACAATGTGCTGGGTGCCATTCTGGCCACGACCGAGGTCCTCCGGAGCCGTCATGGCGATCCAGAGGAGGTCGAGCGGCGAGCGGACCTGATCCTGGGGGCCGCCACCCGGGGACGGGATCTGGTCCTCAAGCTCAACGAGTTCGCGCGCCGCGGTGTCCAGGACCCGACGCCCCTGGACCTGAACGCCCTGGTACACAGAGAGGCCGAGATCCTGGAGCATACGACCTTCCACCGGATCAAGGTCCTCCTCGACCTCCACGTACCCCTGCCTGCGGTGGTGGGGGACGGCAGTGCCATCTCCAATGCCCTGATGAACCTCTGCATCAATGCCTGCGATGCCATGCCCAGCGGAGGTGAGCTCCGGATTTCGACCCGCGTCCCTGAGGAGGGCTGGGTGGAGCTGCTGGTGGCCGACACCGGCGAGGGCATGCCCCCGGCAGTCCTGGAGCGGGCCATGGAGCCCTTCTTCACCACCAAGCCCATGGGCAAGGGCACTGGACTGGGTCTCTCGGTGGTCTACGGCACCCTGCGAGCCCATCGGGGTACGGTGGACATCCAGAGTGCCCCCGGCCAGGGGACCACAGTCATCCTGAGGTTCCCCGCCGCCGGGGACCTGCAGCCTCTGACAGTCCCAGCCTCCCCTGCAACGCCGAACACCCCGGCCAGGCGGACCCTGGTGGTGGACGACGACGAACTGGTCAACCTTTGCGTCAGCGAGCTCTTCGCCTGCATCGGATTTCCGGTGGAATCCGTCCCGGGAGGGGCTGAGGCCCTGGCCCGCCTCGAGGCCCACCCTCCGCTGGACCTCGTGCTGCTGGACAGCAACATGCCGGGCATGTCGGGCATGGAGTGTCTGGCCAGAATCCGGGAACGGCACCCCCACCTTCCAGTGATCTTCTCCTCGGGCCACTTGGAAGCCAGGGAGCTGAGCCGCCTCGAGGCGTTCAGGAAGGTCTGGGTGCTGGGCAAGCCTTTCACCCTCGATGAGCTCAGACATGTGCTGGCCCGCATGGAACCTCCACCGGACAAGGGACACTGAGGCGAAGAGCACCGCTAAACCCTGATCCGGTTCCGGCCCTCTCAAGCGTTAGAATCGTGTGCGCGGAGGATTCATGCGCCCTGCCCTTACCCTTGCCCTTTCCCTCTCCCTGCTGGCCCCTTTCACGGCCTGCACTCCGGCAAGGGTCACCTATGACTACGACGTCCGGGCCGACTTCAGCAGATACCACACCTTCGCCTGGGCCACCCCCTCCGACGGCTCTTTCACCGATCACCGGGTGCGCGCCGCCATCGAGAAGGGACTGGCCGCGAAGGGCATCGTCCTGGCGAAGGAGAACCCCCCAGAGCTGCTGGTCACCGTCACCACTGGTCTGCAGGGCCAAAGGGTCCAGAGCACCGGCGTGGGGGTGGGAATCGGCCTGCGGATCCTGCCGGGCGTGAGTGTGGGCCTGGGCACCGGGACCGGTCGCTCCAGGGTCCAGGGCGTGGGGAGCATCCAGTTGGAGCTCCGGGATTCCCGGAACAGCCAACTCGTCTGGAAGGCCCAGGCCGAGGACGCCTTCGAATCCGGATCTTCCCCGGAGGACTCGGAGGCTGACATCAGCGATGCCGTCTCCCGGATGCTGGAGCGCTTCCCCCCCAAGGCCGAAGCCCGCTGAGGCGAGCCCTTCTCAGGCCAGACTCTTGAGGCGGTTGGCGGTGCTCTCGATCTCGGTGATGCGGAAGGCGAAATTGCCGTCCACCACCACTACCTCGCCCTTGGCGATCTGCTTGCCGTTCACCAGGAGCTCCACCGGAGCATCCGCCGCACGGTTGAGCTCCAGGATGGATCCAGGGGTGAGCTTGAGCAGGTCCCCCAGGGGCATCTCCGTCTGTCCCATGCGAACCATCAGGGGCAGCTCGATGTCCAGGAGGAGATCCAGGTTGCCCGTGTCCATGGGGGCACTCACAGACCCTGCCGAGGCGCCCCGGTGGGCGGCAGGGGCGATGACTGGGGCGGCGGCCTGCACGGGTTCGGGCTCCGGGGCCGGAGGTTCCTCTGAGGCGGCGGCCTCTCCCAGCCCGAGCTTGCGCTTCATCTGTTCGCTGAGGAGACTCGGGATGAGCACATGGATGGTGGCCTGGAGGACCTCCTGGGTGGTCTCCAGCGGCAGATCATAGAAGGGGCCTGGACCCACCAGTTCCTGGAGCGCGGCATCATCCAGCTCACTGGAGGCGTGGATCTCCACATTGGAGATGGAGAGGGTCTCCCCTGCCATATCCGACAGGGCCTGATTGGCACTGCCCATGCTCTGGTTGATGGTCTCCGCCAGGGCATCCCGGGAATCCCCCGCCAGTTCCTCCGAAGCGGCCCCATCGCCCCCGAGCATGAGGTCCACCAGCATGGTCCCTTCCTTGAGGGGCATGGCGAAGAGCATGGAGCCGTTCATCCCCTTGGTGTACTGGACCTTGGCGTAGACCGTGGGCCCCTCATAGAGGGCGGTGATACCCACATGGTCGATCAGCGCCCCCTCCTTCGGGGCAATGGCAAAGTCCCGGCCTGTGAGCATGGAGAAGACGGAGCCCATGCTCTCGGCAAAGCACCCGCCCACCTTGCTGCCCAGTTCCTCCATCGCGGCATCCATCTCAGCTCTCCTGTCTCGGGTTGGTGACCTGGAAGATCCGCTTCTGGTTGGCATTGAGGGCCACGTAGCCCTGGTAGCGCGGAATGCCATCCACGGTCAGCTCCAGCGGAGCATCGAAGCGCTGGGTCAGGGGGATGAGATCTCCCGCCTGGAGTGCGAGGATGTCGGACAGACGCAGATGGGTGCCCCGGATTTCCGCACAGACCGTCATGTCGCAGCGCTTGATGCTCTCCATGAGGAGGCGGGCCTCCTCGAAGGTGGCGGACTTCTTGTACCCCGTGTACATCTCCTGGTCGAACTTGTTGGCCACCGGTTCCAGGATGATGGATGGGATGGCCAGGTTCACCATGCCCACCACCGAACCCATCTTGACCTCGAAGACCACCAGCAGGACCACCTCGTTGGGGGCCACGATCTGGATGAGCTGAGGGCTGGTCTCCCGGGCCTGAATCTTGAACTCAAGGTCGATGATGCCCCGCCAGGCCTCGCGGAGGTCGTCCAGCACCAACTTGAGCACACCGTCGAAGATGCTCTGCTCAATGTCGGTCATGGTCCGCATCTGCTTCAGGGGATCCCCAGGTCCGCCCAGCATCTTGTCGATGATGGGAAAGACCAGCTGAGGGTTGACCTCCAGGGCGAAGGCCCCCTCCAGGGGCCGGATGGAGATGGCGTTGAAGCAGGTGGGATCCGGCACCGAGAGCAGGAATTCCTGATAGGAGAGCTGCTCCACGGAGACCAGATTCACCTCGGTGATGGTCCGGAGATAGGCCGAGAGCGAGCTGGAGAAGTTGCGGGCGAAGCGGTCGTGCATGAAGTGCAGGGTCCGCATCTGCTCCCGGCTCACCCGATCAGGGCGGCGGAAGTTGTACAGGCTGACCTTCTTCTGCAGCTGGGCCTTTTTTGCCTTGACCGCAGCACTGGCCGAGGGGCGCTCAGGCGCGGCAGCGGCAGGGGCCCCAGGCTTGGCCCCCTTGGCATGGGACCTGAGAAGGGCATCCACCTCTTCTTGGCTAAGGATTTTCGCCATGCATCAACCTTCGATCCGATGTTCCTTGAGTCGGCCCCGCAGCCGGAGCATGGACTTGGTATGCAATTGCGATACCCGACTTTCGGTGATGTTGAGCAGAGTGCCGATTTCCTTCATGGTGAGTTCGTCGAAGTAGTAGAGCTGCACCACGAAACGCTCCTTCGTGGGCAGGCGGTCGATGCTCTCCTTGAGCAGCCCCTTGAGCTCCCGCGCATGGAGGGTCAGCTGGGGATCCTCCGCATCGGGATCCGGCACGAAGCTGATCATGCTCTCGCCCTCGCCATCCTCCCCGGCATCCACGAAGGTGCCCAGGGTCACCCCCTTCAGCTCATCCAGAGAGTGATGGAGATCCTCCAGGCTCATCCCCAGGTGCTCCGCAACCTCCTCATCGGTGGCCGAGCGCCCCAGCTGCTGTTCAAGGAGGTGGTAGGCATTCTCAATGTCCTTCTTCTTGCGCCGCAGGCTGCGGGGAACCCAGTCCAGGTCCCGCAGCCCGTCGAGGATGGCCCCCCGGATCCGCTGCTCGGCATAGGTCTTGAACTTGACGTTGCGCCCGGGCTCGAACTTCTTCACCGCATCCAGGAGCCCCAGGATGCCGGAGTGGATCAGGTCCTCCACCTCCACATGGGAGGGCAAGCGGCTGGAGATGCGGTGCGCCACGAACTTCACCAAGGGCAGACACTCGGTGATCAGGGCGTCCCGCTCCTCGGGCAGGAGCTCCCCGGTGTGATCCAGAGAGGCAGGCGTTTCCTCGCCCTCAAGCTCCACCGGCGGGTGGCCATAGGCCTCCATCGCAGCCTTGGCGGCGTAAGGTACGGCCCCAGCTTTCTTTGCGACCGGACTCATGGTTCCTCAGCGGTGAGTTGCTTCCAGAATGCGGCAAATCCGTCCTTTTGTAAGGGCACTTTCTTCCTCAACAGGTCGGCGAAGGCCCGGAAGGCCTGGGCCGAGGGGGACCTGGGGAAGAGCTCCACCACGCCCCTCTGCTGCCGGACAGATTGCAGGATATAGGGATCCGAGGGGATCATGCCCAGGATATTCAGCTCCCGCCCCAGAAAACGTAGGGCGGCAGCCTGGAGCTGCTCCAGGGTCTCCTCGGCCTCCGACTCCACCTGGGCATTGTTGACCACCACCCAGATGGGCTTCTGCGGGTCCCGGAGGTGGATGACCTTGACCATGGCATAGGCATCCACCAGAGAGGTGGGCTCAGGGGTGGTGACCAGGACCACCTCCTGGGCGGCCATGAGGAGCTTGACCACCGAGTCGTGGATACCTGCGGCGGTATCGATGAGGAGCCAATCCTGGTCCTCGGCCACCCGCTGGAGCCCCTGAATCAGCCGCAGCTCGGAGGTGGTGTCCAGCCGGGTGAGCTCCTGGATGCCGCTGGAGGCCGGAATGACCTTGATCCCCAACGGGCCGTCCAGGAGGATCTCCTCCAGGACCTTCTCTCCCCGGAGGACGTGCTCCAGGGTATGGGTCGGGGTGAGTCCCAAGAGGATGTCCAGGTTGGCCAGACCGAAGTCGGCGTCCAGCACCACCACCCGCTGCCCCACCCGGGCCAGGGACATGGCCAGCCCGGCCACCACATTGGTCTTGCCCACCCCCCCTTTGCCGCTGGTGACGGCCAGGACCCTGGAAGGGAACAGGGCGTTGTCGGAGGCCTGGCCCTGGGCCATGGCCCTCAGCCGGGATGCCTGGTCGTTCATAGGTTCACCTGCGGAGCGGGGAGGATGAGATCGGCCACCCGCCTGGAGGTGGCCATTTCAAGGTCCTGGGGCACTTCCTGCCCAGTCGCCAGATAGCTCAGGGGACGCTTCACCCTCACCAGAGTGCTGAGAATGGGACCAAAGGTGCTGGTTTCGTCCAGTTTCGTGAAGATGATGCGCCCCGGTCGGAGGGGCTCGAAGCGCTGGGCCAGATCGGCCAGGTCCTTGGGCTTGGTGGTGGCGGAGAGGACCAGGTGGGTCTCCACCTCCGGCAGCTCGTCCAGAAAGCGGCGCAGCTGACCCAGGGTCTCGGTGTCCTTGGGGTTGTGCCCAGGGGTGTCGATGAGCACCAGGGCCCGGTCCTGGTAGAAACGGATCGCACTGCGGAGATCCTCCACCGTGAGGGCCACATGGATGGGCACCTGGAGGATCTGGGCGTACTGCTGGAGCTGGTCAACGGCCGCCAGTCGGTAGGTGTCCAGGGTCAGGAGGGCGACCTTCTGGCGGAGTTCCATCTTGGCGTAGGCCGCCAGCTTGGCGATGGTGGTGGTCTTGCCCACCCCCGTGGGACCCACCAGAGCCGCAACACGCATCTTCCCCGGATCCAGCTGGATGGGAGCGGCCACCGGAATGAAGTTGGCGATCACCCGCCGCATGAAGAGCCGGGCCTTCTCGGGGTCCACCGTCTCGTCCCCGCACTGCTCCAGCAGGGAGCGCTGGGTGTACTCGCAGAGGCGCAGGGCGATGAAGGGGTCCACATCGTTGCCCACCAGGTCGCCGTAGAGTTCCAGCAGGCAGGGAGGGAGGTGAAGCTGGGACTGAGGCATCCCCTGCTTCTGGATCCGGCTGAGCATGGCCTTGAGCTGGTCCAGCTCCCGCAGGATGGAGGAGTTGCGGCTCTCCTGCTCCTTGAGGGCCTCCACGGCCCCCTTGATCTCCAGAAGTTCCCGACGCAGAGGCTGGAGGTCCACCGGCGGAGGCGGTGGCGCAGGCGCGGGGCGGGCCACACTGGGCGGATCTGCGGGACGGGGTTCTGCGGGCCTGGGGGCGGGCCTTTCGGGAGCCGTTCGGCCGAGCAGCGGCGGCCTCAGCCCGTAGGTGTCCCCCACAGCCAACACAGGGGCGGCCACCGGTGCCGGGGCCAAGCCCTCATCCACCGCGGCGGTCACTTCGATCCGTGTCTGTCCCGAGCCATCCTTCCGGGAGCGGGTCGAGAGAATGAAGGCCTCCTCCCCCATCTCCGCCTTGATGGTGTCCAGAGCCTCCTGCATGGAAGCGGCTTCAAAGGTCTTCACACGCATGGTACACCGAAAGAAAATTCAACCGCCAAAGCACAAGGCCCCGAAGAAACCACCAGGAAAAGCAGACCAGGCATCGCCTCCCCTGCTTTTGAGTTTCCGGGTGCCCTTGGTGTCCTGGGGGTGGAATCCATTTTTGTCATGACACCGTCCCCAGGTTCACGACCCGCACATCCACAGGGATCTCACTGTGGCTCAGGACGACCAAGTGGGGCATGACGCGCTCCAGGAGGCGACGGAGGTGGGGACGCACCACCGGGTTGGTCAGGAGCACCGGCTGGGCGCCGGGCAGCAGCTGGGTGATGCCCTGGGTGATGCGGTTCAGGATCTCCTGGATGCGCCCGGGATCCAGGGCCAGGAAGCTCCCCCGGTCCGTGGTCTCGATCCCTCCCTGGAGGGCCTGCTCCAGGCCGGGATCCAGCACCAGCACCCCCAGCTCGTTGTTCTCGGAGAGATGGGGGGTCGTGAGGGTCCGGCCCATGTGCTGCCGGACGTATTCGGTGAGCATGAGCGGATCGCGGGTGATGAGGGCCGCGTCCCCCGTCGCCTCCAGGATACGGCCCAGGTCCCGGATGGAGACCCGCTCACGCAGAAGGTTCTGGAGCACCTTCTGGAGCATGCCCGTATTGACCACGGAGGGCACCAGCTCCTCCACCAGCTTGGGAGACTGCTCCTTGAGGGTGTCCAGCAGCAGCTGGACCTCGGGACGCCCCAGGAGCTCGGGGGCCTGCTGTTTGACGAGTTCGGAGAGGTGGGTGGAGATGACAGTGGCCACATCCACCACGGTGTAGCCCATGAGCTGGGCCCGATCCTTCTGGCTCTCCTGGATCCAGTAGGCGGGCAGCCCGAAGGCCGGCTCGGTGGTGCCCAGCCCCTGGATCTCCTCGGAGGCGGTGCCGGGGTTCATGGCCAGGAACTGGCCCGGGACCACTTCGCTCCGCCCGATCTCCTCCCCCCGGAGCAGGACCCGATAGGCGTTGGCCGGAAGCTGGAGGTTGTCCCGGATGCGGATGGGCGGCACCACAATGCCCATGTCCTGGGCCATCTGGCGGCGGATCCCCTTGATGCGCTCCAGCACGGTCCCCCCCTGGGCGGCGTCCAACAGAGGAATGAGCCCATACCCCACCTCCAGACCGAGGGGATCGACCTTGAGGAGAGACTCCACCTTCTCCGGTCCCTCAGCAGGCTTGAGCTTCTCCCGGGCATCCGCGGTGGCCTTGGCCTCGGCCTTCTGCTTCCCGAGTTTCCAGGCGGAGTAGGCCAGGATGCCGAAGATGATCCCCATGAACCAGAAGGGCAGCAGAGGCAGGCCGGGCACCGCTCCGAAGAGGAAGAGCACCACAGCGGCAATGCCCAGGGGGCGGTGATCGATACCCAACTGGGCCACGATCTGGGTGCCCAGGTTGAGGGACTGGCTGCCGCTGCGGGTGGTGAGGATGGCGCCACCCACGGAGATGAGGAGGCTGGGGATGGCCGTCACCAGGCCGTCACCCACGGTCAGGAGGGTGAAGGTCTCCATGGCCTGCATCACAGGCACGTCGTACTTGATGATGCCGATGAGGATGCCCGCCACGATATTGACGGCCAGGATGATGAGGGCGGCCACGGCATCCCGCTGAGTGAACTTCACGGCACCGTCCATGGCGCCGTAGAAGCTGGCTTCCTCCTGCAGATCCTTCCGGCGGCGCCGGGCCTCCTGCTCATCGATGTAGCCCGCGTTGAGATCCGCATCGATGGCCATCTGCTTGCCAGGCATGGCGTCCAGAGTGAAGCGGGCGGTCACCTCGGCGATGCGCCCGGCGCCATGGTTGATCACCAGGAACTGGATGGCCAGGAGGATGAGGAAGACCACCAGGCCGATGATGTAGCTGCCGCCCACCACGAACTGCCCGAAGGCCTGGATCATGTGTCCGGCGGCACCGGGCCCCTGCTCGCCTCCGTAGAGGAGGATGCGCCGGGTGGCTGCCACATTCAGGGAGAGCCGGAAGAGGGTGACGATCAGCAGCACCGAGGGGTAGGCGTTGAACTCCTGGGGCCTGGCCACATACATGCCCACCACCAGGATCAGCAGGGACATGGTGATGTTGAAGACGATCAGGACGTCCAGGATGAAGGCCGGCAGGGGCAGGACCATCACCACCAGAACGATCAGGACGAAGACCGGCGCAGCGAGGTCCACCCGCTTGTTGAGGCGGGAGACCAGGGGCAGCAATCGATCCAGGAAAGTCAGCATCATGACACCGTCCGGGACGGGGGCGAAAGGGATGCCACCCCCGCGACCGGAAAGCGCCTGGGAGCAGGCTCCCGAGTCTGGGGGCACCTGAGCGCAAAACCCCCTTAACCCCCCACCGGAAAAGGACTATGCTGGAGGTCTGACCCGCCGCGATCCAGTCACGAGGAGGCACCATTGAAGATCCTGGTTGTTGACGACTCTTCAACGATGCGCCGCATCATCATCAACACCCTCTCCCGCATTGGCTACAGCGATGTGGTCGAGGGCGACAACGGCAAGACCGGTCTCGCCAAGCTGGCCCAGGGCGGTGTCGAGATGATCATCACCGACTGGAACATGCCCGAGATGGATGGCCTTGAGTTCGTCCAGAACGTCCGCGGCCAGAACCCCAGCATCCCCATCCTGATGGTCACCACCAACGCCGCCAAGGAGGACATCGTCCAGGCCCTCCAGTCCGGCGTCAACAACTACGTGGTGAAGCCCTTCACCCCCGATACCCTCAAGGAGAAGATCGAGTCCCTCCTGGGCTGATCCCATCGGCGGCAAGTGCTTTCTGAAAGGAGCCGCATGCGGCTCCTTTTTTCTCCCGGGGGGAGGATGTCCGCGTTCCGCGCACTCAGACACCGCGACTTCAGCATCTACTTCTCGGGGCAGCTCGTCTCCCTGATCGGGACCTGGATGCAGAACATCGCCCTCGGCTGGTGGGTCTACCGGTTGACGGACAAGGTCTCCCTCCTGGGGCTCGTCATGTTCGCCGCGCAGGCCCCTACCGTCCTCCTTTCCCCCCTGGGGGGCCTGGTGGCTGACCGGGTGCCTGCCCGTACCCTGCTTCTGATCACCCAGAGCGCCTACCTCGTCCAGGCCCTGGCCCTAACCGCCCTGGCCTTCTCCGGCACCCCCTCCATGGCCTTGATCCTCGGCCTGGCTATCCTCTCGGGGGTCATCACCGCCTTTGACCTGCCGGGGCGCCAGGTCCTGGTGGCCGAGGTGGTCGATACCGAGACCCTCCCCAACGCCATCGCCCTCCAGAGCGCCATCTTCCATGGAAGCCGGGTCGTGGGGCCCTTCCTCGCCCTCCACATCGTCCAGCTCAGCAGCGAGGGCTGGTGCTTCCTGGTCAATGCCATCAGCTACCTGGCCAGCCTGCTGGCCCTGGCCCTTCTCCGGACCCGCTACCGCCCGGAGAGCACCATGCGGCCCCGGCCCCTCGTCCAGCTCTCCGAAGGGCTCCGTTTCATCTGGGGGCAAGCCTCTATCCGCCACCTCATGGGCCTCCTCGCCCTGGTGGTCGGTCTGGGCATGCCCTTCACCACCATGCTCCCAGCCCTGGCCCAGGGCGTCCTGCACATCGATGCCCGGGGACTGGGCTGGCTGGTGGTCTGTTCCGGTGTGGGAGCCACGGCCGGCGCCATGCTCCTGGCCACCCGCAAACGCCCCCAGGGACTGGACCGGATCATCCTGGCCGCCGCGCTCTTCTTCGCCCTCTCCCTGGCCGCCTTCGCCCAGGTCCGCACCCTCCTGCCCGCCATGCTCCTGCTGCCGCTCGCCAGCTTCGGCCTGGTGGCCTTCAACACGGCCACCAACACCCTGATCCAGGTGCTGACCCCGGCGGCCATGCGTGGCCGGATCACGGCGCTCTACAGCATGATCTTCATGAGCGCCATGCCCCTGGGGATCCTGGGGACAGGCTTCATCGCCCAGCGGATCGGACTCCCCCACACCCTGGTCCTGGGGGCAGCGGGCTGCCTGCTCGGGGCCATCCTCTTCGCCCTGCTCCTCCCGAAACAGCCCCAGCCCCTGCCGGAGACCAACCTCCCTGCCTGAAACGGAGCGGCCCCATACTGGAGCGAGGAGGCACCTTGAAGCAATCCGCACCCCACGTCGACATCGCCGTGGTCGATACCGAGACCACCGGACTCTACCCTTCCCATGACCGCATCGTGGAGATCGCCATCATCCTGGTGAGGGCGGACCGGGAGAGCGGCAGGGTCCAGGAGGAACTGGGCCGCTACGAGGCTCTGCAGGATCCGGGCTTTCCCATGCCCTCCATGGCCTATTCGGTGCATGGCATCAGTGATGCGATGGTGCGGGGGCAGAGCATCCAGACCAAGGCCGTAGAGGAGCTGCTGGGCCGCGCCCAGCTGCTGGTGGCCCACAACTGCGGATTCGACAAGGGGTTCGTCTCCCAGGTGATGCCCTCCAGCGCGGAGCTGACCTGGGCATGCTCCTGCCGGGGCGTCCCCTGGCGCAAACACTTCCCGGTGGACTCCGCCAGGCTGCAACACCTGGCCGAGGTCCTTGCGGTCCCCAAGGGCACCGCCCACCGGGCCATGGGCGATGTCGAGACCACCCTGAACCTGCTGGGCACCGAGCTGCCCGGCCTGGGCATCACCGCCCTGGGGCACCTCATCCGCAGAAAGCTCACGATGTAACACCCTTTTCACAGCAGAGGACCGACCCGGGCCCCACCCTGGGCATGGAGCAGGCTCTCTGGAGAGGAGGGTTCCGTGCATCGGCCCCATTTCCACCCCCACCCCTTCCCATGGTGCCTGCGGCACGAGCACCTTGTGGAGCTCATTCTGATCCTGACAGGCGCCTTGGCTGCCCTGATGCTATTCCACTCCACGGGCATGCTGCATTGACCTGCCACCGGGTGGCCAGGGGCATCGTATCATGAGGGTTACAGGAGGTCTCCCTTGATCCGCCCCGCCACACCCGCCGATGCCGCCGCCCTGGCCAGCATCTACAATCCCTACATCACCGACACCGTCATCACCTTCGAAGAGGAGGCGGTGGATGCAGCTGAGATGGAGGCGCGGATCCGGAAGATCAGCCAGACCTACCCCTTCATCGTCTGGGAGGAGGAAGGTCAGGTACTCGGTTATGCCTACGCCTCGTCCTGGCGCACTCGGCACGCCTACCGTTTCGCCGTGGAAACAACGGTTTACGTGGACCAGGCCCACTTCCGCAAAGGGTTGGGCGAGAGGCTCTACCGTGAGCTCGTCATCCAGATGCGCCAGTTCGGGTTCCACTCCGCCCTGGGCTGCCTCGCCCTGCCCAACCCCCCCAGCGAAGCCCTCCACGAAAAGCTGGGTTTCCGGAAGGTCGCCCACATGAAAGAGGCAGGCCGGAAGTTCGAGCAGTGGGTGGATGTGGGCTTCTGGGAGCTGCTTCTGGACCGCGAAAGCTGAAAACAAAAGGGCCGCAGAAGCGGCCCTTTTGTTTCCTGCGAAGGCAGATCTTACAGCTCGACCACGCGGCAGTCGGTGTCCACCACCACGTCGGCGCCGGTGCTCTCGACCACGAACTCGGGGGTGTAGGGGGCGAAGACTTCCTTGAGGTGGAAGCGGTCACCCACGACCTCGAAGAGGCCGAGGTCGGTGACCACATAGTTCACCTCGCGGGCGGCGGTCAGGGGCAGAGTGCAGCGGCGCTTCATGCGGGAGGCACCGGAGGGCTCGAAGTGCAGGGTGGCGGCGATCACCACGCGGGCACCGCAGACCAGGTCCATGGCACCGCCCATGCCGGGCACCATCTTGCCGGGCACCTTGTAGTTGGCCAGGTTGCCCTCCTGGTCGACCTCGAGTACGCCCAGGACGGTGTAGTCCACGTGGCCACCCCGGATGATGCCGAAGCTGGTGCAGCTGTCGAAGTAGCAGCCACCGGTGAGGCAGGTGACGGGCTGACCGCCGGCGTTCACCACATCCCAGTTGACATCCTCGGCGGCGGGAGCGGGACCGAGGCCCATCATGCCGTTCTCGGACTGGAGGATGATGGTCACGTCCTCAGGGACGTAGTTGCCCACCAGCGTGGGGAGGCCGATGCCCAGGTTGACCACGTCCCCGTTGTGGAACATGCGGGCGATGCGCTTGGCGATATTGTCCTTGTTGGCAACGTATTCCATGGCCATCCCCCTACTGTTCCAGCCGCGTGGCTTTGACGATGCAGTCCACGAAGATCGAAGGCGTCTGGACCTCGTTGGGGTCGATCTCGCCGATCTCCACCAGCTCCTCGACCTCTGCGATCACGAGCTTGGCAGCGGTGGCCATCATGGGGTTGAAGTTGCGGGCATTGCCGGCGTAGACCAGGTTACCGGCCTTGTCGCCCTTCTTGGCCTTGATGAGGGCCACATCGGCCCCGATGCCCATCTCCAGGAGGTAGGCGCGGCCGTCGACGGTGATGATCTGCTTGCCGTCCTGGACCTCAGTGCCCACACCGGTGGGGGTCAGGAAACCGGCCAGACCGGCACCGAAGGAACGGATCTTCTCGGCCAGGGTGCCCTGGGGCACCAGTTCGACCTCGGTCTCCCCGGCGTTCATCTGGCGCTGGATCTCGACATTCAGGCCGATGTGGGTGGCAATGACCTTGCTGAAGGCCTTGTCGATGACCAGGTGGCCCACGCCGGTGATCTGCCCGGCCTTGTTGTGCACACCACAGTCATTGCAGATCAGGGTCAGGCCCTTGGTGCCCTTGGCCTTGAGGGCCTCGATGACACTGTGGGGGGAACCGGAGGCCATGAAGCCACCGACCATGACCTTATCCCCTTCCTTGACCTTCGCGGCAGCCTCGGCCGCAGAAATGATGGGTTTCTCTATCACTAGACCCTCCTGATTGAGCGCATGGAAATCCGCGGGAAACTGACCCGCACTTCGATGAAACTCGCCTGGGGACGGAAGGGGACTGCGCGCACCGCAGAGCCGGGCTTGCCGCCCTCACTATCCTAGCCATGAATCCCTTCCGTCGGCGACGAAAGATCGGGCTGGATAAAGAAAATTTGTAACCCTCAGAGCCCCTGCCAGGCGAGGCTCCAGGCCGCAGCCAGAGCCAAGCGAGCCATGCGCCGGACCTGCTCCGGATCCAGGTGATCCAGGGTGTCCCCGGGCTGGTGATAGCCCGGGAAGAAGCTCCCGAAGAAGCGCACATAGGGCACTTTCCGCCGAGCGAAGTCCCGGTAGTCACTCCCCCCGTTCCGGCCGTCCCCAGGATCCGGCAGGAGGGCCATCCCGGTGGCGCGCCCCGCCTGCGAGAGGACGTCCCTGAGGGCCGGATCCCACTCGGCATAGCCGGGGTCATTGAAAAACTCGGGCCTGATCCGCGGAAGCAACTCCGGAGCCTTCTCCTGCAGAAGGGCCCGGAGTTCGCCCGGATCCCAGGCGTGCCCGATCATGTCCAGGTTCAGATAGACCCGGGTCTTCGCCAGGGGCCAGAGGGGATGGCGGACATAGTGGCCTGAGCCGAACTTGCCATCCTCCTCCCCGGTCCAGAAGGCGAAGACAAGGGTCCGGCGGGGTCGGGCAGCGGACCCGGCAAAGGCGCGGATGAGTTCCAGGAGCGCCGAGACCCCCGAGGCGTTGTCGTCGGCCCCGGGGTGCAGCAGCCCCCCCTGGAGCCCCAGGTGGTCCATGTGGGCCCCGATCACCACAGCCTGGTCTTTCAGGGCCGGGTCCGAGCCCGGGATGCAACCCACCAGATTGAGACTTGCGGCCCGCTGCACCCGTCCGGTGATCTCCAGACTGGCCCTTCCCTCCGGGATGGCGGCAGGTGCGGCCAGCACCAGGGGCGGCTCTTCGGCAATCTCGACCCCAGCCTCCGGGCGGAAGAAGGCCGGATCCCGCCTTTGGGCCACCCGGGTCGGGAAGTCGGGATCCAGCGCCACCACGGCAGCGGCCCCCAGGGATTCCAGCACCGCCAAGCGGCTGTCATACCGGGAACCGGCATCCGCGGGGTCCCACTTCTCCTTCATGCCCGGTGCCCGCCAGGCCTCGCCCTCAGGCACTCCAGGGCGGATCAGCACGATCTTCCCCCGGATATCCAAGCCCTTGTAGTCATCCCTTCCCAGAGCGGGCTCCCGGATCCCCAAGCCGGCGTCCACCAGCCTCCCCTCCAGACGCAGGGGCAGGCGCTGGGGCAGGAGGCAGTCCACGCCATGGTGGAGCACCCGACCGCCCGGGAGGCTGAGCCCCCCCCCCAGTTCGGTGATCCGCGTCAGGGGCACGGCCTGGACAAAGGAGGGCTGTCCCGGCAGAGGTCTGAGCCCGAACCGCGCCATCTCCCGCCCCAGGTGCCGCGCCACCCGCTCCAGCCCACGGGTTCCCAGTCCCCTGCCCTCCTGCCGCGGATCGCTCAGGAAAGCGATCTCTGCGCGGAGCCGCCGGGCATCCACACCGTCCAGCAGGGGGGCCAGGGCCATCGGAGGGCGATCCCCAGGCCCGGGGACCACCAGATCCTGCGCTCCAAGGGCTGAGGCAAGCAGACAGAAGATGGGAAGCAGACTCTTCATGGTTACACCGGTCCCCAGTGGAAGAGGAGCGTGGGGGGTACCAGCAGCAGGAAGGCCACCAGCACGAGCAGCAGCATCAGGGGGAAGAAAAAGCGGGCCCAGCGGTCCCAGGGCACCCCGGCGGCCCCCAGCACGCCCATGGTCACCGCACTGGTGGGCAGGATGGGGTTGATGAGCTCGGAGAGGGCGAAGCTGTAGACGCAGGTCTGGCGGGTGATGCCCACCAAGTCGGAGAGGGGTGACATCACAGGCATGGTCAGGGCGGCCTGGGCCGTGCCCGAGTGGATGAAGAAGTTGATGGTGCACTGCACCAGGAACATCACCTGGGCCGTGAGGGCCCGGGGCAGAACCCGGATCACCGTCGACCCCCAGAGCAGCAGGGTGTCCATGATCTGGGCCTGGGTAGCGATGACCAACAGGGCCCGGGCGCAGGCGATGATGAGCATGACGCCCACCATGTCCTTGGCCCCGGCGCTGAAGGTCCGGGCCATGTGGCTCGGCCCCATGCCGCTGGTCAGGCCCATGAGGATCCCCATGGCCAGGAAGAGCCCCGCGATGGGCTCCAGGCCCCACTCGAAGCGCAGCACTCCGTAGATCAGGAGGACCAGGGCGGCGAAGAAGACCCCCAGGGTGATCACCTGGCGCATCTCCCAGGGCCCCTCGGCACCCGGCCCAGGTGCCGAGGGGCGCGCCAGGTCGATATCCCGGACGGGACTCAGCTCCGGATCCCGCCGGATGCGCCGGGCATAACGCATCACGAAGAAGATGTTCACACTCACGCAGACCGCCCAGGCGAAAACCCGATAGGCGAGACCAGAATACAGGGGCACCCCGGCGATGCCCTGGGCCACCCCCACCGTAAAGGGGTTGAAGAAGGCGCAGGCGAAGCCCGAGGCGGCCCCAAGGAAGGGAATGGAGAGTCCCACCAGGGAGTCGTAGCCCATGGCCCGGGAGAGGGCGATAAGGATCACCACGAAGGGGATCAGCTCTTCGGCCATGCCGAAGATGGCTCCCATCAGGGAGAAGACCACCATCAGCACCGGGATGAAGAGCCCATCCAGGGCCCGGTGCCGCCCCAACAGGGCCACCAGGCGGCGGATGCCCGCCTCCACGGCGCCGGTCTCCTGGAAGATGGCAAAGGCCCCCCCGATGATGAAGAGGAAGGCGATGAGGGTGGCGCCGTCCATGAAGCCGCGGATGGGGGCGATGAGAAGCATCTGGGGACCCAGGAAGTGCTTGGGCAGGAAGTGGAAGCTCCCGGCCACGGGCACCTTGATCTGACTGCCGTCGGGCAGGACCTTCACCGCCCGCTGGAACTCTCCGGAGGGCACGATCCAACTGAGGATCAGCACCAGGAGCACCAGGGAACCCACCACCACCAGGGTGTGGGGCATCTTCATGGACTGGACCCGTTCCCGGATCCCCTTGCGCTCGGTCATGACCTTCCTTTACTCGAACGTGCCCCGGACCTTGATCTCCCCCGCCTCCATCATCACCCGCCCCCGGGCGATGACGGTGTGGATCCTGAGGCTGCCGGGCTCCAGCAGAACCACATCGGCATCCATGCCCCGGGCCAGGCGACCCTTGTCCGGCAGCCGGAGGATCCGGGCGGGATTCGCGGTGATGACCCGCAGAGCGGTCTCCAAGGGGACCCCCTCCTTCCGGACCGCAGTCCTGACCGCCTCGAAGAGCGTCGTGACCCGCCCCAGGGAGAGCCCCTGGAGCACCCCCTCACCATTGAACTCAGGGAGGCTCCCCTGCCCATCGGAGGTGAAGGTGATCTGCCCCGGGTCCACCCCGGCCTCCAGCATGCGCCGCAGGGCCTCCGGGCAGGGGACCTCCCCCTCATCCAGGAAGGCCTTCACGGTGGAGGTGGTGAAGTCCACGAAGCCACCGGCCTTGGCGTAGGCGATGCCCTCCTCGAAGAGGGTGGGGTTGCGGTTGATGTGGGTGGGCAGCATCTGTCGGGCGGGAATCTCGGTCTCGGCGAGGATGCGACGGAGCAAGTCCAGCCCCCGGGGGCCATCCCCCAGGTGGACATTGACGATGCCGGCCTTGCCCGAGAGCATGCCCCCCCGCCGGGCCCTGGCCACCAGATGGGCGAAGGCCTCGAAGGTCGGCTGACTGGAGCGGTGGTCCGAGACAGCCACCTCCCCGGCCCCGATGACCTTGTCCAGGAAGAGGATGTCCTCCTCGATGGATCCCAGCATGGAGGCCGTGGGAATCCCGTAGGATCCGCTGAAGAGCCAGGTGCTGAGCCCCTCCTCCTCCAGCGCCCTGGCCTTGGCCAGGAGCCCCTGCATGGTCCGGGTGTAGCCATCCGTCCCCAGGCACCCCACCACAGTGGTGACCCCGCCGGCGATGGCATCCGAGAGCTGGAGTTCCGGCGTCCGGCTGGCGAAGCCGCTCTCGCCCCCCCCGCCCATCATGTGCACATGCCCGTCGATGAAACCGGGTACGGCCAGGAGGCCCCGGGCATCCAGGGTCCTGCAGTAGCGCCCCGGGATCCCGATCCCCGGCTCCAGGTGGAGGATACGCTCCCCGCCCAGGAGCAGATCCTGGGTACCCAGGGGCTCCGGCGCGAAGACATCGGCATTCTGAATCAGCAGCATGAATACTCCGGTTTTCAGGGGACCTGGGGGCCCACAAGGCGCAGGACCGGCAGGGTGCCGTCCGCCTCCGCGAGAGCGCGGAACCCGGCATAGCTGTACAGACCGAAGAGCATGCAAGGCTCCAGGATCTGGATGGCCCGGCGGGCCAGGGGCTGATCGAGAGTGACGAGCAGGGTGCCCGGGCCCAGCTCCCGTTCCCGAGCTGAGCCCCGGCTCACGATCTGCCGGAAAGGATGCCGGTGGTAGAGGGGATCGGCGGGCGCCTCGAAGCGCTCCAGGCGGCAGGCCTCCACCTGCACCTTCAGGGAGTGTTCAAGCACTTCATAATGCAGGCCCTGGGCCTCCAGCACGGGCCGGAAGCGCGCTGCGGCCCGGGGCTCCACGGCATATCCGGTGGGCGTAGGCACGCTCTGCTTCACCACCAGGTCCGACATGGCATTGGCCGTGGGAATCCTCAGGGTCCGTCCCGTGGCGGTTTCCCGGACAGGCACCTCCGTGATCCGTCCCCCCAGGTTGGCCCAGAAGACATTGGTGGCGATGAAGGGGGGCAGGGGCTCGCTTTGGGCTGCCTCAGCCAGGCCCCTGCAGCGCTCCCGCCAGGGGCGGTCCCCCAGGAGATAGGCATAGAGACTGCGATAGGCCCGCACCCGCTCCGCCAGGTCGGCCTGGGGATCGGGAGCTTCATGACGCACCGAGGACTCGATGATGAAGGAGACCGCCCCCAGGGTGCCCAGGCTGTTCCGGGCATCGTCCACCTCCGGGGTGGAGGGGCGCAGCTCCTCGTCAGGGGGGGGTCCCCCCACAGCATACCGATTGAAGGCGATGCCCAGCCCGGCCATCAGGGTGCGGGCCCCCTCGACCCGCTCCAGGGCGGCGGCCTTCAGGGGCGCGGAGACCAGGGGGTGGTTGGTGGCATCCAGGGTGATGAGGGGCCAGAACTCCCAGCCCCGTGCGTCATAGCTGTCCGGGCGGCGCTCGAACTCGTGGCTGTCGGCGGCGAGGTGGGGCATCACCCGGCGGGCCACCCGGTGCAGGGCCCGGGTCTCGGGCTGGGCCAGGGTCAAGTGATCGCGGTTCAGATCCTCCCCCACCCCATTCAGGCGGGTGTGGGCCTCCGCCCCGTCGGGATTCACCATGGGCATGAGGTAGAGGTCCACATCCTCCGGAAGGAGCTCTGGATGGGAGGCCAGCTCCCGGATCCACTGGAGCTGGGCCTCCTTTCCCGCAACCTCGTCCCCATGCTGCTGGGCATAGAAGAAGACGCGGCAGGCCGGGGCCTCGGTGCGACGGATCCGCACCAGGTAGATCGCCCGCCCCTGGTGGCTGCGCCCCTCCTCGGAGACCGTGATGAAGCCGGGCTTCTCCACGGAGCGAAGGAAGGTCTCCATCTCGGCATATCCGGTCAGGTCCCCGGCGGCCATGGGCATGACCAGGGCTGCGACACTCAGAGGTCCCCGCAGGCGCCTCATCGAGAAGCAGCTTCCCGCAGGGGGGCGCCGGTCCTGAGATCAAGACCCTGCCCCGGGGCCAGAAGATGGACCACGAGCCCCTCGAAGCCCGCGCCCTTCCGCACCATGCCCTTAGGATCGAAGACCATCACGAAGTGCCGGCCCAGCACCCGGGCCCGCCCCCCCTTCACTACCAGGGCTGTGGCCTCGTCGATGCCCAGCCCCAGATGATCCCGATGATCCATGAGAAGGCTGATGAGCCGGTTCTCCCGGTTCCGCCTCAGGAAGTGCTGATCGACGATGATGCGGTCCGGCAGGAAGCCCAGCCCTTCCCTCACCTGATAGGCTCCCTCCCCGATCTCGGTGAGGGCCTCCTTGCCGAAGCGGTCCTCCCCGTTGAACATCAGGTGGGACATGATGGCCGCCCCGGCGCTGGTGCCCCCTACCACCGCACCCTGCCGGTATTTCTCCATCACCAGAGCGTGGAGAGGCGTGCCGAGCACCCGGTCTGCAGTGCGGTTCTGGTCCCCTCCGGAGAACCAGAAGCCGGTGCAGGTGCGCGCCGCCGCCAGCAGAGCCGGGGAGGAGGCCTCCTCCCTCGAGGGCACTCGAAGGGGGACCATGAGCACCCCGGCCTTCTCCAGATCCGCCTTCCACTCCGTCAGAATCTCCTCAGGTGATTCCGAGGCGACAGGGATCACCCCGATCCGGGCGCCCTTCCCTCCAGCGGCCTCCAGGAAGGCCGCATCAATCTGGGGTGTGCTCCCACCGCCCCCCACGATCACCAGGGTGCCCCGGGGTGCGGGCGGGGCAGCAGCCAGCAGCACCGGAAGGAGGAGGGGCAGGAGGAAGCGGAGGCGGGCCATCAGAAGGTGATCCTCACACCGACCCGGGCCCGACGGCCGCGGACAGCAGTATCTGGCAGCTGGTAGTCCGAGTTGGTCTCGGCATAGTCGGCATCGTAGTACATCGTGTCCCAACTGGTGGCTGAGCTGCAGTTGAGGACATTGAAGACATCCACGAAGGCCTCCAGATTGGACTTCCGCCCCAGGGAGACCCCCTGGCTGACCCGGACATCCAGGAGCCGCTGGCTGGGATAGGTGTACGAGCCAAGGGGGAGCAGGTTGATGTTGTAGTAGTCCGGCAGGGCCTCGGTGGAGAGCGTGGGGGTCCAGTGCTCGCCACTCAGATACGTGAAGGTGGCGCTGATCCGGGTCTTCCAGGGCAGCTCGTACCCTCCCCGGAGCTTGATTTCGTTGTCGTTGTAGCCCGGCAGCTTGCCATAGGAGTTGATCATGCTGTTGGGGTTGGCGAAGGTATCATCGTAGCCGTCCGCCCGCTTGATGTTGCCGTATAGCTTGGCACGGGTATAGTTGGCACTGAAGTTCCACCCGTTGGCGAACTGGCGCTCCACCTGGGCGGAGAGGGCCCAGTAGCGGCGCTTGGCCCGCTTGTCGTTGGTGACCAGGTAATCCGTCGCCATGCTGCCGTAGGCATCCACGGGCAGGCTGTAGGCGGTGACCGTGCCCCCGGTGAGGGGGTTGGTGTAGTCCACGGTATCCAGGCCGCTCTCGGTAGCAAGGTTGCGACGGATCAGCATGTCCTTCCAGTCCCTGAAGACCCAGGTGAGGGAGGTGCTCCAGAGCTGGTCGATCTTGTGGGTGAAGGTAGCCGTCAGCTCATTGGTGTAAGGTTGGCGGGCATTCGGATCCACCCGGGAAACATTGCTCTCGGTGTAGTAGATCGCGTCGGTGGAGGGGTTCAGCGTCGGCCAGGTGGAGGGGTTGTAGGGATCGATCTGGGTGTCCGAACCCCAGATGCGGACGATGGTGTCCGGAGCCGCCGTCTTGTTGGCCCGGTCGATGAAGTAGGTGGAGTACCCCGCGTAGTAGCGTCCGAAGTGGGCATTGATGACGTTGGCCTGGTCCGGCGTCAGGGCGTACTTGACCCCCAAGCGGGGCGCAAAGGTCTTCTTGTTCCAGAGGTTGTGATCCTCTCCGTAATAGCGGGCCATGAAGTTCTCGTAGCGGAGGCCGATCCGGAAGCCCAGCCGATCACTCACCTTCCACTCATCCTGCACAAACGCCGCAATGCGACCGATGCGCTGCTTGATGTTCCAACCGCCCCCCTCGTAGTAGACATCGCTGCGGTAGATGTAATTGTCATCAGCATCCGTATCCCGCCAAGCCCGCAGTTTGTAGCCTCCGGGGTAGCGCTCCAGTTCCTCGTCCGTGGACTGCTCGCCCTCGATCCCGAACTTGAAGGCGTGGGAATCGGTCTCGGTGAGCAGTCCGGGCTTGAACCAGTCGAAGACCGCGCTGAGGGTGTTGCGTCCGCGGTAGTTGAAGTCTTCCGTGGGGGCGTTGTTGTAGTACTTGTATCCGTCGATCGCCTTCTTGGAGTAGAGGGGATAGGACTCGCCATTGTAGGTGGGGAGGTCGAAGCGCCCCGAGAAACCGGAAGCCTTGACCGTCAGGACTTTGTCGGAACCCAGCACCTCGGTCCAGGTGAGGTTGTACATCCGGTCGGGCGCAATCTCGCGGTTGGTGGCGATGGGCAGCGTCACGTTGTCCGTACCCCGGCCGTCCCTCCCCAGGTAGTCGTACTCAGCCAGGAATTCCAGGGTGGTGGACTCCCTGGGCTGCCAGGAGACCTTGGCCAGCCCCATGAACTTCTTGGTCTTCTCGGCGATGGGAGCGCCGATGGGAGTCTCCTCCTCCGAAGTCCGGTCCAGGGAGACGAAATACCAGAGTTTGTCCTTGATCAGGGGCCCACCGACGCTGGCCGAGAGCTCCCAGTCCTTGGCGGGGGCCAGGTCCCTATCCGTCAGGCGGGAATCCGGATTGTGGGACTTGGACTCCCAATTGGAGCTGCCGTAGTAGGTGTTGACGCTCCCCTCCAGCTCGTTGCCGCCCCGCTTGATGATGCCGTTGAGATAGCCGCCCATGAAGCCGCCGTACTCGACCCCCGCCCCCAGGCCACCCATCTGGATCTCGGAGAACCAGTCCATGTTGGGGTAGATGTACTGGGAGTTCCCCGAAGGATCGCCCACGTTCATGCCGTCAAGCATGTAGGCATTCTCCTTTGAGTAGCCGCCCCAGGCCTTGTTGCCATTCACCCCGGGCGTCATGTTCATGATCCCGTCAAGGCTCCGTTCCGCCGGGAGCATGGCCAGGCTTTCAGGACTGAAGTTGGTGGTCAGGTTCGAGCTCGACACTTCAGCGGTCGAGGTGGTGGCCACCACCTCCACGGTGCTCGTGGCCACCGCCTGGAACTTCCAGTTCAGGGTCGTGGACTTTCCGAGCTCCAGGGTCTCCCTGCCCACCAGGGTGGTCATGCCGGGAGCCTCCACCACGATGCGATAGGGTCCCGGAGGCAGAAGGGGGAAGCGGTAGCTGCCGTTCTCGGTGCTTCGGGCCGTCCGCTCGCCCATGAGCACAGGTGAGGCCAACCGGATGGTTGCTCCGGCCAGGGGCTTGCCCCCGGGATCCTTCACCACACCCGTGAGCGCCGAAGTGGTGCTGCTCTGGGCGAAGAGCGCCGGTGCGGCGACGAGTGCGAGCGTCAGACCGCTGATCCGAGATAGTCCTCTGCCGGATGACATGGTTCCCTCCCCTGGGCCGGTGTAATGACAAAAAACTATTCTTAGCCACCCAGTGAGTCAAGTTTTTTTTCATCCAAAAACGAGTCACTATCCACAAAGCAAGCCCAATTAATTCAGATATAAAACCCAAACCCGCCCAGGACAGGCAGATCAGAGGCCCTGCTGGGCCTGCACCAGGCGATCGATGATGAAAGTGGCCACATGGTCGGCATAGCAGCCCTGGCCGAAGCCCGCATCGAAGCCCAGCTCCACCGCCAGTTTGTGCCCGATGCGGGTGCCACCGGCAATGAGGATGAAGCGCTCCCGGAGCCCCCGGGCCTGGAGCAGTTCGATGAACTCCGTCAGGTTCCGGAGGTGGACATCCTTCTGGGTGACGATCTGGCTCACCAGGATGGCATCAGCCCCCACCTGCACGGCATAGTCGATCAGGCGCTCGTTGGGGACCTGGGCCCCGAGATTGTGCGCCTCCACCTCGCTGTAGCGCTCCAGGCCATAGTGGTGGTTGTAGCCCTTCATGTTCATGATGGCGTCGATCCCCACCGTGTGGGCATCGAAGCCCGTGCAGGCCCCCACCACCACCACCTTGCGCCCAAGGCGCTCCCGGATGGCCCGGCAGGCCTCCTCCATCGTGTAGAGCTTCTCCCCCACAGCGTCCTCCACCTGGATGGCGTCATAGTCGATGGTCGCCTCCGTCCGGCCATAGGCCACATACATCGAGAAGCCCTCGGAAAGGGCGGTGGCGTGGACAATGTCCACATGCCGGAAGCCCAGCTTCTCCACAAAGAGCCGGGCGGCCTCCCGGCCCCTGGGGCCCTCGGGCACAGGAAGGGTGAAAGAGAGCTGCACAGCTCCATCGTCAAGGGTGTCGCCATAGGAACGGATGATCATCTCGGCTCCGGAGAAGCATGCCATTGAGTCAGCACAGAGGGCGTAGAAGAGGCCAACCCGCTCATCGGCCGGGTTCCGCCCCCCGACGTTCGGGGCTCACACAGATGAAAAAAAGTTGTCCACAGATGGACACGGATCCACGCAGATGAAAAGCCTTGGGGCCATCCCACGTTGGGTGCCCGGGGGGGCCTGGCCCAATCTGTGGCGATCGGTGGGCATCCGTGGCCAGAAAAGGCTTTTCGGCTTGCCATCGGTGTTGGATCCTTTGCCATTCAGACCCCCAGTTCGCCTTCCAGATGCCCCTCAAAGGGGTTCCAGTACCCCGGCCCCTTCCGCACCAGGCCTTCCAGACCCTTCCCCATGTCCCGCCTGCGCTTGATGTCGGCGAAGAGCCCCTGCTCGATGGCCTCCATGAGGCCTGTGCCCTGCACCTCCCGCAGGAAGCCAAGCGCCTGGTCCAGCACCTCATGGGCGCGGCGCACGATGAGGCCATCGGGCCTGAACTCGATCTCCTCGGCCAGCCCCGCCATGGCCCCCATGACGTACTTGGCATTCTCCAGGGCCAGGAAGCGGTCCTGCATGTGGGGGGTGTGGATGGCCTCGGTCATCATCCCCAGCAGGTGTATCCCCTGCCCTGTGGCCTGGGAGACGAAGTTGAAGAGGGCATTCTGGACCGTCCCCCTGAAGATGTTCCCGGTCATGAACTTGGTGGGGGGCATGTATTTCAGCGGGGCCTCGGGGAAGATCTCCCGGGCCATCTGGGCCTGGGCCCACTCCAGCAGGAAGCCGTTGGGGATGGAGGGGTCCATCTCGAAGGCATGGCCCAGCCCCATGAGCCTGGGGGGCAGACCCGCCTCCCGGGCGAAGCGCTCGTTGAGGAACTGGCTGGCCAGGACCGTGAAGGCCTTCTCAACGGCGTCCGAGGTGGTCAGGTAGTTGTCCTCGCCCGTGTTGATGATGATTCCGGCGTGGGCGTTGATCATCCGGCTGAAGCGCTGGTCCACGAAGGTCCGGTACTGGTTGATGTCGCGGAAGAGGATGCCGTACATGGAGTCGTTGAGCATCATGTCCAGGCGCTCCAGGGCACCCATGGCCGCGATCTCCGGCATGCAGAGCCCCGAGGCGTAGTTGGTGAGCAGGATGTAGCGCTGCACCCGCTCTCCCACCTCGTCGAGGGCGGCCCGCATGATGCGGAAGTTCTCCTGGGTGGCGTAGGTGCCCCCGAAGCCCTCGGTAGTGGCCCCATAGGGCACGTAGTCCAGGAGCGACTGGGCCGTGGTGCGGATCACGGCGATGACATCGGCCCCCTGCTCCGCCGCCGCCCGCGCCTGCTTCACATCCTCGTGGATGTTGCCGGTGGCCACGATGACATAGAGCAGGGGGTCGTGGTTCCGTCCGGCGAACTCGGCCTGCTTGGCCCTGCGATGCCCGCGGTTTCCGGCGACCCTGCATGAAAAGGACTCCACCAGCTCCCGGGCGCGGACCTCCAGGGCCCCCCGGTCACCCAGAGGCAGGGAGGCGATGTCCAGTCCCCCGGCAATCCGGGCATTGAGCTCAGGAACGCTGATCCCGAGCCGCACCAGGGCATTCACGTAGGGCAAGAGCGCGCCGTCCTCAAGGCGCCCCTTGAGCTGGTCCACCACCAGGTTCGGTACGGGGACGCCGTCCGCATCCGCGCCGTCGGCTCCCGCCAGACGCAGGGTGGCCCGCTCGACGCTCACGGTCGTATGGTCCCGGACGAAGTCCATGACCGGCGCCACGATGCGTCCCGCCAGGGCGCGGCACTCGGCGATCTTGTCTTCGGGCAGTCCCAGCTTGGGTTTCATGCGCTCATCCTTCTTCATGGTATGCATCCATCAGAACAGTGGCCCTTGTCACCAGGGCCCCCGGGAGCCCAAGCAGGGAGGCGATGGTCAGGGCGTCCGAGACTCCGCCGGGGCCGCCATCCTCCACCAGCCGGTAGTCCATGAGGCGGTCGATCTGGCGAATCCGCTCCTCCAGTCCCGTGGCGCCCCCCAGACCCTCGGCGGCCCCCGCTTTCAACCCCGCCATGCAGCGGTAGTCGATGCCTGGGCTGCGGACCAGGCCCCGCAGGTGTGTGCTGCAGAGGGTGCAGGCCCCGGGCTCCCTGGCCAGGCGCTCCAGGAGGGCGCCCAGGAGGGCCTCGGCCTCCCGGCTGCTGGTGGTGCGGGCGAATTCGTCAAGAAGGAGCAAGGTATTTGCGGCCCCCTCATCCAGGTGCTCCACCACCCGGCGGATCTCCCGGCCGAAGCCAGAGAGGCCCTGGGTGGCCCCTGGCTCACCCTCGCCGATGAAGCGGAGGCACCGGAAGACCCGGGTGACGAAGGCCCGGGCGGGGACGAAGAGCCCGTGCTGGACGCAGGCCTGAAGGAAGGCCAGGGTCTTGAGGACCACGGTCTTGCCTCCCATGTTGGCCCCGAAGATCACCATGGCCCCCGGAAAGTCGGCGTCCAGGGGGGTGTAGGGCAGACCCAGACGCTGGCAGAGCGCCTCGCAGGGGAGGAAGCGTCCCCCCTGCACCCGGAGGGCTCCCGGCTCCAGGCGGGGACGGACCAGGGCCCAGTCCTGGGCAAGCCGGGCCCGGGCCAGGGCGAGGTCGAAGGCCGCCACGGCGTCCCTGCAGGCCAGCAGGTCCGGCAGGGCCTCGCGCACGGACGCGGCCAGCTCCGCCATGACCCCCTCTTCGGCCAGACGCTCCCGCACCTGGAGCGTCTCCCGGGCCTCCCGCAGGGGCCAGGCCTCCGCCGGAGGCCTGGGACATACCCGGAGACGCCCGGCATCGAAGGGCTCCACCTCCAGCAGCTCCCGGACGGCCTCTGGATCGGCCAAGCGCCTGCCCTCCAGGACCAGAAAGGGCCGATCCCCGAAAGCCACCCCCAGCCGCTCGGCGATCTCCTCCAGGCGGCAGACCCGGAGCGATTCCAGCCGGGCATCCGTAGCGCGGATCTCCTGCCGGATGGCCGCCAGGTCGGCGCTGTAGGCATCGGAGAGAAAGAAGGACTCCGCCCCCTGGCGCCCCCGGTCCAGGAGCGCGAACAGGGCCCCTGGGGCTTCCGGCAGCGCGAAACAGGCCAGGGGACCCGGAGGCAGAAGCTCCCTGAGCCGGGTGTAGTTGTGGAGGAACTTCTTGACCTCGAAGAGCTCCACTTCCCCAAGGACAGCCTGGGCATCTTCAGGGATGCGCGGCAGGCGCTGGAGGTGGTGGCGGATCCGGCTCAGCTCCAGGGACGCTCCCTCCCCACCCGACAGCAGCTCCCCGGCAGCCTCCGTCAGGTCCCAGAGCCGCTCGAGGAGCAGGGCATCCACCAGGAGCCCCTGGCGGGCCTTGGCATCCCGCCCGAAGGGGCTCAGGGGCTGCAGGCGCTCCCAGAAAGCAGCGAATTCAGCAAATGCGAGGAAGTCCAGGGTCATCAGGCCGCCTCCTCGCAGGGATGGAAGCACACCCTGGCAGCATGCTCCGGTCCCAGGGCCCGGAGGAAGGCCGCCCGATCCAGGCCCCGCAGTCCCACCACCAGGGCCCGAAGGGGGAGGCGCCGGCGGAGGCGGAGGATCCCCCGTAGCCGGAACAGCTCGGCCGGGCTCAGAAAGAGCTTGGTCAGATCCTCCACCGAGAGGGAGGGGAGCCCAACGGGCAGGCGCTTCAGGCTCTCAGTCGTGAGGGGCCCCTCCCAATCGATACCCCCTGGAGCAGGGCCGCAGGGGAGTCCGTCCATGAGCAGCAAGCCCCGCATCCGGGCGGCGGCCCGCTCCAGATTGGCGGGCTCGACCCGGGCGGTGAAGACAAAGCCGGGCTCCGCCAGGCTCCCGGCACCCGGAGCCCCCAAAGCGGACACCTGGGTCAGCCGGTCCACGGCCCCGTCCACCAGGATCGAGGCAGCCCACCCCTCGCCCCGGACCCGGGCAATGGCCCCGCCCAGGACGCTGAGATGCTCACACCCTGCCAGGGTGAGGCTTCCACCCCTGAGGACCCTTCCCAGGAGGAGCCGACCCAGCCCCGCCCGGTCGGGAAGCGCCTCCAGGAGTTCCACCCGGGTCTCGGAGGCCCTCACCAGACGTTCGGCACTCAGGACGATGTCCCCGGGCCGCACCCGGACCTGGGCCCCTTCCCCCTTCTGGGTCCCGTCAAGCCCGATGGAGAAGACCCCCACGGGCCCCTGGGGGCGCAGTCGGGCCAGGGCCAGGTCCAGGAAGGTGGTCTTGCCTGAGCCCTTCTCCAGTCCCGTCACCGCCGTGATTGCGCCCGCCATGGAAGCCCAGAGGTCCATGCCCGCCTCAGTGCCGCTGGTTGCGGAAGAGCCCCTCGGGTTCCAGGCAGAGCTTCTTGCCCGCCAGGAGCAGGGCCACCCCATCCTTGGCCGCATAGAGCTCCTCGTCCCCGGGAGCATGGGGCACGGCATGGCTTCCCGTACCGCTGATGGGCCAGGTGTAGGTGGTGACCACTCCCTCGAAGTTCCGCAGAATGGCCCGATCATCTCCCATGGAAATCAGGTAGTTGGGCATGACGGGGATCTTGCCACCACCGCCGGGGGCGTCCACCACGAAGGTGGGCACGGCCATGCCGGTGGTGTGGCCCCGCAGGTTCTCGATGATCTCAATGCCCTTGGAGACCGAGGTGCGGAAGTGGCTAATGCCCAGGCTCAGGTCGCACTGGTAGATGTAGTAGGGGCGCACCCGCACCGCCAAAAGCTTGTGCATGAGCTTCTTCATCACCACCGCGTCATCGTTGACGCCCCGCAGCAGCACGCTCTGGTTCCCCAGGGGGATGCCGCCGTCCGCCAGGCGCGCACAGGCGGCCTTGGCCTCGGCGGTGATCTCCTTGGCATGGTTGAAGTGGGTGTTGACATAGATGGGGTGGTATTTCCCGAGCATGGCCACCAGCTCGGGGGTGACCCGCTGGGGCATGACCACCGGCACCCGGGTGCCGATGCGGATGATCTCCACGTGGGGGATGGCCCGCAGGCGCTGGAGGATGGACTCCAGGCGCTCATCCCCCAGCACCAGGGGATCGCCCCCCGAGAGGAGGACATCCCGCACCTGGGGCGTGCGGGCGATGTAGTCGATGGCTTTCTGGATGTCCTGGTCGTTCATGTGGGTGTACTGCTCCCCCACCAGGCGCCGCCGGGTGCAGTGGCGGCAGTTCATGGAGCACATGTTGGTCACCAGGAGGAGCACCCGGTCAGGATAGCGGTGGGTGAGCCCGGGCACCGGGGAGTCCACGTCTTCATGCAGGGGATCCGCCAGGTCCGAGGGCTCGTCGTGGAGTTCCAGGAGCCGCGGAACCGCCTGCATCCGCACCGGGCAGCTCCGGTCTGCCGGGTCCATCAGAGCCGCGTAATAGGGGGTGATCTCCATGGTGAACTTCTGGAGGCACTGCTGGAGATGGGCCCGCTCCTCATCACTGAGGGGGATGACCTTCTCCAGGGTCTCCACATCGCGGATGGCATTCCGCATCTGCCAGTGCCAGTCGTTCCACTGCTCCTCCGGGACCTCCCGGAAGAGGGGCACTTTGCGCCAGTCGACATTTTCGTAGGTCAGCATGCAGACTCCTGGGGATCCATAGACAGGGGATTCAGACCGGTGACCATCAGGCCCCCCGGAGCGCCAGCATCCGGCGCACATCGTCAGGGCGGGCCAGCTCCCGTCCGCAGTCGGCAGCGATACGGGCGGCCCGGGCCACCAGCTCAGCGTTGCTCGTCGCGAGGCGACCCTTGCTGTAGAAGATGTTGTCCTCGAAGCCCACCCGCACGTGGCCGCCCAGGGCGATGGTGGCGTAGAGGCAGTCCAGATTGGCCTTGCCGCCGATGCCCATGGCGGTCCAGTGGGCCCCCTCCGGGAGCCTGCGCACCAGGAAGGCCAGGACCTCGGGCTCGTATTTGGCTGCCCCGGGCACATTGAGCACCAACCCGTAGTGATAGGGCGGCTCCAGGAGGCCCTCCCGGATGAGGATGTGGCTGGCATAGACATGGCCCAGGTCGAAGCACTCCAGGGTGGGCCGCACCCCGTGGGCCTTCATCTCCCGGGCGAAGCGGCGCATGTCCGGCAGGGTGTTGACGATGTAGTCATCCCCGAAGTTCACGGTGCCGCAGTCCAGGCTGGCCATCTCGGGGTTCAGGGCCACGGGCTGGAGCCGCTCCTCGGCGCTCATGCCCACGGCCCCCCCGGTGGTCACCTCGATCACCATGTCGCACTTGGCCCGCACCAAATCGATGGCCCGCTGGAAGATGGCCCGGTCCTGGGTGGGGGTGCCATCGTCCTGGCGGACGTGCATGTGCAGGATCGAGGCCCCGGCCTCATAGGCTTCAAAGGCGCTCTGGGCAATCTCCTCCGGGGTGATGGGCAGAGCCGGCTGCATGGCCCGGGTGGTCTCCGCCCCGGTGACCGCGCAGGTGATGATGAGCTTGTCGTCCATGGCCTACTTCTCCGGGTAGAGCTCGGCCACCACCGCCAGGGCCTCTTCGATGGCCGCGATGGCCTTCCCGAGATCCGCCTGGGTGTGACGGGCGCTGATGTACCAGTGGTGGAAGGGCTGGATGAAGAGCCCGCGCCGGATGGTCTCGGTGTAGAAGCGTTCCCGGCGCACCTTGGCGTGCTCGTCCACCTTGTCGAAGAGCATGAAGGGCATGGGCGGGATGCCGTTGACTGTGGCGGAGACACCGCTGGCCTTCACCACGCGCTCCAGCTCGGCCAGGAACCAGGTGCCCTTCTCCCAGACCTGCTCGATGATCCGGTCCCGCTCCAGGATGTCCAGGCACTTCATGGCCGCGGCCATCTCCAGGCTGTTGGGGAAGAAGGTGGAGCTGATGAAGACCTTCTTCTCGCAGACATCCATGAACTCCGCCTTCCCCACCACGGCACTGATGGGGTAGCCGTTGGCCAGGGCCTTGCCGAAAGTCGAAAGGTCAGGGGTCACCCCGTAGCGAGCCTGGGCGCCCCCCAGGGCCACCCGGAAGCCGCTGCGGATCTCGTCGAAGATGAGCACGGCCCCATGCTTGTCCGCCAGGGAACGGACTCCTTCCAGGTAGCCCTCGGGGGGGGCCTGCACCGCTTTGGCCAGAGGATGCCCCACGGGGGTGATGATGATGCCCGCCACATCGCCCTGGTGGGCCTCCAGCTTGGCCTCCAGGTCCTCCAGGTGGCCGTACTCGAACTCCACCGTGAGGTCCTGGACGCACTGAGGCACGCCCCCGTGGACCTCCACCGCCCAGTCGTGCCAGCCGTGGTAGCCGCAGCGCAGGATGGTGTTGCGCTCGGTGTAGCCCCGGGCGATGCGCACGGCCACGCCGGTGGCATCGGAGCCAGTCTTCACCAGGATGACCTTCTCGGCGCTGGGGATGAGGTCGATGAGGCGCTGCTCCAGCTCGTTCTGGATGGGCTGCACCAGGGAGAAGCAGAAGCCCTTGTCCATCTGGGCCTTCACGGCCTCGTTGATCTCGGGCTCCTGGTAGCCCAGGATGATGGGCCCGTACGCGCAGAGCATGTCGATGTAGTCATTGCCGTCCACATCCACAATGTGGCCGCCGTAGCCCTTCTCGAGGAAGATCGGGTATTCACCCGGGATGAAGTTGTAGGGGCGGCGGATCCCCATCATGCCGCCGGGCGAAAGGCGCTGCGAGGCCTCATACATCGCCATGGACTGGGTCAGGTTGAGCTTGGGTGCAGACTGGGCCATGAAGACTCCAAAAGAATCACTTCCACCACGAAGACACCCCGAAAAACGCTTTGCTTTTCTTCGCGGCTTCGCGCCTTAGGGGCGGAATTCGTTTTTGTCAGACGTAACGCGACTCGAAGAGCTGACGGAGCGCAGGGTTCTCCCGCAGCTCCCAGAGGGTGATCTCGGCGTGATCCCTGGTGTAGCCGTTGCCGATGATCATGTTCACGTCCTTGCCCACACCTTCGGCCCCAAGGGCGGCCTTGCCGAAGTGCGTGGCCATGCTGAAGAAGTAGACAGTGCCTCCATCCCGGCAGGGCAGGATCGAACTCAGCTCGGTGTTGGGGACATTGACGCAGTTGATGACCAAGTCGTATTCCCGGCCGCCGTTGGCCGCCAGGGAGGCCTCCAGCAGCTCCAGGGGGCGGGTGGCATCGGCCTTGATGACGGCGTGGCAGAAGCCCAGGCCCTCCAGCACCGCCTGATCGGGTCCGTGGTGGATGTTGCCCACCACCCGGCCCGTGGGCCCCACCCGCTTCATGGCTTCATAGGCCACCAGCATGCCCGACTTGCCGCCGGCCCCAAGGATGAGCACGGAATCCCCGGGCTTCACCAGTTTGGCGGTCTGGGCCGGCGCCCCGGCCACATCCAGGGCCGCCAAGGCCAGGCCCTCGCCCATGTCCCCTGGGAGCTTGGCGTAGATCCCGCTCTCGAAGAGCAGGGCCTGCCCCTCGATCTCCACCCGGTCGATCCCGGGGTGGATCTTCAGGATCCGGTCGATGCGCAGGGGGGTCAGGCTCAGGGAGACCAGGGAGGCGATGCGGTCCCCGGGCTTCAGGTCCCGCCCGGCCAGGGCAGCACCCACCCGGGCCACAGTCCCGATGAGCATGCCCCCGGACCCGGTGACGGGGTTCTGCATCTTGCCGCGCTCGCGGACGATCTTCAGGATCTTCGCCCCGATGCGGGAGAGGTCATGTCCGGCCTCCTCCTCGATCTGGGTGAAGCTGGCGCTGTCGATGTTCAGCGCCAGCACGTCCACCAGGATCTCGTTGTCGTAAAGGGTATTGAAGTCGTTGTCGACCCGCAGAGCGGGTTGGGGGAGCACCCCTTTCGGCTCCACCACGCGGTGGGAACCGTACTTGCAGCCCATGGTCATGGCCAGCTCCTCTTCCGATGCTTCGGAATCTCCCTGAGGGAATCTTGAGTCGGTGGGCCGGGAATGCACGCGTTACAGCACGCAGCACCAGGATGATCAGTTTTTTTTCATCCCGGGGCCGCCGCAATCCGGCTGAACAGGATCACCACCCGGCGCTTGCCGGGGATCCACGATCAGCCTGGAGGCAGATGGGGCAACTTCATGCCACTAGCCTACTCGCCCTGGGCCGGAAGGTCATCCGTGAATTTGCTCTTGGCCACCCGCTCCACCTCTCGGAGCTTCCTGAGGGAGCCCTTGGGGTCCTCTCGGGCGATGGCGGTGGCGATGGCGTGGGCCAGGGTGCCGAAAGCCGCCAGGGAGTGGGAGAAGAGGAGATTCTCGCCCGGAATGGGCAGCATCAGGTCCGCCGATTGCCCCAGGGGGGAGCCGGGCCGGTCAGTGAAGGCCAGCACGGGCACTTTGCGTTTGCGGGCATAGGCCGCAGCGTCGAGGGTCTCCCGGGTGTAGGGCGTGATGGAAATGGCGATCAGCAGATCCTGTGACTCCAGCACCCCCACCTGGGAAGCGAAGTCAGCGGGGTTGCCCTCCATCACCGGCAGCCCTGTATTCAGCAGCAGATAGGCCAAGTGCCGGGCCATGAGGGCTGAGACCCCATCCCCGATGACCAGGCGGACCCGGCTGTCCCGGATCCGGGCGACAACGCGCTGGAGCTGCTCCTCATCCACGGCCAGAACCACCCGCTCGATGTTGCGGATATCCCGGCGGGCCACCTCCACCAGGGTGGCCGCGGCCTGGGTGGGCGCCTGCAGCAACTGGTCCCCCCGCCGGTAGTGGCGCTTGGCCGAGTTCACCAGGGCCTTGCGCATCTCCAGGAAGCCCGAATAGCCGAGCCTCTTGGCGAAGCGCACCACGGTGGCCACGCAGCTGTGGGAGTGCTCCGCCAGCTCCTCCACCCCCCAGAGGGCGGCCTCGTTCATGTTGGCCGTGAGGCACTCGGAGATCCGCTGCTGACTCGGGGAGAGATCCCGGGCCTCCTGCAGACGCGACATCAGGGTGGGCTTCGCGGTAGGCATGCCCCAGCATACCCGGTCTCGCAGCGTCGACCTCGCCGAAGAGCAGGCCAGAGCCCCTCCGGGGTGATCCCGGAAGGGCCCTGGCTGCGCGCTACTTTCTCAGCGGATTGCCGAGGGTCCAGCGCCGGCTGTAGGTGGTGGCGGAGCTGTAGGGGACTGCCGGCCCGGCCCCCCAGGAGGCCAGGAAGAGGTGCCGCTTCCGGTCCGCAGCCAGGAAGACCTGGGGCAGGTCCGAACTCAGGCCGGCATAGGCCGGGGATTGCCCGGCGATCGCCTCACGGATGGCCGCCAGGTCAGGAGCGACCCCCCCGGCCTCCTGGAGGGCGCAGCCCAGAAAGTCCAGGTTGCCGAAGCCCGACAGGGGCTTGAAAGCCCTCCTGAACTTCAGGATGCGGCCGTCGAAGGAGACCGTGGAGCCCTCCTCCTCCGCCAGGGGCGCCAGGGGAACCACCACATCCGCAGCATCCGAGAAAGCGGTCCCGAAGACATCCATGGCCACTCTGAAGGGCACCCGGGCCAGCTCCTCAACGCAGGAGAGCCCTTCGGGGTCCACCCCCACCAGCACCACGGCCTTCAGGGAGCCCGCAGCCAAGGCAGCCTTGGCCTTGGCCAGGTCAGCACTGGAGGTGAGGCCCCCGCCATAGACGATGTCCTGGAAGCCCTGGCCATTGGCCTCGTTGCGGACCATGAGGAGCCCGGCGCCTGAGAGCAGGGCCAGGTCCGAAGCCCACTTCAGCTCGGCACCGTCGCTGCCGGAAAGAGCATCGCGGTTCACGATGACCGCAGGGCGCTCAGCTGCGCCGAGGAGGGCGGCCGCCTTCCGGACGGCGGGACTGGCCTCGGGGAAGACAAAGCCCCGGAGCGAGGCGGCATTGCTGGCCTGGGCCACGCTCCAGGCCTTCTGGAGCCCCTCTTCCTGGAGCACCCCGGCCAGGGCCGCCAGGACCCCGGCCTCCTCCCCTGCAGCGCAGGGAAGGTGGCAGGTGACCAGCGGCTGCCAGGCAGGGTCCAGGGGACCAATGTGGATCAACCGGGCTCCTCCCGCGATGGCCCGCCGGACCTTGAACCCGAAGACGGGGTTGTATTTCATCGCCGCCCCCCCCACGGTCACCACCAGGTCCGCCTTCGCCACCTCGTCCTGGCGCAGGGTCATGGGGACGGACTCCGGCAGGGCGGGGCGGGCCAGGTCCTCTGCCGCAAAGAGGTTCCGGGTCCCCACCTGACGGGCCAGCGAAGCCAGGAGGTAGGCGGACTCGTTGGAGATCCGCGGGGAGGCCAGGAAGAGGATCTCCTCCCCCTTCAATCCACGGAGTCCTCCGACCAGAGCCGCGGCGGCCCCATGGAGGCTCACCTTGGCCTTGCCCTCCACCGTGGGATGCGCAATCCGCTCCGGGGCGCCCAGGTAGTAGGTGCCGAAGCGGCCCTTGGCGCAGAGCTCGCCTTCAGTGAAGGGATCCTGGGGCTTGGCAGTGACGAAGAAGGACTCCCGACCGGAGTGGTTGATGTCCAGCTCGCAGCCCACGCCGCAGAATGAGCAGACCGAGCGGTAGGGCGCCGTGCGGAAGGGGCCGGGCTTCTCCAAGGTGGCCTTGAAGGTGATGGCCCCCGTGGGGCAGACCTCGATGCAGTTCCCGCAGCCGATGCATGTGGTGTCCTTCAGGGCCTTGTTGAGGGCCGGCTTGACCACCGTGTCGTAGCCCCGGTCGATGAAGCCGAGGGCGCTCACGCCGATGAGGTCGCCGCAGTACCGCACGCAGCGTCCGCAGAGGATGCACTTGTTGGCGTCCAGGAGGATGAAGGGGTGACGGTCATCCACCTTGTGCTTCTTGACCCGCCCCTTGAAGTGCTCCTGCTGGACATCACAGTCGCCCGCGTAGGTCTTGAGGTCGCAGTCGTAGACACTGCTGCACCCGCAGGAGAGGCAGCGGCCGGTCTCGTGCTTCACCTGCTCCGGGGTCACCCCCAGATCCACCTCCTCCCAGCTCTGGGCCCGGGCATGGTGGTCCAGCTTGGGCATCTCGACCCGCTTGGCGGGCTCGATACCCAGAAAGAAGTCGGACTTGGGGACCTCCAGGGCCGCCCGACGGCTCAGGAAGCCGCTCTGGAGCCCCTCGACCCGACCGGTCCTGAACCACTTGTCGATCACCTTGGCAGCTCGACCGCCCGCAGCGATGGCATCAATGGCCGCCGCCGGGCCGGACAT
Source organism: uncultured Holophaga sp. (assembly GCF_963677305.1). Lineage (GTDB taxonomy): Bacteria > Acidobacteriota > Holophagae > Holophagales > Holophagaceae > Holophaga. The sequence continues at coordinate 3,324,694 of NZ_OY781925.1, forward strand.
GGCGTCGCCACCGGCGAAGACCCCCTCCACACTGGTGAGCAGAGTCTCAGGATCGGCTTCGATGCTGTTCCACTTCGTCACCTTGAGCTCGCCCAAGGTCTCGTTCCTGAGTCCGGAGAGATCCTGACCCTGGCCGATGGCGGAGACCACCCAGTCGGCCCTGAAGAGGAACTCGCTGCCCTTGACCTTCTCCGGACGACGGCGCCCGGAGGCATCGGGCTCCCCCAGCTCCATCAGGTAGCACTCCAGCCCCAGGAGCTTCCCGTCCTCCACAGCCACCGCACTGGGGGCGGTGAGATAGGCGAACTCGATGCCCTCCTCCAGGGCATCCTCCACCTCGATGTCATCGGCGGGCATCTCGGCGCGGGTGCGGCGGTAGAGGACAGTCACCTTCTCCGCCCCGCTGCGCAGCGCGGTGCGGGCCGCATCAATGGCGGTGTTGCCGCCGCCCACGATGGCCACACGCCCCGAGAGGGCGGGCGGCCCATCCCGCTTGACCTGCTCCAGGAAGACGATACCCGGGAGGATGTTGGGGTGGTCCTCGCCCTCCAGGCCCATGCCCTTGGCCACCCAGGAGCCCATGGCAAGATAGATGGCGTCGAAACCTTCGGCCTTGAGAGTGTCCAGGCTGAAGTCCTGGCCGAGCTTCACGCCGGTGCGGACCTGGATGCCGCCCGCCAGAAGCTGAGCCACCTCCTTGTCCAGCACCGCCTGGGGCAGACGGTATTCGGGAATGCCATAGCGCAGCATGCCCCCCAGCTTGGGCTGCTTGTCCAGGATCGTGACCTCGTAGCCCTGCTGGCGGAGGTAGTAGCCGCAGGTGAGCCCCGAGGGACCTCCACCCACGATGGCCACCCGCTTGCCGTTACCGGGCACGATCTCAGGTGTGCCCAGGCGGTCGTATTCCAGATCGGCCACGTACCGCTTCATGAAGTTGATGGCTC